>DAITAO010000066.1:2231-18028 GCA_036824245.1 Gaiellaceae bacterium | reverse complement strand
ACCTCTGTCGCCGGCAGCACGACCTCGAACCAGCGCAGCCCCCGTGAGCCGGGCGGCGGCGCCGGCGCGCCCTCGCCGGCCCAGGTGTTGAGGCCGATGTGGTGGTGGTAGCCGTTCCTCGCGATGAAGAGCGCGCCCGGCAGGCCTCGCACTGTCACCTCGAAGCCGAGCAAGCCGCAGTAGAAGTCTTCGGCCGCCCTCAGGTCCGCGACCTGCAGGTGCACATGCCCGACGCCCGTGCCGGCCGGCATGCCGCTATCCGCGCCTTGCCGAAGGTCACGCATGAGCCCGTCGAGGTCGAGCGGATCGGAAGCCATCCGCAGCCCGCCGTTCACGCGCGGCCATTCGGCACGCGGCCGGTCGCGGTAGATCTCGATGCCGTTACCCTCCGGATCGTTCAGGTAGAGCGCCTCGCTGACCAGATGGTCGGAGGCACCGGTGAACCGCCAGCCGGAATCGAGCACGCGCTGCACCGCTTGCGCGAGGTCCGGGCGCGACGGAACCAGAAGTGCGAGGTGGTAGAGGCCGGTCGTGCGCGGAGGCCGCGGCGGTGCGTCCGGCCGGCCGACGAGCTCGACCAGCGGTCTGTCCGCGACACCCAGCCGGACCAGCTCGCGGGACTCGTCGGTTGGGCTCAGTCCGATGGTGCGCTCGTAGAACGCGCGGACGCCGGCGAGATCGGAAACGGTAAGGCTGACGGTGCCGATCGCCGCAGAGCCGACCGCTTCAGGCTCCCGGGTGGACTGTCGTGCCGCGCTCTCCATCGACAGGCGCCATTCTTGCTGCCGCGCGACTGCCTACGGGAAGGGAGGGCGGAGACGTCACCCAGTCACCTGCTGAGCCGACGGGTGAACTCCGGGGCGCATCCTGTCACCATTGCTGCAGGGCGATGGCAGTCGAGCTCGTGGGCAGGGAGGAGGAGCTCGGCTTCCTGATTGCCTTTCTCGACCGGACGGCAGAAGGGCCTGCGGCGCTCGTGCTGGAAGGCGAGGCGGGCATCGGGAAGTCGGCTCTCTGGCTGGCCGGTGTCCGAACGGCGAGGGAGCGTCGTTTCCGCGTTCTGTCGACGCGGCCGGCTGAGGCCGAGCAGAGCCTGGGGCACGCAGGGCTAGGAGATCTGCTCGAGGACGACCTCGACGAGGTTTTGCCGGCGCTAGCCGCGCCCCGGCGCCGCGCACTCGAGATCGCGCTGCTCGTCGAAGAGGCGGGCACGCACCCGCCCGACCCGCGAACGCTGGCCGTCGCCGTTCGCACCGCCGTGCGTCTCCTCGCCGAAACCGGGCCGCTGCTCGTCGCGATCGACGACGTTCAGTGGCTCGACCCGTCGTCCGAGCACGCGCTCGCCTTTGCGCTGCGTCGCTTGTCGAACGAGCGGGTACTGGTCCTCTTGACCCGCCGCCTCGACGAGCGGGCTGAAGTCTCAGGGCTCGAGCACACGCTCGACGCCGAACGTGTGCAGCGCGTGCATGTCGGCCCGCTCAGCCTCGGCGCTGTCCAGCGAGTCGTGCAAGTCCGGCTCGGCGAGGTGTTCGCGCGGCCGACGCTGCTTCGCCTCCACGAGACTTCAGGGGGAAACCCGCTCTACGCGCTCGAGCTGGCTCGGGCACTTCTCGCACACGGCGCTGTCGGCGACCCGACGCAGCCGCTGCTCGTGCCCGAGACGCTGGAAGGGCTCGTGCGGGCGAGGCTCGCCGAGCTTCCCGACGAGACGCGGCGGGCACTGGCACTCGCGACGGCTCTCGGCCGTCCTTCGACGGACCAGCTGAGCCGTGCAGGCGTCCCGGCAGACGTCCTCGAGGCGGCGCTCGATGCACGTGTGATCGACGTCACAAACCGTTCGATCCACTTCACTCACCCGCTGCTCGCGTCGGTGCTCTACCAGGGCCTGTCCGCCCGCGAACGGCGCCGCACGCACGCGCTGGCGGCCGAGGTTGTCGACGACGAGGTCAGCCGCGCGCGGCACCTCGCACTCGCTTCGGAGGGCGTGAATGCCGAGATTGCGGGTGCGCTCGAGGCTGCTGCCGACGTCGCCAGGGCTCGCGGCGCGATCGCGGCGGCAGCCGAGCTCGGCGAGCACGCGGTTCGGCTGACGCCGCCGGGCGACGAGGAGGACGCGCATCGTCGTGTGGTGAGTGCTGCCCGCGCACAACTCGCGGCCGGCGAGGTCGAACGCGCCCGGGTGCTCGCGCACGATCTCGCAGCCCGGACTCGGGCGGGGCCTCGGCGGGCGGAGGCGCTGGTGCTTCTCAGCGAGCTGGAGGCCGGCGGACAGCTTCGGGAAGCGGTGGCGATGCTCCGCGAAGCGCTTCGGGAGACGGCGGCTCCGCCCGCGCTTCGCGCATCCATCCACCAGCGCCTCAGCCTGGAGGCGCGTTTCACGGACGGGATGCAGGTGGCCGAGGAGCACGGACGCGCGGCGCTGGAGCTCGCCGAGCGACTGGACGACGACGACCTGCGCAGCGGTGCCTTGGCGGCGCTGGCGCTGGTTCGCTTCAACGCTGGAAAGCCGCGCGCACTCGAGCTCGCTGAGCAGGCGTACGGGCTCGTCGCCCGTGCCGACCTGCGGCGACAGGTGGACGCCGGGTTCTGCCTCGTCCACATACTCGTGTGGTCAGCACATCTGCAGAGGGCGCGTGCCTTGCTCGACCGCCTCCGCCAGGAGTGGAGTACGCGTGACGAGCGTGTCGGTGCGGATGCTCTCTGGTACCTGTCCTTAGTCGAGCTGCAGGCGGGCCGCTGGCCTCTCGCCGCCGAGTACGCCGAGCGGGCCCGGGAGGTGAGTGTCCTCTACGGACGCGATGACGCGGAGGCGCCGCAGAATCTCTTTCCCATCGCGCTCGCAGCCGCCTATCAGGGCGACCTCGACGGTGCCGGCGACCTCGCCGCGCGTGCACGTCGGCTCGCCGAAAAGCACGGAGCGCTCCTCCCTGCGCTGGCGGCCACGCAGGGACTCGTGGAGCACTGGCGCGGCGACGAGCAGGCGGCTCTGACGAGCTTTCTCGCCGCGGAGCGTGGCGCGGAAGACGCCGAGTGGGGCGAGCCGGCCCTCTACTCGTGGCGGGCGGACTACGTCGAAGCGCTGCTCGAGTGCGGCCGCAGTGACGATGCCACCCGTGTGGTCGACGCGTGGGAGGCTGGTGCGCTGAGACTGGACCGACCGTGGGTGACCGCGCAGGCGACCCGGTCCCGTGGCCTGATCGCAGCCGCGGACGGCGACGTCGAGCAGGCGCGCGCCATGCTCGAGCAGGCGGTCGAGCAGCACGAGGGGGTGGGCGATCCGTTCGGCCAGGCCCGGGCGCTGCTGGCGCTCGGCGTCGTACGCAGACGCGCCAGGCAGAAGCGGCCGGCGCGTGAGGCCATCGAGGCGGCGCTGGCCGGGTTCGAGGCGCTCGGCGCCGCCGGCTGGGCAGCCAAGGCGCGTGCCGAGCTGGGGCGGATCGCCGGGCGCAAGCGCGAGACGGGGCTGACGGCGGCCGAGCGGCGGGTTGCAGAGCTCGTCGCCGAAGGGCGGACGAACCGCGAAGTGGCTGCCGCGCTCTATCTGGGCGAGCGGACGGTCGAGACGCACCTCACGCACGTCTACGCCAAGCTGGGCGTACGGTCGCGGACGGAGCTGGCGCGCAAGCTTCCCTGATCTCGCGCGCCGTGAAAGTTCGGGGGTTCTCACGATTTCAAGCGCACGCGCCGGGCGTACCGTCGCCGGCGTGCCGAGCTACCTCGTCGAGACCTACCTCGCCCGCGACCAGGCGGGCGAACGGACCTCACGCGAGCGCCGCGCCCGCTCGGTAGCCGAGCTGCTCACCAAACAGGGGACTCGCATCCGCTTCGAGGGTGCGATCCACGTTCCGCAGGACGAGATCTGCTTCTTCGTCTTCGACGCCCCGTCGGGCCGCGACGCTGCGCTGGCGGCGCAGCAGGCCGGGCTCGACCCGTTCCGCGTCGTCGAAGCGGTCTCGTCAGGAAGGGAGGAGAAATGAGAGTGACGTGGAGGCGAGCCATCTTGCTCGCGCTTGTCACCGCGATCGCCGCGACCGGTGTCGCGCTCGCAACGCCCGGCGCCGGTGTGGTCGGCGAGGTGATGGCGCGGGGCACCATGACCGACCCGTACGGGGACAAGATGAAGGTCCTCGTGGGGCTGGTGAACAGCGGCCTGTTCAGGTCGACCGACGTAACGGTGCAGAAGCTCACCATGGCACCCGGAGGACACACCGGCTGGCACACGCACCCCGGGCCCGTGCTCGTGGTGGTGAAGAGCGGGTCGCTGACCCTCTACAACGCGAATGACCCGCAGTGCAAGTCCCACACGTACAACGCCGGCTCGGCGTTCGTCGATCGCGGTCTCGGCAACGTCCATATCGCCCGCAACGAGGGCCCGCTGCCGGTCGAGTTCTGGGCCAGCTACTTCGTGCCCGGCTCGGCAGGCGCCGCCTTCCGACAGGACGCCGCCGATCCCGGCCACTGCCCCTTCTGAAAGGGAGGACGAATGAAGAATCATCGTGCGCGTCTGATCGGCCTGGTGGCCGCCCTCGGCGTGCTGGCTGCGCCGCCGCTCGCACGTGCCGATGCGGTGACGCAGTGGAACCTGAACGCCACCACCGCACTGCTGGCTAACGCTGCACAACCACCGCAGCAGTCGGTGCCGCACCTGGCGATGGTGCACGGCGCCGTATACGACGCGGTGAACGCGATCGACGGCGGCTACCAGCCGTACCTGACCTCGCCGCCCGCGTCGCCGTTCGACTCGAAGGACGCGGCTGCCGCCACGGCGGCCTATCGCGTGCTCGTGAGCATCGTCCCTGCGCAGCAGACGATGCTGGCCGCGCAATACGCGCTGTCGCTGGCTGTCGTCCCGGACGGCTTGTCCAAGGCGCGCGGGATCGCCGTCGGCGAAGCCGCTGCGGCCGCGATGATCGCGGCCCGCACGAACGACGGACGCTTCGGTTCGTTCCTGTTCAGGATCGGGTCAGGCCCAGGCGCGTGGAAGCCGGTGTTGCCCGGATTCGTCAACGACCCGAACGCATGGCTCAAGGATGTGAAGCCGTTCCTTATCGGCGACCCGTCCCAGATCCGCTCCCGCGGGCCCTATCGGATGGCCGGCGCTCAGTATGCGAGTGAGTTCGCCGAGGTGAAGTCGGTTGGGTCGGCGACGAGCACGACCCGGACGCCCGATCAGACACACGCCGCACGGTATTGGGCGGAGAACCCACCGGGGACTTGGAGCCGCATCTTCCGGAAGCTGTCGGCGCAGGAGGGGTTGTCGCTCGTCGAGAACGCGCGCTTGTTCGCGATGCTCTACCTGACGGCCGCGGACAGCCTCATCACCGTCTGGGACCGCAAGGCGCTCTGGTCGAACTGGCGGCCAATCACCGCGATCCGCGAGGCAGACACGGACGGCAACGCTGCGACCCAGCTCGACGCCGAATGGCTGCCACTGATCGCGAACCCGCCGTACCCCGAGCACCCGTCCGGCCACACGGGTCTCAGCGGCTCGATCGTCAAGACGCTGCAGCACTTCTTCGGGACGGACAACATCGCGTGGACAGACACCAACAACGCCGGGCTCACGCGGAGCTTCTCGAGCCTCTCGCAGGCGATCATCGAGATCATCGACGCGCGCGTGTGGTCCGGCATCCACTTCCGCAACGCTGATGAGCAGGGCGAGCGCATCGCCAGGCAGGTCGCCCAGTGGCGGGAGGACCACTACTTCCAGCCTGTCGGCTGACCCACGACAGTCGAGCGCGCGGGCGGGCCGTTGATCGGCGGCGCGCCCGCCGCTCTTCGGCAGATCACGCCGAGCGCCGTGCAGTGGCCGGCTCGGGAATCGCAGCAATCCAGCTTGCCACCCCTTCTCGTGGTGTTTACAATGGCGGCCGGTCGGGAAGGCCTCGATCGAGGCTCTCGGCCGTCGTCCAGCAGCGAAGAGGAAGGAACTCACATGCGCGCTCTCGTCCGTCTCGCCACCGTCGGGTGCGTGGCCGCTGCGGCGGCCGCGGTCGCCGGCGCCGCAACAGCCGCGCCGTCGCCCGCTCCCGCGCTCATCGACCGCGCGGTCGAGAGCGGGACGCTCGACTTCAGCACCGGACAGCTCTACAAGGCGTATGCGATGTTCGCCTGGGAGCGGCTGCCCGCCGCGTACCAGAGCCCGACGAAGTTCGACGGCACGCTGCCGCTGCTCCAGCTGCGCCAGAACCTCGACGGCGTCTCTGGGCTGGCGAAGCTCGAGCTCGCGGCGCTCGTCGGCACCGGGCCGAGCGATCCCGGCACATCGACGTGCGAGCTGTCGCCGCTGCCCAGCACGAGCACGCTGGCCACCAAGAACTTCTACTTCGAGTACAACGCGGCCGAGGTCAACGAGGGCCCGGACGGGATGACGATCGACTACTTCGCGCAGTCGCTGGAGACCGTCTGGTCGACCGAGATCGACGGGTTCCGCTGGGCTGCGCCGCCGAAGAGCGTCACCAACCCGGCGCCGCTCGGCAAGTACCTCGTCAAGGTGCAGCAGCTCAGCCCGGTGCTCTACGGCTACGTGTCGAACTTCGGCACCGGCGCGGGCACGGTCGGAAACAACCCGAACACCGCCTGGAACGACCAGGACGCTCAGGCATCCTGCATGGGACTCAACTCGGACTACAACTCCTTCCCCGGCACGCCCGAGCGCGCGCTCGATGCGACCACCGCGCATGAGTTCAACCACTCCATCCAGTTCGGCTACGGCGCGATCGCCGACGACGACGGCTACGAGAACGAGCCCGACTCGGTGTTCGTCGAGGGGGGCGCCACCTGGATGGAAGACGAGGTCTTCGACTACGCGAACGACAACTACAACTACCTGTGGCCCAACTTCCCGGAGTCCATGGGCTACCACGGGGAGGACGAGGCGCCGCTCATCGGAGAGTCGTCGCCGTATCCGTACTTCATCACCTGGCGTGGCCTGACCGAGCGCTACGGAACGGCCAAGCCGGGGGCCGGCGAGAACGTCATGCAGGACTTCTGGGAGATCACGAGCCGCAACGAGGCGAGCAACCTCGATGCGATGAACAGGGCGCTCCAGAAGCGTGGCAC
The DNA here is from genome assembly GCA_036824245.1 of Gaiellaceae bacterium. GTDB lineage: Bacteria > Actinomycetota > Thermoleophilia > Gaiellales > Gaiellaceae > JACVRM01. The sequence continues at coordinate 10,966 of DAITAO010000066.1, read as the reverse complement.
GACGCTCGCCAGCGCCTACCACGCGTACGCGATCGCCGTGAAGTTCAACGCGCGTTGCGGTAAGGGGTACCCGTACCCCTACTGCTTCGAGGAGGGTCCCGCGTATGTGAGCGGCGACGGCGTGCAGGAAGGCGCCGGGCCGACCGAGCCGCACGCGAGCGTCGTCGTCGGGGACGTGTACGTCGGCAGGCTGCAGGACAACTACGCGCTCAACTGGATCGCGCTGCCAGCGCAGGCGGCGTCGTACCGCCTGATCCTCGACAACCCTGCGGCCGCTGGCGCATTCCGGGTCACAGTGGCGTGTGACACCGGCTCGAAGCTTCTCCTGACCCACCTGGGCGAGGTCGGGGGCGGCAAGAGCGCTGCGACCACGGTTCGCAGGGCGAACGAGTGCGCCGAGATCGCAGCCGTCGTCAGCAACGTCACCCAGACGAGTGCGAATCCGGAGACCAGGTCTGAGCGCCCCTACGTCCTTTCGTTGAGCTGACGCACCGGCGGGAGCCCGCTGCGGCGGGCTCCCGCTCTCACCTGGCCCAGGGCGCTCGACGCGCGGTCGCGCGCCGGGTTAACGTAGACGGGTGCGCCTGTTTCGCGAAGACACCAAGGTCGAGGCGCTTCACAAAGCGCCGCTCTTCGAGAGCTTGTCACGCAAGGAGCTGCAGCACCTCGCGAGGCTCGCGGACGACATGGAGGTGGATGCGGGCAAGGTGCTCTGCCGTGAGGGCGAGCCCGGCCGCGAGTTCTTCGTGCTCATGGAGGGGGAGGTGGAGGTGGAGCGTGGCTCGCAGAGCCTCGGCGTGCGCGGGCCGGGCGACTTCATCGGCGAGATCGCGATTCTCGAAGACGTTCCGCGCACTGCCACGGTGACGGCCAAGACGCCGCTGCGCTTCTTCGTGCTGAGCTCGCAGAGCTTCCGGAGCGTCGTGGACGAGTTTCCCGACGTGGAGCGCAAGGTGCTCCGGACGCTGGCCAAACGGCTCGCCGTCATCGCCAACGACCCGGGTGTCTCCTGACGCGAGCGTGTAGCGTCTCGGGCCGTGGGACGCGGAGACAGGCCGATTCGCCGCTGGCGCAAGGATCGTCAGCGGAAGAAGAAGGAGCGCGAGAAGAAGCGTGCGGCCGCTGCTGCGGCGTCTGCTCCTCCCCGGCGCTAGCCGGGTAGGCGGCGGGCGAACGTTCCGCCGCCGATCACCCGCTCGGCGGCAGCGCCCGCACGGGCGCGAAGCTCGCGGTCGGACGTGACGAGCACGTAAGGAGTGCCGTCACGGGCACGGGCGGCCGCTGCGCGCGCGATCCAGTCGTCCGCGCTCTTCCTGCCGGTGCCGACCAGGCAATGCTCGCTCTCTTGGCGCTCGCCGACGAGACCGCCGGGGGCCTCGCCGTCGAAGACGATCACTGCGCGCACGCCTTCCGCGGCGGCCCACGCCGCGGTGCGTCGCACCAGGTCGTCCTCGGGAATGTTGGGCCACTGCGAGCGCAGCACGTTCCGGGCGTCGATGAGCGCGTCTACGGTCAGGTCTCGCGCCTGTAGAGGCGCTTGCCCTCGCGCAGCCATACGAGCCGCCCGTCGACGTCGCGCAGGAACTCGGCACGCTCGCCGGCGAACGGCCCCTCGGGCACGAACGCCACGTCCTCGCCGCACAGCGCGAGGGCCAGCGGGGGCGGGGCCGGAAGCGGCGGCGAGTCGCGCCGCGGGAAGCCGCCCTTCATCGTGAAGTGGGCCGCGAGGCGGCCGTCCTCGGCGCGGAGCTCGATGTCCTCCAGCGCTCCGACGTACCGGCCCGCGTACTCGGTCAGTTGCGCGGGCGTCACCTTGATCGCCGTCGGCTCGGGCTCCTCGAGGCCGGACGCGCGAAGTGCCGCACGCCGCACCTCTGCGACCAGCTCGCTACCGCGGTTGGAGTTCGTGAGCACGACGAGGGCGATTGCGTGCTCGGGTGCGATCGTCAGCTGGGTGATCTGGCCGTTCGTGCCGCCGCCGTGTCCGAACAGCCGGACGCCTGAGATGTCGGTGAGCATCCAGGTCAGGCCGACCTGCTCGCCGGGCCGGATTTCCGCGAGCGGCCGGCGCATCTCGGCCAGCCAGGCGGGCTTGTCGCCCAGGTGGAAGCGCGCGTAGCGAAGGAGGTCGCGCACCGTAGAGTTGAGCCCTCCGGCGGGGTGCGCCGCGCGTCCGATCGACCAGGGTCGCGCCACGCCGATGCCATCGTCGGTCGCCTGGTGGCCGACCGCGAAGCGTTGTGTGAGCACGTCCTCGGCGAAGAAGAACGTTCGCTCCATGCCCAGCGGCTCGAGCACGTGCTCGGCGACGAGCTCCTCGAAGGGCCGGCCGCCAGTCGCCTCGAGCACGCGCCCGGCGATCGCGAAGCCGGCGTTGTTGTAGGAGAAGATTTCCCCCAGCGACGTGAGCTGCGGCAGCTCGGCGAGCTGGTCGACGAAACGCGCGAGGGCATCCTCGCCGCGGCCGGGGTCGTCGAAGTAGTCGCCGACCCAGCCGCCGGTGTGCGTCAGCAAATGGCGCATGGTGGCCTGCGCCGCCACGTCCTCCTCGGCTAAGCGCAACTCGGGGAGGTAGGTGCGCACCGGCTCGTCGAGCTCGAGGCGCCCCTGCTCGACGAGACGCATGGCGACCGTGCCGGTGAAGGTCTTCGTGATCGAGCCGATCTGAAAGAGCGTGTCCGCATCGACCTCGAGTGGGTTGTCGATACTGGTCACGCCCAGCCCCGCGACGTGTTCCTCGTCGTCTGTCATGAGGCCGAGCGCGCACCCAGGCACAGGGAAGCGCTCCATTGCCGAACGCGCCGCCTGGACGAGCGTCTCGAAGTCCACGAGACGGGACGCTACCGCCGCCGCCGAGCGGTGGCCACGTAAGGCGTTGTTACGCTCAGCGTATGACTCGGTCCGTCATCGTCTCCGCCGTCCGTACGCCGTTCGGGAGGCTCGGCGGCGGACTCAAGCACTACGAGGCGACGCAGCTCGGCGCAATCGCCGTCCGGGCCGCGCTCGACCGTGTTGACGTGGGGAACGACGAGGTCGAGTACGTGATCATGGGGCAGGTGCTCCAGGCCGGTGCCGGGCAGGCGCCCGCCCGTCAGGCGGCCGTCGGGGCCGGCCTGCCGATCGAGGTCGGAGCCGACACGATCAACAAGGTCTGCGCCTCATCGATCCGCGCCATCGAGATCGCCGACCAGATGATCCGCGCCGGCGACCATCAGGTGGTCGTCACCGGCGGCATGGAGTCGATGTCCAATGCGCCGTACATCCTCAAGAGGGCGCGCTTCGGCTACCGGCTCGGCGACGGTGTGCTCATCGACTCGATGACGTACGACGGGCTGACCAGCACGTTCGACAAGCGCCACATGGTCGAGCAGGCCTCCTTCGTGTCGCGCGAGCTCGGCATCTCGCGGGAGGAGCAGGACCGCTGGGCGCTCCGCTCGCACGAGCGCGCCGTGGAGGCGATCGACAGCGGCTTCTTCGCAGACGAGATCGTGGCCGTCGACAGTGTCGCAGTGGACGAAGGCCCGCGTCGCGACACGTCGATCGAGAAGCTGGCGGCGCTGAGGCCGGTCTTCGACCCGGAGGGGACGACCACGGCCGGGAACGCGCCCGGTGTGAACGACGGCGCGGGAGCCGTGCTCGTCACGAGCGAGGAGTTCGCGCGCAAGCGGGGTCTGGAGATCCTCGCCACGATCCTCTCGCAGGGGTACGTGGCGGACGAGTTCGCGTACCTGGCGCGGACCCCCGCGAAGGCGGGCGCGATCGCGCTCGAGAAGGCGGGGAAGACGATCGACGACGTCGAGCGCGTCGAGCTGAACGAGGCGTTCTCTTCCGTCGTGCTCAACTCGGCGGCGATGCTCGGCGCAGACCCCGAGAAGGTCAATGTGCACGGCGGCGCCGTGGCCCTTGGCCATCCGATCGGCGCGTCGGGCGCCCGCATCGTGACGACGATGATCAACGAGCTGCGCCGCAACGGGGGTGGACTAGGCCTGGCCGCTATCTGCTCGGGCGGCGGCCAGGGCGACGCGCTGCTCCTCGAGGTCTGAGTTAGGGCACGAGTGGTCTATCGCAAATTTGCTATAGTCTGGCTCGTCCGCTTGGAGGTGTGGCCATGGCTGCAACGAGCGAGTACCGGCCCTTTCCGAATGTCGAAGTCAAGAACGCCGTCCAGGAACGCGTGGAGCTTCCTCTCGTGGATCGGCTCCTGCGCCTTCCGCGCGGCGCCCGGATCCTCGAGGTCGGATGTGGCCGTGGCGTCGCGCTGACGCCGCTCTCCCGGCGCTGCACGCCGAGCGGCCTGTCAGGTCTCGATATCGACTCGAGGCTGCTCGCCGAGGCCGCGAGTCGCCTGCGCGCGTCCGGTGTGGATGCGGAGCTCCACGAGGGCGACGTACGACGGATGCCCTTCCCCGACGGCGCCTTCGACGTAGTGATCGACTTCGGGACCGCCTACCACGTCTCACGGCCGCACGAGGCGCTCGCCGAGATCGAGCGCGTCCTCCGCGTCGGCGGGCTGTACGTGTACGAGAGCCCGGTGAGCCAGTTGCTCGCCCACCCCGTGCGCGGCAACGTGCGACGCCTGCCATGGCGGGCGGCGCCCGCCCTCGTGCCCGAGCGCCGTGCGCTGCTCTGGTCGAGCCGGATCAAGCAACACGCTGTGTAACTTGACAGTTACGTAACTCTATTGTTACATTAGCTTCCGTGGCCGTATTCGAGGCTCTGGCCGACCCGACGCGTCGTCGCATTGTCGAGCTCGTCGCTGAACGCGAGCGCCCGGCAGGGGAGATCGCACGGTCGTTTCCGGTGAGCCGACCCGCGATCTCGCGCCACCTGCGCGTGCTGCGTGAAGCAGGACTGATCTCCGCGCGCGGGGACGCCCAGCGGCGCATGTACCGGCTCGAGCCGGGGGCGCTCGCGGAGGTCGACGACTGGCTCTCTCGCACGCGCAGGTTCTGGGACGGACGCCTCGATGCGCTCGACGAACATCTACGACGACGAGGGAGGAAACGATGACGGCGCAGCAGCGGGAGGAAGCGCTCGGCACAGCCGCGGTCGCGAAGGAGGGAGGTGCAGTGCGCTTCGAGCGGTCCTTCGCTGCGGCGCCCGAAGACGTCTGGCGGGCTCTCACCGAGCCGGTGGAGCTTGCCCGCTGGCTGGCGGACGCGACCCTCGAGCCGCGGGTCGGGGGCAAGGTGCAGCTGCAATTCGACGACGGCGCGGTGAGCGGCTCCGTCGCCGAGTTCGACCCGCCGCGCGTGCTCGCCTACTCATGGCAGGAGCAGGAGGGAGGCGGTTCCAACGTGCGCTTCGAGCTGGAGCTCGAAGGGCCCGGCACGAGGCTGACGCTCGTCCACACGCGACTGGCCTCCGAGTCCGTCACCGGGTTCGGCGCCGGCTGGCACCACCACCTCGAGCTGCTCGCGGCCGGCTTGCGCGGTGTCCCGCTCGAATGGAGCTGGGAGCGCTTCAACGATCTCCGCGCGCGTTACGAGGAGCAAGTGGCCGCCCAGCAGGCCAAGCCGGCGGAGTCCGACCGCTAGAACCGCAGGAGGCTGCCGGTCGCCGACCGGCTCCCGTTTAGGCTCCGCGCATGCGGTTCGGGCACGTTCTCGTGGTCGGCGCAGGCCAGATGGGAGGCGGCATCGCCCAGGTGGTGGCCGCGTCCGGCCGGCAGGTGTCGCTTCACGACGCCGTGCCTGGCGCCGTCGAGCGCGCCCGCGGGGCGATGGAGAAGAGTCTCGCGAAGCTCGCCGAGAAGGGAGGGGCGCCGGCCGACGAGGTGCTGGCACGCGTCGAGCCGGTGGAGGACGTCGTCGCTGCCGACCTGCTGATCGAAGCCGTCGTCGAGGACGCGGCTGTCAAGGAGGATGTGTTCCGGCGGGCGGACTCCGTGTTCCCGCCGGAGGCGGTGCTCGCCTCGAATACCTCCTCGATCCCGATTACCTCGCTGGCTGCGGTCACCGAGCGCCCCGACCGGGTGATCGGCATGCATTTCTTCAACCCCGTGCCGGTGTTGCAGCTCGTCGAGGTGATCCGCGGCCTGGAGACCTCCGACGAGACGGCCGCGGCGATTGTGGCGCTGGCGGAGGAGCTCGGCAAGACGCCCGCCGAGGCGCGCGACTTTCCCGGCTTCGTCTCGAACCGCATTCTGATGCCCTTCATCAACGAAGCGGCCTATGCGCTGATGGAAGGCGTTGCGGAGGCCGAGGCGATCGACACGATCGCCAGGCTCGGCTTTGCACACCCGATGGGGCCGCTCGCCCTCGCCGATCTGATCGGGCTAGACACGTGCGTGGCGATCATGGGCGTGCTCCAGGAGGGGCTCGGCGACGACCGATACGCACCGTGCCCCCTGCTTCGTCAGTACGTCCTGGCCGGACGGCTAGGCCGGAAATCGGGACGAGGCTTCTACGAATACACCTGATTGATCGGCGCTTTCCGGTCGCCGACGGCAAAAACGCAAGACATTTGTGCGCGTCGTCTAACCTTTCGGATAGGTCTCTCCACGACGGAGTCAAGTCCCTGGCGAGAGGACTCTGCGGTCTCCGCCGAGAACAGGAGAGCCCGATCGCCAGGAGGAACGCATGCGCATCTTGCTCGTCGACGACGACCCGGGGTTCCGGGCACTGCTTCGCACGACGTTCGAGGTCGTCGCGGTCGACGTAGCCGAAGCAGACAGCGTCCCTGCCGCCGAGGCGCTGCTCGCGCCGTTTCGGCCCGACGTGATCGTGCTGGACATTCGTATGCCCGGACGAGACGGGCTGACGTTCTGCCGCGAGCTAAAGTCGATGGCCGAGACGCAGGGGATCGGAGTTGTCCTGCTCACGGGAGCCGACGAGGGCACGGAGAGCGCCGCGCTGGACGCCGGCGCCGACGCACTGCTCCGCAAGCCGTTCAGTCCGCTCGAGCTCTTGAACGTCGTGGAGCGTCTCGCAGCCGGTCCGCGCGACGTTTCCTTCCACCTGGCGCGCGAGCGTGTGCCTGAGGAGCAGCTCATCCTCTACGCCCGCGACCTGCGCCGCCTGTTGGAGATCGAGCGTGGGCAGCGCCTGTTGCTCGAGAGCGCGTACCAGGAGACGATCGCGGCTCTCACGAGCGCGCTCGAGACCAAGGACACCGGAACACGGGAACACTCACACCGCGTTCAGCGCTACGCCCTCGAGCTGGCGCGGCTCGTGCACGCCGATCTCGTTGACGACCCCGGCGCCGAGTACGGCTTTCTGCTGCACGACGTGGGCAAGATCGGCGTCCCGGACGGCATCCTCCAGAAGCCCGGCCCATTGACCCAGAACGAGCGCAGGCTCATGCAGACCCACGCCCTGCTGGGGGAGCAGATGCTCGGCGGCGTCGCCGTGCTGCAAGGCGAGGGGCTGAAGATCGTCCGGCACCACCACGAGCGCTGGGACGGCGAGGGCTATCCCGACGGGCTGTGCGGTACCGACATCCCGATCGGCGCGCGCATCTTCGCGGTCGCCGATGCGCTCGACGCCATGACGAGTCACCGCCCGTACCGCCGCGCCATCGACTGGCACAGGGCCGGCGCGGAGATCATCAACGAGGCGAAGCGGCAGTTCGACCCGTACGTGGTGAAGGCTTTTCGCGACGCCGAGCCGCGGCTGCGGACGATCAACAAGCGACTCGCGTACGCGGCCTAGTGCCGATATAACCGCCTGAGTGGAGTTCGAGCTCTCGCCCGAGCAGCGCGAGATCCAGGCGCTCACGCGTGAGTTCGCGCAGGCCGAGATCGAGCCGCACGCCGCGGAATGGGATCGCGAGCACCGCTTTCCCAACGAGCTCTTCGGCCGGCTCGCCGAGCTCGGTCTCATGGGCGCGTGCATCCCGGAGGAGTACGGGGGCGCCGGTGCCGACTTCCTCTCGTACATCCTCGTGCTCGAGGAGCTCTCGCGCGCCGACGCAGGCGTGGGAGTCACGGTGGCCGTGCACACGAGCGCAGTGACGCTCCCCATCTTCACCTTCGGCACCGAGGAGCAGCGCGCCCGTTTCGTGCCGCCACTCGCGCGGGGCGAGCACCTGGGAGCCTTCGCGCTCACCGAGGCCGAAGCCGGCTCGGACGCCGGAGCGCTGCGCACGCGTGCCGATCCCGGCGAGGACGGCTGGACGATCACCGGCGCCAAGCAGTGGATCACCAACGGCAGCTATGCAGGCACGTTCCTCCTCTTCGCGCGCACCGACCCGGAGACGGCGAGCGCTCGAGGCATCTCCGCCTTCGTGCTCGACGCCGAGCACGTACGCATCACCCGCGACGAGGAGAAGCTCGGGCTGAACTCGTCGATCACCAACGACATCGTCGTGGAGGGCGTGCGGGTCGGGCCCGATCGCCTGCTCCACGAGGAAGGCAGAGGGTTCCGCGTCGCGATGGCGGCCCTGGACGGCGGCCGCATCGGCATCGGCGCCCAGGCGCTGGGGATAGCGCAGGCGGCGTACGACGTGGCGCGCGAGTATGCGAAGGAGCGCCGGGCGTTCGGCAGCCGCATCGCCGACTTCCAGGCCATCCAGCACAAGCTCGCCAACATGTCGATGGAGATCGACGCAGCCCGGCTGCTCGTCTACCGCGCGGCGTGGCTCAAGCAGGAGGGGCGGCCGCACACCGAGGAAGGCGCCAAGGCCAAGCTCTTCGCCTCCGAGATGGCGCGGCGGCAGACAGCCGAGGCGATCCAGGTGCTGGGCGGCTACGGCTACACCAAGGAGTTCCCGGTCGAGCGCTACTACCGCGACGC
>DAITAO010000066.1:0-2131 GCA_036824245.1 Gaiellaceae bacterium | reverse complement strand
TGGGCGGCTACGGCTACACCAAGGAGTTCCCGGTCGAGCGCTACTACCGCGACGCGAAGATCACGGAGATCTACGAGGGCACGAGCGAGATCCAGCGGCTCGTCATCGCCCGCTCGATTCTCGGCATGCACGAGCGCGCCAACGCAGGGTCTGTCCCCTCCGGGGACAGTCCCTACTTTCGTGGAGGTCGTGGCTCTGGCGGCGGGCGCCACTCGTAGAGCGCGTCCGGCTCACGCTCTTCATTTGCGGCGCCGTCCGTGAGTTCGACGACGCGCGCGCCGCGCTGCTCGTAGAAGCGCCGCGCGCGCTTGTTGCGCTGGAAGACCCAGAACCGGAACCCATCGGGGCGCGACGTTTTCGCTTGCTCGAAGAGTGCTGTTCCGATGCCCCGCTTCTGGAAATCGGGATGGACGTAGAGATGGTCGAGCATCTCCCGATCAATCGCCGCGAAGCCCGCCACGCGACCCTCGCGCTCGGCAACCCACAGTTCCTGACGCTGGTACACCTGGGCGAAGAAGTTCCGATCCTCCTCCGACGAGTGCAGCACCGGCAGCCACGGCATCGCCTCGGCGCGCGAGGCCTCGAAGAGAGACGCAATCTCGGCGACGTCTCCGGGGCGAGCGCGTCGCAGCACGTACGTAACCTACGGATATGCCGCGCGCCAAAGACGAACCGGTCCGGCTGACCCGCATCTACACGCGCGCGGGAGACGGCGGCGAGACGTCGCTCGGCGACGGATCGCGCGTCTCCAAGCTCGACTGCCGCATCGCCTCGTTCGGCACGGTTGACGAGCTGAACACCCAGGTCGGCGTCGCGTTGGCCGGCGAGCTGCCCGACGATTTCCGGCAGGTTCTCGAGCACGTTCAGAACGACCTCTTCGACGTGGGCGCCGACCTGAGCGTGCCGTGGGGGATCGCTGACCGGCTCCGCATCTCGGCGCAGCGGGTGGAGGCGCTCGAGCGGGAATGTGACCGCTTCAACGCCGAGCTGCCGCCCCTGAAGAGCTTCGTGCTCCCCGGCGGGAGTGAGGCCGCAGCGCGGCTCCACGTTGCGCGCACAGTGTGCCGCCGGGCTGAGCGGGGGGTGATCGCCGCAATGGACGAGGTGGAGGTCAACCCGCTCGTGCTCGCGTACCTCAACCGCCTCTCCGACCTGCTCTTCATCCTCGCCCGCGCAGCGAACGCCGCGGCCGGCCGCGACGAGCCGCTCTGGAAGCCGGGCGGGGAGCGCTGACCGCACTCGAGCTCGCGGCGTTCGCCGCCTGGTGCTTCGTCGTTGCCGTTGCGGGCGGGCTCGTCGGACTGGTGCTCGGCAACATCCGCCTGCCCGCCGTAGTGCTGCTTGCCTCCTCGCCGGCCAGCGGCGGCGGCGCCAACATCGCCATCTCGGCCGTCGCGGCGGCGACGGCCGGTGCGGCGCACATCCGCGCCGGCCGCATCAACTGGCGTCTCTTTGCCTGGATGGCGCCGCCCTCGGTTGTCGGCGCCCTCTTGGGCGGCTATCTGGCAGGCGTCGTGCCGGACGAGGCGGTGCTGCTGGGCATCGCCGTCGTGCTCGTCTACAGCGGCATCGACCTGCTGCGCTGGCGGCGAGCGCCCACGGCTCCGGACGCGCCCGAGCCGCAGCTGGACGTCGTCGCTGCCGTTCTGTCGGGGATCGTCATCGGCGTGCTCGGCGGCTTCGTCGGGCTGATTCTGGGCTCACTGCGCATGCCGGCGCTCCTGCGGCTCGTCGGTGAGCGCGCCGCGCGCGCGGTGGGGACGAACCTGGCGGTCGGCGTCTGCGTCGGCATCGCGGGCCTGATCGGCCATCTTCCGTCTGCTGCACCGGACCCGGAGTTGATCGTCGTCGGCTCGCTGGCCTCCATTCCGGGCGCGCTCATCGGCGCGCGGCTGACAGGGCGCCTCTCCGAGCCACAGCTCGTCCGCGCCATAGCGGTCGTACTCATCGTCGCCGGCGTGACCGCCGGGGCGCAGGCCGTTGTTTGACGACAACCGCCGTACAATGCGGCGAATGGCGACCACCGAAGACCCTCGTCTGACCAACGGCACCGACGAGTGGCGGCGGGAGCTCTACGACGCGGCTCCGGAGCGCGACGGCGAGCTGTCCTCGACCATCTCCGGGCTCGAGA
>DAITAO010000133.1:0-5309 GCA_036824245.1 Gaiellaceae bacterium | reverse complement strand
TCAAGCCGGCGACCAGCAAGCCTGCGATCCCTGCCGATGCCACCTTGGCGAAGACTTTCATCGCTCGATCGTAGCCCGGCCGGGGTTAAGCCCCGGCCAAGTCTTCGTCAGGGCGCGGGAGCTCGACCACGACGCGGGTGCCGCGCGGCGTCCCGCTTTCGATGCGCGCTCGTCCGCCCCAGCGGCGGGCGACGCTGTCCACGATCGCCAGACCCAGGCCTGTGCCAGGCTGTTCCGCGCTCGTCCGGCCACGGTAGAAGCGTACGAAGACGCGTTCCCGCTCGTCTGAGGGGATGCCCGGCCCTTCGTCTCCGACCGCGAGCGACGCCCACGCGCCGTTCGCACCCCACTCGATCGTGACCGGCGTACCGGCCGGCGAGTAGTTGAGCGCATTCTCGATCAAGTTGTCGAGCGCCATTGCGAGGTCCTCGCGCGAAGCGCGCACGAGCGGCGCCCCTTCGCCGGCGACGATCAACCCGTGCCCGGCATGCTCGGCCCGGTCGCGCCACCGCTCCACGGCCTCCTCGCCCACGTCGGCCAGGTCGACCCGTGTTCCGGGTCCGGGATCCCCGCCCTCGCTCGCCAGTGACAGGAGCCCGCTGAGCAGCCTCGCCAGCCGGTCGGCCTCGGCCTCCGCGGCCACGAGCTCCCGTCCTAGCTCCGGATCGCCTGCCTTCAGCGCAGCCGCCTCCAGCCGCAGCCGCAAGCCGGTCAGCGGCGTGCGCAGCTGGTGTGACGCGTTCGCGATGAACTCGCGCTGCGCGGCCAGCACGTCGGTGAGGCGACCGGTCATGTCGTTGAACGCGTGCGCGAGGTCGCGTTGCTCTCGCGAGCCCTCCTCGACGGCCCGCGACTCGAGGTCGCCGCCGGCGATGCGGCGCGCCGTCCCGGCGAGCCGGCGGATCGGCCGCGCGAGCGAACCCGCGACGAGCCAGGCCGCCGCAAGGCCGAGCAGCAGCGCCACCGCTCCGAAGCCGACCAGTGCGAGTGCATCCCGGCGCCCGCTCTCGCGCACGCCCTCGAGGCTCTGCGTCACGCGCACCGCGCCCGTGGGCCGGCCTCCGACCATGACGGGCACGGCGGTCACCAGCAGCTCTTGCCCGAGCGACTCGCTCGCGCGCTCGCGTTGATCGGTGACACGCTCGACCAGCGCACGAGCGATCTCGGGGCGGCTTCTGTACGACGTGCCCACCAGGCCGGTGCCTGCCGAGTCGGCGATGAGCTGCCCGTCGGCGTTCACGACGATTACGCGGCCTCCGAGATCCCTGGATGCGTCCCGGACGACGCCCTGCACCGCGCTGCGGTCCGTCAGCCTGCCGGCGATCAACGCGGCTACGACGTGTGCCTGCGACTCGGCATGCGCCTTCGCTTCGGCCTCGGCCCGGTGCGCCAGGTTCAACGCGAGCGGCAGGATCACGGCGACGATCACCAGCAGCAGCACGTACGCGAATGCGGCGAGCAGCCGGCCGCGGAGACCCACAGCTAGCCCTCGCGGGCCGCGGCGAAGCGGAAGCCGACCCCGCGCGCAGTGTGCAGATAACGCGGCGAGCTCGGGTCGTCACGCAGCTTCTTCCGCAGTGACGCGACGTGAACGTCGAGAGTCTTCGTGGAACCGAACCAGGTCGTTTCCCAGACCTCTTCGAACAGCTTCTCGCGCTTCACCACCGAGCCCGCGTTGCGCATGAGCATGTGCAGCAGGTCGAACTCCTTGCGAGAGAGCTCGAGCGGCTCCCCCTCGTGCGAGACAGTGCGCGCGGCCGGGTCGAGGCGCACTCCGTCGATCTCGATCGGCCCGTCGTCGGGCTCCCCCGAACGCTGCGCCCGGCGCAGCACTGCGCGAATCCGGGCGACCACCTCGCGGGCGCTGAACGGCTTGACGACGTAATCGTCGGCCCCGAGCTCCAGGCCGACGACGCGGTCAGCCTCCTCGCCACGTGCGGTGAGCATGATGATCGGAACGTTCGACGAGGCGCGCAGCTCACGGCACACGTCGAAGCCGGACCCGTCGGGGAGCATCAGGTCGAGAAGGACGAGATCGGGCCGTACGCGGTCTGCCAATTCGAGCGCTTCGGCTGCCGTGCGCGCGACCTGCGCGGCGAAGCCGTCGCGCTCCAGCGCTTCGGCGAGCGGTGTCGTGATCGAGGGCTCGTCCTCGACGACCAGCACGGTGGGACGCTGTGTTGACACGTTGCCAGTGTAGGCGCGGTCGTGCAGCGCGGCCGGGGCGGTATTGCCCCGGCCGCGCTAGAGCGTGGCTAGACCGCCACCACCGCCTTCTTCATGCCGAGCCCGGCGTGACCGCTCACGGTGCACCAGACCTGGTACTTCGCGCCCTTCTTGAGCGTGACGGTCAGCCTGGCGGTGCCACCGGGCTTGATCTTCGGCGTCTTCTTGTTCACTCCGGGGCCCTTGAGCGCGAAGTCGTGGGGCGCGCTCGAGGCGTTCTTGACGACGAACGTCGTCGGGCCCGCCTTCGGCTTGCCCGCGATGGTGATCTTGAAGTTCGTCTCCTTGACCATCACCGTGCCCGTGGGAGCCGCCGGGCTCCAGGCGGCGAACACGCCGACGGCGGCGAGCAGCGGCAATAGTGCGAGTAGCTTTCTCATCAGATTCCTCCTCGGTTGGCGACGCGCAGCAGCGTCGCAGGAGCGCGGCCAGCTCCCGGCCAACCGTCTTGCCGGTCTCCGGAAGCGCTTCGTTCAACCTTTGTAAAGCCCGGGGCGTAACGCCTGGGGCGGGCTAGGCAACGTAGGGGCCCTCGCGCGCCTCGCGCCGGTCCGCGACCGTGTCCTCGAAAACGCGGCACTCGCCGCCGGTGAAGTTGTGCTCGACGTGGGAGCCGGAGAGGGGATGATCGGCTTCGCCGCCCTCGAGCGGCTCGGAGCGAACGGTCGTGTGATCTTAAGCGACGTCTCGGGCGAGCTGCTCGAACGGTGCCGCGAGATCGCGGACGACCTGGGAGTCACCGACCGCTGTGAGTTCGTGCAGGCGGCCGCCGACGACCTCTCTGTATTCGGCGACTGCTCCGTCGATGTCGTGACGACTCGCTCGGTGCTCATCTATGTCGATCGCGCCGGCAAGCGCGCCGCGCTGGCCGAGTTTCATCGCGTCCTGCGGCGCGGTGGACGGATCTCGTCGTTCGAGCCGATCAACAGCTTCGGCTATCCCGAGCCGGACGGGCGCTTCTGGGGCTATGACGTCTCGGCCGTCGCCGAGCTCGCCGCAAAGGTCAATGCGCACGAGGCAAGCGTCGCTGGGCATGTACTCCTCGACTTCGACGAGCGCGATCTGCTCGCGTGGGTCGAGGAAGCGGGCTTCTCGCAAGTCAGTCTGGCTTACGAGGTAGAGATTGCTCCTCGACCCTTGCTCGCGGGCATGAGATGGGAAGCCTTCCTGCGCAGCTCCGGCAACCCGCTCGACCCCACCGTTCTCGAATCGGTGCAGGCGGCACTCACACTCGATGAGCAGGCCCGCTTCCTCGCACACCTGCGGCCGCTAGTCGAGCGGAGCGAGGGTCAGAGGCGGATGGCCACCGCCTACCTCAGGGCGGTGCGTTAGCCGTCAGGCGCGCACGTGGACGAACGCCGTCACGTCGGCGCGCTCCCGCTTCGTGCGTGCGACCGCACCCTCGCCTTCGAGGGCTCCTTCCACGCCGACATCACCCTCGATCGCGTCGAAGCGATCGGGCTGGTGCTCTTGCTCCCACCCGTCGAAGAACGCCAGACGGTCGGGCTGGCCGTCGCGATCGGCGTCGAGCAGCGCCAGGTCGCCGCGCAGCGGCTCGTCCGTGAGCGACAGGAAGTTGTGCCCGCGGCCGGCGTCCTCGAGGAGGTACGGCGCGTAGGCGTACTGCCGGCCCGGAACAAAGGCTCGCGATCCAGCCTGCGCGTAGCAGAAGGACGGGAAGACCAGGCTCCAGGGGCACAGCAGCCCGTACCAGTGTGTGTAGGGCGTGTTCTTGGAGCCGGGCGGATCCTCGCGCCTGCCCAGTTGCTCGCGGGCGACGTCGAGCGCGGCGTCCCAGAGGAGCGTCTCCTCGGCGCGGCGCAGACGGCGGTTGCGGGCCGCCTTCCAGGACGCCGGCAGCGGCATCTCGCCCGACAGCAGACTGCGCAACTGAGCGTCGGCCGTCTCGTCGATCTGTGACTCGGGATAGCCGAGCCAGTACTTCGCGCGCCTGGTTGCCGCCGCCGTTCGCTCGTCGTAAATGCCCTCCAGCTGTCCGGGTTCGAACGTCCCGAAGGGGTTGTGCCGGAGCATCAGCTGCAACTCACGCACGTGGTCACTC
Organism: Gaiellaceae bacterium; assembly: GCA_036824245.1. Lineage (GTDB taxonomy): Bacteria > Actinomycetota > Thermoleophilia > Gaiellales > Gaiellaceae > JACVRM01. The sequence continues at coordinate 1,021 of DAITAO010000133.1, read as the reverse complement.
CGCATCGAAGGCGACGTGAGCGTTACAAGCAGTTCGAGCTCTTGCCCGACGGACGCGCGCGTCGTCATAGGCGGCAACCGTAGCGGAGGGTCCTGTCGGACTCCGGGGCGTGCAACCGTCGCCGGCGGTCCGCCGAAAATCCCATGAGTGCGGGGCGAAAGTCGCTTAAGGAATGTGAACGATGTTCCGAAAACGACTGCATGGCGTACCTTTTGTCACGCCGGTCCCCGAGCGGACAGAGAATGATTCTCGGCACCCTCACGCCGCGGGTCGCGCTCGTCGTCGCCGGCTTGCTCTTCGCGGCGGTTTTTGCGCTGCGGATGGCCGACGACAACGTCGCCGACGCCGTCGGGCTGTTGTACGTCATTCCCGTTGCTCTCTGCGCGATCTGCTTTGGAATGACGGGCGGCGTAGCCGGGGGAGGACTCGCACTTGCCCTCAACGCCTCGTGGTTTGTCGTCATTGACGAGCCCGTCGGGCCGATGGGATACGTCTCCCGGGCCGTTGCCTTTCTCCTCCTCGGAGCGCTGCTCGGTCGCTTCGCCGACGAGCGCAGGGCCCTCGAGAGAGAGCTTGGCCGACACCACGAGGTGTCATCGGACCTCGTCGCCACCGCGAATCGTGAGGGGTACTTCGAGCGGGTCAATCCGGCATGGAGCCGTTTGCTGGGCCACCGAGAATCCGACCTCCTTGCTCGTCCGTTCATCGACTTTGTTCATCCGGACGACCGCGCATCGACCTTGGCGGAAGCGGCGAAGCTCGCTGTGCCTGGAACGGAGACAATCAGTTTCAGGAACCGCTACCGCACCGTAGATGGCGGCTATCGGTGGCTCGAGTGGAACGCGCGAGGCGTGTCCGGCGGACTGATCTACGCGAGCGCGCGCGACATCACGGAGAAAAAGGTCAGCGAAGATGCCCTGGAGCGCCACAAGCGGCTACTCGAGCGGCTCGTGCGCGACCGGACGGATGCGCTCGACGAAGCTCGATTGGAGACGTTGAGGCGGCTTGCGCTCGCAGCCGA
>DAITAO010000065.1:0-18258 GCA_036824245.1 Gaiellaceae bacterium | reverse complement strand
GCTGGACTGCAGGATGCTGCGCGTGCGGCGCTTGTCCGTGCCTCATGCACTGTCCGCGCCGCCCGCTTGCCTCCTTTGCCAGCGGCGTCCCAGGAACGCGAGGACTCGAATACGCGGCAGCGCTCCGCCGACACCGCTCTTCGCTTGCGACAGACTGTTGCAAGCTCATGTGAGCGAGAGCGCCGCCCGCGCGCGTGCCGCGCGCAGGACTGTGTCGAGAACGAGCACGCCGATCAGCGTGTACGCCCCTGCGAGCACGACGCACATGCCGACGTCATCGAGCGGCGAGCCGCCCAGCGCGGACTGACGGATCGCGTTCATGCCCCACGTCGGGGCGAGCGCCCACGAGATCGGCTCTACCCACGCCGGCAGCAGGGTCAGCGGCACGAGGAATCCACAGACGAGCCAGACCGGGTACTCGCAGACCGCACCGAGCGCCCAGGCGGCCCGGTACCGGACGAAGGACACGGCGAGCAGGAAGCCGAGCGTGCCGATCGAGAGGACGGTGACAGGAATGGAGAGCGCGAAGGCGAGCGGATGCGCGATGGTTAGCTCGATTCCAAAGAGCAGGCGGCCCCAGAGGAGCGTCGCCGTCATGCAGTAGATGCCGACGGTGGAGGTGGCGATGGCAATCGGCAGCAGAATCAGGGCGAAGTGCGCCGGGGCGGCGACGAGCAGTTCGAGCGTCCCGTGCCAGCGCTCGCGTTGGAGGGCCGAGCCGGCGGCGACGCTGGTGGCGGTCCAGATGCCCATCACCGCCGCGCCGAGCGAGGCGTAGAGCAGCGACGAGGACGAGCCGCCCGCCTCGAACATGAAGAACGCGATGGTGGCGAAGAAGAGCGGCCACAGGATGGCCAGCAGCCCGTCGAAAGCGGACCGCGAGAACATCCGGAGGTGGAAGAGCCATCCCAGGCCGAGCAGCCGCAGCGCGCGCAGCGTTACTCCTCGGAGACGAGCGCCACGTAGGCGTCCTCGAGCGTCGGCTCACGCGCGGCCACGCGGCCGACCTGTACGCCGTCGAGATGCCCGAGCAGCGTCTGCGTCAGCTCCAGGCCCTGGGCCGACTGCACGAGCAGCAGCTGGGCGTGGTCGCGCTCCTCGACCGAGACCGACGCGACGCCGGCGATGCGGCGCAGCCGTTCGATCGCCTCTTCGTTCACGCCGTAGGTCTCGATCTCGACCACAGTCCGGTCGGCGACGACCTCCTTGAGCCGGCGGGGAGTTCCTTCCGCCACGATCTTGCCCTTGGAGATCACGGCAATGCGATCGCAAAGCTGGTCGGCCTCGAACATGTAGTGGGTCGTGAGCAGCACCGTCTTGCCCGCTTCGGTGAGCGAGGCGATCACGCTGCGCAGCTCGCGGGCGCCCACCGGGTCGAGCCCGATAGTCGGCTCGTCCAGGAAGAGCACGGGCGGGTCGTGCAGCAGGCCGCGCGCGATGTGCAGCCGCTGCTTCATGCCGCGCGAGTAGCCCTCGACGCGCTCCTGCTCGCGGCCGGCCAAACCGACGAGGTCGAGCAGCTCGGCGATGCGGGCCTTCTGGGTGCGACCGGGTACCCCGTAGAGCTCAGCGAAGTAGCGCAGGTTGTCGAGCCCCGACAGCCGCTCGTACACGCCTCGCTCGCCGCCGAACACGTAGCCGATGCGCTTGCGCACCTCGCGCGCGTCCTTGACGACGTCGTAGCCGAGAACGCTCGCCGAGCCAGACGTCGGGATGAGCAGCGTGATCAGCATCTTGATGGTCGTCGTCTTGCCTGCGCCGTTGGGGCCGAGCAGGCCGAACAGCTCGCCCTCGGGGACCTCGAAGCTCACTCCGCGCACCGCCTCCACCTCGAGCGAGCGCCGCCGGATGGTGCCGGTGGTGGTCTTGTACGTGCGGTGTACGTCGTGCGCCTCGATGACGGCCACGCTTCAACCCTACTGAGCCGTCAAGACCGCTTGATCCTGGCGCTTCGAGGCACGCCCAAGTGACTGTCACCGGGACGTGTCTGTTTCCGCGTCTCCGTAACCGCCCCCGCCGGGTGTCTCGATGCGCAGCAGATCGCCCGCCGCCAGGTCGACGACGGCCTTCGCCGGCAAGTCTTCGCCGTTCAGCAAGTTGCGACCGGGCATGCCCGGCCGCCCGCCGGCCGCTCCCTGGGGCGCACGGCGGCGTCGCTCGCTGATGACCGACAGGCGGCATGGCTCGAGCGCACGCAGCTCGCGGACCACGCCGTCGCCGCCACCGTGACGGCCTGCGCCGCCCGAGCCGAGCCGGAGCGCCCAGCGCTCGACGCGCAGTGGGTAGGCGAGCTCGAGTGCCTCTACCGGAGTGGCCAGCGTGTTCGACATCGTCACGTGCACCCCGCTGGGCCCGTCCGAGTCCGGGCAGGCGCCCTGCCCACCGCCGATCGTCTCGTAGTAGGTGAAGCGGTCGTTGCCGAGCGTGACGTTGTTCATGGTTCCCTGGCCCTGTGCCGGAACCTCGAGCGCCTCGCCGAAGGCCCGGAACACCGTGTCCACGATGCGGCAGGACGTCTCCACGTTGCCCGCCGCCACGGCGGCGGGCGGCCGCGCGTTGACGAGCGAGCCCGCCGGCGCACGCACGGTGACGGGCGCAAACGCGCCCCCGGAGGCGGGGAGGTCGGGCTCGGTGAGGCAGCGCACGACGAAGTAGCAAGCCGACCTGGTGACTGCGAGCGGGCAGTTCAGGTTTCCCTTGTGCTGCGGCGACGTACCTGTGAAGTCGATCTCGATCTCGTCGCCCGCGACGGTCACCATGCAGCGCAGCTCGAGCTCACCGTCCACTGCCTCCAGGGCGTCGGCGGCCTCGTAACGCCCGTCCGGAAGTTGCTCGATCCGTGCACGCACAAGCCGTTCCGAGTAGGAGTGGAGCTCCGCCATGGCGTCCGCCACCTTGCGGCTGCCCTTCCTCGCACAGAGCTCGGCGACGCGCCGCTCGCCAACCCGCTGGGCTGCCAGCTGTGCGCGCAGGTCGCCGCGACGCTCCTCGGGATTGCGCATGCCCGCGACGAGCTCGGCGATCGATCGATCATCGAGGCGGGTGGGCGCGATTACGACGCCCTCGTCGGCGAGCGTGCTCGAGGTTGACGGCATGCTGCCCGGCTCGGCGCCTCCGACGTCCGCGTGATGGGCCCTCGTGGCTGCGAAGCCGAGCTCCGTCCTCGACACGGTCGTGATGTCGGGAAGATGAGTGCCGCCGGCATACGGGTCGTTGAGCGCCCAGACTTCCCCGGGCGCCGGCTCACGCTCCCGGACGGCCGTTACCGCGTCCGGCAGCGCTCCGAGGTGAACGGGAATGTGCTCGACCTGGGCGATCAACCGCCCCTGCGGGTCGAAGAGAGCAGTCGAGCAGTCGCGCCGCTCCTTGATGTTCGCGGAGAAGGCGGAGCGCACGAGCACCGCTCCCATCTCCTCGGCGACCGCACGCAGCGCGGCGCCGAGCACCTGCAGCTCGACGTTCACCTGCGACGCTCCAGCACGAGTGTCCCATGCTCGTCGGTCTCGCCTGACCAGCGCCCGGGGACCCAGCAAGTGGCTTCTGCCAGCTCGACGACCGCCGGGCCGACCATGCGCTGCGGCGGGGCCGGCGGCAGGGTGAGCGGCGGACCGGGGCGAACCTCGGCGGTTCGTACGGCAACCAGTTCGATCTCCCGCTGCGGGTCGGCGTAGCCGTAACGCTCTGTGTGGGCGCGGTGGAACGCTCCGGCCAGATCGGCCTCGAGCGACACAGTGAGCTCGAAGGACTGGCCGGCATAGCGAAGGTCGGCCTCTCCTGCCGCGGGCAGCGGGCCCGCCTCGCTCAGCGGGACGAGGTACGAACGCACTCGCTCGCGCCGCTCATCGCCCGTCGCCAGGCCGAGCGCGGAGAGCACGCCGGCCGCCCGGGGCACGAGCACCTTCCGCATCTCGAGCTCCTCCGCCAGCGCGCAGGCGTGGAGCGGTCCCGCGCCCCCGAAGGCGACGAGCGCCAGCCCGCGCGGGTCGTGGCCGCGCTCGACGCTCACGAGGCGGAGCGCGCGGAGCATCTCCGCGTTGACTACTTCGACGATGTCGGCCGGGTCGAGCGAGCCGACCGCCTGCCCCGCCGCCTCGGCGTCCAGCTCGAGGCCGCCCGCGAGCATTCGCGGCAAGCGGCCCAGCAGCAGATTGGCATCCGAGACGGTGGCCTCCCGGCCGCCGCGCCCGTAGCACGCAGGGCCGGGATGCGCGCCCGCGCTCCGTGGGCCGACGCGCAGGGCGCCGCCCGCGTCGCGCCACGCGATCGAGCCTCCACCGGCGCCGACGGTGTGCACGTCGACCGTCGGCAGTCGCAGCGGAGCCCCGGCAGCGGTGCGCTCGTTCGACCGGCCGGCCGCGCCGCCGACGATCAGGCAGACGTCTGTCGAAGTGCCGCCCATGTCGAACGAGATCGCTTCCTCGCAGCCGGCAAGCGCCGCGATGCGCGCAGCCCCCACGACCCCTGCCGCAGGGCCCGACACGACTGCACGGGCTGGGTGAGCCGCCGCCTCGGCGAGGCTGATCACGCCGCCCGAGGACGCCATCACGAGCGGCTCCGGCAGCCCGGCCGTCGCGCAGGCGCGGGCGAGCTCGGCGAGGTAGCGGGCGACGACCGGACCGAGGTAGGCATCGGCAAGCGTGGTCGCGGCGCGCTCGTACTCGCGAAACTCGGGAGCCGACTCGTGCGAGGCGACGACGTGCGCGTGGGGGAGCCGGCGCCGCAACTCGTCCGCGACGGCGCCTTCGTGCGAGGGGTCGCGGAAGGAGAAGAGCAGGCAGACGGCGACCGCCTCGGCGTCGATGTCGGGGAGCGAGGCGAGGTTCAGTGGTCGGATGATCCCCTGCGGCCCCATCCGTTCGTCGACGCCGTGGCAACGTTCCAGCGGCACCAGCGGGGGTGGATGGTCGGCGCAGAGGCGATACAGATGCGCGCGGTTCTGCCTGCGCAGTTGGAGCAGGTGCTCGAAGCCGGCCGTCGTGACGAACGCTGTGCGAGCGCCGGTGCGCTCGAGCAGGGCGTTGGTGGCTGTGGTGGTGCCGTGAGCGAATCGATCGACTCGAGCGGCGCCGACGGCGCGGGCGGCAGCGATCACCGATTCCTCCTGGCGCGCAGCGGTGGGCACTTTGGCCGTCCTGAGCTGCGCACCGTCGACTAGCACGGCGTCGGTGAACGTCCCCCCGACGTCGACCCCGAGGATGGCCACCAGGCGACTCTACGACGCAGCGAGCCGGGCAGCCTGTCGGACGGTCCCGGAAGGACGATTCGGCGCACAGTTTTCACACCGCGGCGCCGTTTTTACGGGTAGCGTCGGCAGCGGGTGGCGGGTGGACAGGCTCCCCACCCAGGGTGGGGTGCACGCGCGCGCGTGAAGAAGAAGGAGGAGGAGGCTGCTTCAGTGGAGCTAGGGCCTTCCGGTGGAGCTGGACAGACGCGCGCGTGCGGCCCGCCCTGCAGTCACCGCAACCTGAGCTGGGGCCGTGCCGACTCCGGCGCGAGAACGAGGCGCGAACGCATCAGGCTGCGTGCCGGCGCCTGTAAGCCTCCGCCTTCGTGCGGTTGCCGCACACAGCCATCGAGCACCAGGTTCGTGACCGGTTCCGTGCGTGGTCGTAGAACGCCCAGCGGCACGTCTCGGCACGGCACGCCTTGAGTCGCTGCCAGGTGCCCCTGCTCATCGCCTCCGCGACCGGCACGAGCAGGAGGCCGAGCGCGGCGTCCACGCCGCTCGCGTCCGGCGCAAGCGTTGGTCGAGCGCCCTGGAAGCTGAACAACAGACGCGCACGCGCGGCGGTCTCCGCGAGAACGAGCGCAGCCGCATCCGTGTCGGCCTCGAGGTGATTGTTGGCCACGAGCAGCGCTCGCAGTGCCTCTCGAAGCGTCCGCGCACGCATCAGATCAGCCTTCGTGGCACTGCCGCCGGAGAGTTGCCCGCGCTCACGAAGCCAGCGTGTCAGCGCCGGTGGATCCACAAGCTCGTCCACACCGTCCTCGACGTCCAGCGTGTTTACGAACGCTCTCACGTCCTCCAGTCGTCCGGGTGCAGCAGCGCTGCTCAATGCTTTTCCATCGTGTAACCCCTGATAGGGTAACGCAGGTTACGTCACTGTCGAGAGGAGCGAGCGTTGGGAGCCGCGTACGAAGTAACGCACGTTTCGAAGATCCCGTCCCCGTACGCCCGAGGCAGCGGGGAAGGTGAGTGGAAATCAGTCCGCCACCATTTCGACATCCACGCGTTCGGTGCGAGCGCCTACGTCGGCCACGAGGAGGGCGACTGGGTGGTGCCCGAGCACGACGAGGCGAGCTCGAACATCGCCACGAAGACGCCGCATGAGGAGCTGTACTTCATCGCGAGCGGCGAGGCCGCCTTCACCGTCGGCGGGGAGACCTTCGCGGCGCCGGCCGGCACCTTTGTGTTCGTCCGCGACCCGGCGCTCTTGCGCAAGGCGATCGCACAGACGGCCGGCACCACGGTGCTCGCCTTCGGCGGGGCCCCCGGCGAGGCGTTCGCCGTCTCGCCGTGGGAGCAGAGGTCGACGGGTGCCTCAGTGGAGCGCTGAGCTTCCCCTCGTCGGCGCCGGCGGCGAGCCGGTCGACCTGTGGCGCACGATCTCCTCGCACGGGCTCGTAAGCCTGTCCCCGGCTCGTATCGACGAAGAGGCGCGCGTCCTCGAGATCACCGTTCCCGTCGAGGGGCGCCCGCCGCGCACGCTGCGCATCAGCTCTGCTGACGCCCGCCGCGCACGGGTCGAAGTCCTGGGCCCGCGGCCCACCAAGGCAGACCAGTCGGGCGTGCTCCGGCAGGCGGCCCATCTGCTGCGCCTCGACGAGGATCTTTCGGCGTTCTACGCGGCGGTCGCGTCTGATCCGGACCTCTCCTGGGCAGGGCTGGGCGCGGGCCGTATCGCGCGCAGCGCGACGGCTTTCGAGGACGTCGTCAAGACGATCTGCACGACGAACTGCACCTGGGCCGCGACCCAGCGCATGGTCGGAGCACTGGTCGAGCATCTCGGGGAGCCGGCAGCCGGAGCACCGCCGGACGGCCCATACGGACGAGCGTTCCCGACCGCCGCGGCGATGGTCGCAGCCGACGAGACGTTCTATCGAGACGTGGCCCGCGCCGGGTATCGCGGAGCCTATTTGCGCAGCCTGGCCGCCTCCGTCGCCGGCGGAGAGCTCGATCTCGAGGCGCTCGCCCAGGCCACGCCGAACGAGCTGCCGGACGAGGAGCTGGAGCGCGCGCTGCTTGCGGTGCCGGGGGTGGGCCCATACGCCGCTGCCCACATCATGATGATGCTCGGCCGGTATTCGCGCCTGATCCTCGACTCGTGGACGCGACCAAAGTACGCCCGGCTCAACGGCGGCCGGCCTGCGAAGGACCACACGATTGCGCGACGCTTCCGCCGCTACGGGCCGTATGCCGGCCTCGCCTTCTGGCTAGTTCTGACACGTGACTGGGTGGAGGACTAGCTGTGCGGCAGGCTTTCCTGCAGGCAAGCGTTTTCTCTCGTACCATCCGTATCGCTTGAAGTACGCCTTCGTCGCCCTCGCCGCCTTCCTGACGATCGGTGCCACCGCGCCGAGTGCCGCCCGCTCGCCCGCGTTCGTGGCTACCGGAGTGAGTGTTGAGGGGGTGCGAATCGGCGGAGCGAGCTCCGAATCGGCGCGGGCGCTGGTGCGAGGCAGGTTTGCCAGGCCAATCGTTCTGCACACCGCCGGCGAGCGCTGGGTGGTGCGACCGGGAGCCCTCGGCGTGGAATCGAGCGTCGACGACGCCGTGGCCCGCGCTCTGCATGCGCAGCCCGGCGCAGGCGTCCGGATGCGGGTCGCAGTCTCGCAGCGCCAGATCCGTGCCTACGTCACGTACCTCAACCGCCGCTTCTCGGAGAAGCCGGAAGATGCCCGGCTCCTCGGCGCACGAAATCTGCGTCCGGTGATCGCGAAAGGCCGGCCGGGGCGCCGCGTCGCACGCTGGCTGATGGAAGCTCGCATCAAGCGCGCGCTACGGTCGCCGAGCCGGCGCACGATCGCGCTCGCCACGAAGCCGGTAGCACCCCAAGTAACTCGAGCGAACTTCGGTCCGGTAATCGTCGTCGCCCGCGAGTCGCACCGCCTGCGGCTCTACGACGGCCGCCGGCTCGTCCGCAGCTTCGGCATCGCCACAGGGCAGTCGTCGTACCCGACGCCGCTCGGCACGTTCACGATCGCCTCGAAGCAGCGCAACCCGTGGTGGTACCCGCCGGACTCCGCGTGGGCGGCAGACGCAGAGCCGGTCCCGCCCGGTCCGGGAAACCCGCTCGGCACGCGCTGGATGGGACTCAACCAGCACCTGGTCGGCATTCACGGCACTCCTGACGCCGCGTCGATCGGCTATTCGGCGTCGCACGGCTGTATCCGCATGAGCATCCCCGATGCCACGTGGCTCTTCGACCGGGTGAAAGTCGACACGCCGGTCGTCATCGTGCCTGCCTGACAGGGCAGGGGCCCCGGCAGCACACTAGAGAGTCTTCTGCGACGGGAACGACCTTGCCGCGATCCGACGGGATCGGTGGGCAGGAACCTCCCTGTCCAGCGGTAATGCGGCGTGAGTCACCGAGCAGGACGGGGCGCACGTGCCGACGTCTACGCAGCCGCCGAGCCACGTCCGACGCTGTTGCTAATCTCGGCAACATGAAGCAGGAAACCGAAGCTAATGAGTTGTGTCCGCGCTGCGGTGCTGAGATGGAATGGCGTCACGAGACCTTTCAGTGTCCTCGCTGTCAGCTCAAGCTCGGATGCTGCCAGGGGATCAACCCTGATGAACCCTAGGTTCTGCGAATGTGGAGGTCGGCTCCGCTACCGAGATGCGCGGCAGTACAAGATGGATGGCTTGAGTCGGGGCCATCGCTGGGTGTGCCAGTCCTGTGGTGCACTGAAGACCCGCTGGCAAGCCGCCACACCCGAGGAGAGGGAACGGGAGCGGGCGCAGACACGGCGCTGGAGCGCAAAGTATCGCGCCCGCATCCGGGCGATCATCGAGGAGGCGAAGGACCGACCATGCGCAGACTGTGGATGCCGCTTCCCCGCTTGCGTGATGGATCTTGATCACGTCCGCGGGTCCAAAGCGTTCAAGGTTTCTGAGGCGGTCCAACTTGCCACGGCGCTTACGCTGGATAGGGTCCGGCTTGAAATCGCCAAGTGCGATGTCGTTTGCGCCAACTGCCACCGGATCCGCACTGAAGCCGCCGGATACGCGGCTGCACGGTAAAACGCGGTCGCCTGGCGAGCTAGTAGCGACCCCGCGTCCCGGATCTGTTGAGGCCGCCACAAGCCCTAGCAAACTACTCCACGACGTTCGCAAGAGTTAGCCGCCTGCGCTCAGAGGGCGGCTAGACTGGATCGCCCGAGGCGGCGTAGCTCAGTGGTTAGAGCGGCGGACTCATAACCCGCAGGTCGGTGGTTCGAATCCACCCGCCGCTATCAGGCCGCGCGAAGGCCGGCTCTCGCTGCGCGCGAGCCATGACTACTTCGCGCGGTTTCGCGGCGGGTGACTCCAGGACGTGTGGTTCTGCGTCCTGGAGGGAAGGAAAAGTCCAAAGGAGGTCAGATGCTGCGACAGCTTTGGCGACGGTTGTTTGCGCGCAGGCGGCACGACGATTCGACCTACCTCTCCGGCGTACCGCGCGACCGGTTACTCACTCATCCGAGCGACAAGGAATACGGCGACTCGCGGGCGAGCAACGAAGCCTTCGATGCCGGGGTGCGCTCCGCGGGCGGGCCGCCCGGCGGGCACTGACATCTCGACAGCTCGAGTTTGCCGGAGAGGTCTCGCCCCCTGCTGGCTACCCGCCTTCAGTTGCCGGCTGGGACGCCGAACGTCGCCGCTGGCGCGGCTCGGTGGCGTCGGCCCGCGCCCGCAGGCGTCTGCGGTGCGCCGCCTGCGTGACGCGGTCCGCGCATAGCTGGGAGCAGTAGCGCCGGCTTCGGTTGCGCGAGCGGTCGACGAAGACCGATGCACAGGGCGCCGCGGCGCAGCGGCCCAGGCGCTCCCACCCGAGCGTGCGGATCACGTCCAAAAGCGCGACGGACGTCACGGCCGGAAGCGCCTGAATGCCCTCGCCGTCCGTCGGCCCGTAGTGGAAGTGCCAGGGGAGCCCGTCATGCCTCGTCAACTCCGGAAGGGCGCCACCCTCGACGAGCAGCGCATTGAGGATGCGCGCCGTCGTCTCCTCATCGGGCGCCTCGAACGCTCCGCGCAGCCGATCTCGTAGCTCCCGCGCACGCTCGGCGTCGTCCTCCGAGACAGCCGCCGCCTCGGCCTCGAGGCCGTGGCGATAGAGGAAACGGCGTAGTGCGCCGGCGTCCGGGAGCTGCTCCGGAGGGCTTGCCAGGCGGTCCCAGGTATTGACGAGGCCCACGGCGAGCTCGATCGCGTCGTCGCCGGGGCCGAGGAGGCACTTGACCATGTCAGTCCATCAGTGTACGCTCGTCAGTACCTACTCCGTTTAAGTCACTTACGACAACCGTGACATCGCTTACGGAGCGAAAAGGCTGCTGACGTCGCGCCGGAGGCTGAGAGGAGGCGACCATGTTTCGGTACCTGATCAGGCGGCTGCTCTGGGCGGTGGTGCTCTTCCTCGCGGTCACGGTGGTCACGTACGTCATCTTCTTCGTCATTCCTACGAATCCGGCCGCCCGAGTCTGCGGCCGCACGTGCGGGCCCGACGACATCAAGCGGGCAGAGAAGTTCCTCGGCGTCGACAAGCCGGTCCACGTGCAATACGCACGTTTTCTCGAGCGCCTTCTGCCCTTCACGTTCGACGCTCCGCCGAAGTTCAAGTCGCCCTCTCTGGGCACTTCCTTCACGACGCGTCGCGACGTCAACGACGTCGTGCTCACAGCGGCCCCCGTCACCGCCTCGCTCGTCTTCGGCGGGGCGGTGCTCTGGCTGCTCATCGCGCTGCCGCTCGGCATCCTCTCGGCTCTGCGGCCGCGCTCGTTGTTAGACCGGGCGGGAATGGTGTTCGTGCTCATCGGCATCTCCGCGCACCCGGTCTGGCTCGGTCTCATCCTCGCATACGTCTTCGGCTACCGGCTGGGCCTGACCCCGATCACCGGCTACTGCGACATGATCAACCCCGCCACCGACTGCGGCGGGCCGGTGCAGTGGGCTTACCACATGCTGCTGCCGTGGACGGCGTTCGCGGTCCTCTTCGCAGCTACCTACACGCGCATGATCCGTGCCAACGTCATGGAGACGGCGACGGAGGACTACGTGCGCACGGCGCGCGCCAAGGGTGCGCCCGAGACCCAGGTGATTCGCAAGCACATTCTCCGCAATGCGCTGCTTCCGGTCACCACGATGCTCGGCCTCGACATCGGCCTCGCGCTCGGAGGAGCGATCTTCACCGAAACGGTCTTCGGGTTACCCGGGCTCGGCCAGGTCGCGCTCGAGTCGATCCAGCAGTTCGACCTCCCGATCACACAGGGGATCGTGGTCTTCGGCACCCTCTGCATTCTCACGTTCAACCTGGTGGTCGACTTGCTGTACGCGGTGATCGACCCTCGCATCAGGCTCTCGTAGGCGGCCCCATTCCGCTCAACCGTGTGCCGGGCCTCGGCTTGGCACACGCCGTCGGCTAAGCGGTCGCCTGCCAGCCGAACAGGGCGTCGGCGGCAACGGCGACGCCTGTCGTCACGATCTTGATCGAGACCTCGCTGCCCGCTGCGATGGTCGCGGTCGCGGCTCCGCTGTCGCAAGTCGTGTTAGTGCCCGAGATTGAGCAAGTGACGGCCGTGTCCGCGCCGTCGTCGCGCAGCGTGAACGTGCGCGTCGCGAGGGCACCCGGTGCCGCGGACAGCTTGACGGAGAGGTTCTGTGCGGTCAGCGCCATGTTGGGCGTGAGCATCGTGGAAGTGGACTCGACCAGCCCCGCCGTCGACGATCCGGCGGCCAGAGCGAACTGCGTCCCGGCGGAGAGTGTGTTGACGCGACCGAGGACGCCGTCTATTCCCGATCCGCCGGTCGATCCCTGCGGCCCCGTCGCACCCTGCGGCCCCGTTGCGCCCTGCGGCCCTGTGGGCCCCTGAGCGCCCGCAGGCCCCGTCGGGCCCGTGGGGCCTGTCGCTCCCTCGACCCCTGTTGCGCCCTGGGCTCCTCCCGGACCCTGAGTGCCTGTGGCCCCCTCCGGACCGGTTTGCCCCTGCGGCCCGGTGGGCCCGATCGGCCCGGTTGCTCCCTGGGCGCCTTGCGGCCCGGTTGGTCCTGTCGCTCCGTCGGCTCCGGTGGCTCCTTGCGCGCCGGTTGGCCCCTGCGGCCCGGTTGGCCCCGTCGCTCCCTCGGCTCCGGTCGCTCCCTGGGCGCCTTGCGGCCCGGTTGGTCCCGTCGCTCCGTCGGCTCCGGTGGCTCCCTGGGGGCCCGCGGGTCCAGTGGAGCCCGTGGCTCCGTCGGCTCCGGTGGCTCCTTGCGCGCCGGTTGGCCCCTGCGGCCCGGTGGGTCCGAGGGGCCCGGTCGCTCCCTGAGCTCCCTGTGTGCCGGTCGGCCCTTGCGCGCCGACAGGACCCTGAACCCCCTGCGGCCCGGTCTCGCCTGGTGCGCCGGTGGCTCCTTGCGGGCCCGTAGCTCCCTGTGGCCCGGCCGGCCCCTGCAGGCCCGTCGCTCCGGCGGCGCCGGTCTCGCCCGTGGTCCCCTGGGGGCCGCTCGGCCCCTGGAGGCCCGGCTCGCCCTGGGTCTGGACGCCCGGCAAGCCGGCGGCCCCAGGCACTCCGGCGATGCCGCGCGGGCCGATCGGTCCGCGCGTGCCGCGGCCTCCCGGTCGTCCCGCGGCACCACGCAGACCGGCCGCCCCGCGTAAGCCGGGCGGCCCGCCTGGCCCCAAGGCCCCAGGCGCACCCTGATCGCCTTGTTTGCCCTTGGCGCCTGTCACGCCGGCCGGTCCGCGCGCACTGCGCATGGCACCGGAGCGCCGGCCGTCGGGTTTCGCATCACCCGCAAGACCGCGTTCGCCGTGTCGCGTGGTGCTGCGCTTCGCTTCGGAAGCGGCAGCAGCCCGATCGTCATTCTGTCGCCTGATGACGACGAGTAGACCGACTGAGGCGGCGAGAGCGGCCAGCAACAGCAACGCGACGAGCACGCTCACGGCCAGCCTCGACGACCGCCGCCGGCGGTCGAAGACGGATACTGAAGTCATCCTCTATTGCCTCTTCTCTCTTGTCGGCTGCGCGTCTGGCGGGCTTGAGGACACGAGCGACGGGTAGACGGCCGGCGTGCGCTCTGTGCTCTGCACCTTCGCGTGCCTCGCTCTCTTGCTCGGCGCCGGCTCCTCTGCGGATGGCGCGAGCCGCCTGCTGGTGGGCGTCACGGAAGACGGCCTGAAGTACGAGCCGTCCGCGGTTCGCCGGGATGCCGGCAGGCTGGGACTCGACGCCGTTCGTATCACCCTGACCTGGCGCCCCGGCCGGACGCGCCTGTCCCGCGAGCAGCGCGGTCAACTCGACGCCGCCACGCGCGGCGCCGGCCACCTCCGTGTCGTGCTGACAGTGTTCGGCGAGCGGCCCGAGGACGCGCCCGTCACGTCCGGCCGACGTGAGCAGTACTGCGAGTTCCTGCGTGCGATCGTCGCCCGCTACTCCTCCATCCGCGATGTGGCTGTCTGGAATGAACCGAACAAGGAGTTCTTCTGGCAGCCGCAGTTCGACGAAGAGGGGCACAGCGCCGCGCCGCGCGCGTATGCGGATGTGCTGGCTCGCTGCTGGGACGTCCTCCATGCGGAGCGCGCGGACATCAATGTCCTCGCGCCCTCGACCTCGCCGCGCGGCAACGACCGGCATGATGCTGCCAGCAACATCTCGCACTCGCCGGTCCGCTTCCTGCAGGAGCTCGGCCGCGCATACCGTGAGAGTGGCCGCACCCGCCCCTTCTTCGACACCGTCTCGCACCACGTGCACGGCGCCACGCCGAGCGAGCGGCCCTGGCGCCGGCATCCGGGGCGCGCGATCTCACAGGGTGACTGGGGACGCCTTGTGGAGACGCTGCGGCGCGCCTTCCGCGCTACCGGTCAGCCGGTGCCGGGCCGCTGTGCGGCCGCGCGCTGTGCAGCGATCTGGTACCTCGAGGCTGGTTTCCAGACTCGCCCCGACGTGAGCAAGGCGGCACTCTACGGCGGGATCGAGCTCCCTCCCTTCGGCGTGCCGGATGCCGTTGGGCCGGTCGAGCTCGACCCGCTGCCGCCCGCGGCCTCGGATGCGCCGGACCAGGCCAGCCAGCTCGTCGCAGCCCTCCGGCTTGCGTACTGCCAGCCGTACGTCCAGGGCTTCTTCAACTTCTTGATCTGGGATGAGGCGCGGCTCGAAGGCTGGCAGTCCGGGCTCTTTTGGTTCGACCGCACGCCGAAGGGGTCCCTTGCGGCGTTCCGCGCCGCCGTGCGCACGTTGCGGGAGGACAAAATCGACTGCCCGCGACTGAAGCGAGCGGTGCCGGCGTCACACGCAGAGGAAGAGCCTGCGACGCCTCCCGCTTCCTCACCCACCAGCAGCGAGCCACCCGCCGGCGGAACGACATCGCGTCCAGTCGAGACAGGTCCGGGTGACAGTCACTCGGACCCGGGCGGAACCGCCGTGGCGCTACCGGACGCAGAGGGAGAGGACGTGTTCGACCCCGTGCTCGCCGCCGTCGGGGTAGCGATCCTTGCGGTCGCCGGCGGGGCAGGGCTCGCGTTCGCGAGGCGCCGTGGCAGGAAGCGCGTGAACTCCGGCTAGAATCAGGCGAGTACGCAGGGCAGCCCGCCCTTGCTGTTACCTTTTCGCGCCGACCGACCCAAGGACTTCTCAACGTGGCCACCGGAGTACGAGTTGCAATCACGCTCGCCTGCGTCGAGTGCAAGCGGCGGAACTACCAGTCGAACAAGTCGAAGCGAAATACGCCCGACCGCGTCGAGCTGCGCAAGTACTGCCGCTGGTGCGGCGGGCACACGGCGCACCGGGAGACACGGTAGTGGCTCGCCCCACTCGGCAGCGCCGCCGGGAGCGCCGCGAGCAGCAGCGTGCCGAAGGCGCACCCGCCGCCGAGCGCACCCGCGCCCGCCAGCAGCAAGTTCGGCCGGCTGCCGAGCCGGAGGCTGAGGTACCTCGCCGTCGCCGTGGCGGAACGTTCAACTTCATCCTCGAGTGCTGGGGAGAGCTCAGGAAGGTCGAGTGGCCGGGTCAGAAGCAAGTCATCACCGGCACCGTGGTCGTGATCATCGCCTGCCTGATCGTGGGTGGTTACCTGTGGGCGGTAGATCTCGGGCTGGAGCCGTTCGTCGAGCGGCTGCTGCTCGGAAAGTAAGACGGTGGAAGCAACCGCAATCCTTTCGACAACCGTGCGAGCCGCGTCACCGGCGCGCCTTGTGCGACCGCGTGCCCGGCTTAAGCCTGGCATGCACGTGGTAGGAGACGCGAGATGTTTCGCTGGTACGTAATCAACACCTACTCGGGGCACGAGAACAAGGTCAAGGCCAATCTCGAGCACCGCATCGACTCGATGGGGCAGACCCAGCGGTTCCGCCGCGTCGTCGTCCCGACCGAGCAGGTGATCGAGACGAAGGACGGCCAGAAGGTTCAGATCGAGAAGCGCGTGCTGCCGGGCTACGTGCTTGTCAACATGGATCTGGACGACGACGCCTGGACGGTGGTCAAGAACACGCCGGGAGTGACCGGCTTCGTCGGAGCCGGCAACAAGCCGATCGCGCTCTCACAGCCGGAGGTCGACCGCATCCTGCGCACCGGAGCCGCCACCGCCGAGCGTCCCCGCGCGCAGGTCGAGTTCACGCTCGGCGAGTCCGTGAAGGTGACCTCTGGGCCCCTGTCCGACTTCGACGGCGAGATCGTCGACGTCAACCCTGACCAGCAGAAGTTGAAGGTCCTCGTGGACATCTTCGAGCGGCAGGTCCCGGTAGAGCTCGGCTTCGACCAGGTGAAAAAGCTCGACTAATGGCCAAAAAAGTCCTCACAGTCATCAAGCTGCAGATCCCGGGCGGCCAGGCCAACCCGGCGCCGCCGGTCGGTCCTGCGCTCGGCCAGCACGGCGTCAACATCATGGAGTTCTGCAAGGCGTTCAATGCCCAGACCACGCAGGCGAACGGACGCATCACCCCGGTCGAGATCACCGTCTTCGAGGACCGTTCCTTTACGTTCATCACAAAAACGCCGCCGGCGGCGGTGCTGATCAAGGAAGCGCTCAACACCGACAAGGGCTCGTCCGAGCCGAATCGAGAAAAGGTCGGCCGGTTGACACGCGAGCAGGTGCGCCAGATCGCGGAGATCAAGCTGGAAGATCTGAACGCACGGGATGTCGAACAGGGAATGCGGATCGTCGCGGGCACGGCCCGCTCGATGGGAGTCGAGGTGGAGCCATGATTCGCGCGTCCGCACGCGTGAATTTCGAGCGACCGAGCCGAAGGCGACAGGAGCTGGCGGGTACCGCCCGCTCGATGGGAGTGGAGGTCGAGAGCTAGTGCCACACGGCAAGCGGTACCGAAACGCGCGCGCCGCCGTCGACCGCGAGCAGCTGTACTCGCCGATCGAGGCGATCCGGACGCTCAAGGGCTTCGAGGACGCGAAGTTCGACGAGACGGTGGAGGTGCATTTCAACCTCGGTCTCAACGTGCGCCACGCCGACCAGCAGTTGCGCGGCACGCTGATGCTGCCCCACGGCACCGGGCGCACCGTGCGGGTCGCCGTCTTCGCGGAGGGGGAGAAGGCACGAGAGGCGGAAGAAGCGGGCGCCGACGTGGTCGGCACCGCGGACCTCGCGCAGAAGATCGAGGAAGGCTTCGACGACTTCGACGTCGCCGTCGCCACCCCCGACCAGATGAGTGTCGTCGGGCGTCTGGGGCGCATCCTCGGTCCGCGCGGGAAGATGCCCAACCCCAAGACCGGCACCGTGACGATGGATGTGGGGAAGGCCGTGCAGGACGTGAAGGGGGGCAAGCTCGAGTACCGCACCGACCGGGGGGCGAACGTTCACCTCGTGATCGGCAAGAAGAGCTTTGGAGAGCGCGAGCTGCTCGAGAACTACGCCACGCTGCTCGACGAGATCGTGCGCGTGAAGCCCGCCGCCGCGAAGGGCCGCTACATCCGCGGCGTGACGCTGACGAGCACGATGGGCCCGGGCATCCACATCGACCCGTCCAGAACGCGCGGCATCGTCGAGGAGCTGGCCGAATCGCATGATGGCGATTCGGCCCGGGAAGGCGCTACAGTAACCGCGTAATCGAGAGCTAGACCGCCGAAGACAGCTGGCCGCCCACGGGCAAAAGTCCAGCCGAGGCGAGTCGCACGCAGCCGCGAGGCTTCGTCCGGCCCGCCGTCAGGCGGGCTAGCCATTTCCGGAGGAAGTTAAAGGGATATGGAGAGAGCCGACAAGGAACGTGTCGTAGCCGAGCTGGCCGAGCGCCTGCGCCAGACGCAGACGCTGGTCATCGCCGATTACCGCGGCCTGTCGATGGGCGAGATCGACCAGCTGCGCACCGAGCTTCTCAAGCACGGTGCGCGCTTCCGGGTCGTCAAGAACACTCTTACTCGACGCGCGGCCGAGGTCGCCGGGGCCGATTCGCTCCTGGCTCTTCTGGAGGGCCCGACCGCCATCGCGTTCCTCGAGTCGGACGGCGACCCTGTGGCCGTCGCGAAAGCACTGAGCGACGCCGCGCGCACCACCCGCATGCTGGCAGTTCGCGGGGGCCTGCTCGACGGTCGCCCGATCGGCGAGGAGGACGTCGCGAATCTCGCGAAGCTGCCGCCGGCCGAAGTGCTGCGCGGCCAGGTGCTGGGCGCGATCCTCTCGCCGCTGCACATGATCGCCGGGCTCATCGCGGCACCGCTGCGCGACCTCGTCGGGCTGATCGATGCCCGCATCGAGCAGCTCGAGGCAGAGAGCGGAGGTGAGGCAGGGCAACCGGAAGAGCCCGGCGCCGCAGAGCCAGCGGCCGAGGAGCCTCAAGCCGTCGAGGCGCCGCCCGAGGCGGGCGACGCCGAGGCTGAGGTTGAAGCTGAGGCGGACCAGCAGCCGGAGGCCGGCGCCGAGCCCTCCGAGACCGAAGACCAACCAGCAGAAGAGACACAGGAGGAGGAGTCGTAGTGGCCAGTGCCAGTGGAGTGGACAAGATCTTCGACGAGCTCGGAAAGATGTCCGTTCTCGATCTCGTCGAGCTGAAGAAGAAGATCGAAGACGAGTGGGGCATCACGGCCGCCGCACCGGTCGCGGTGGCAGCAGGCGCGCCGGGCGCCGGGGCGGGTGGCGACGGT
>DAITAO010000132.1:0-5379 GCA_036824245.1 Gaiellaceae bacterium | reverse complement strand
GAGGAGTACGGCGGCGCGGGCATGGGGTACGTCAGCTACGGGCTGGCTCAACCGCCCGGCCGAGCCGGCGCGGGCTCAGCCCGCCGCTGTAGGCCAGACGGACGCTCCGTCGCAGTCCGTCCCGGTCGCCGGCACACGGTCGTCAAAGCGACACGCGGCCCCTCGGACAGGCATTGCCAGAGCACGCCCGGCGAAGGCGACCGCGCCTGCCATTAGCCCGGTCGGCGGCCGCCGCGCCGAGCCCGAGCCTGCTGCCGACGCGCCAGCGGCCGAGAAGCCACAGCAGGCTGAGGGTGCCGCGCCGACACCTGCACCCGCGCAAACCCCGACCCCTGCAGCAACACCCGCGACCGCGCCGTCGGCCATAGCGCCCGTGACGCCGGCGGGCACACCGCCTGTCACGCCACCGCCTGTCGCGCCGCCGCAGCCGCCGCCGAGCCTGCCGGTGCCGCAGGTGACCGTTCCCCCGTTGCCCCCTTTGCCCCCGTTGCCCCCTTTGCCGCCGCTGCCGCCCGTACCCCCGCCCGTACCCATGGTGCAAGGAGTGGTCGAGAACGTGACGGGGACCGTCGAAGGCCTCGTCGGCGGGCTCACGGTGCCGTAAACTAAGCGCGCGGTGCCCAAGAGAAGGGGGGCGGTGCGCAAGTTTCTCGATCCTGGCGCGTCCTTAGTGACGTGACCCCGGTGCTGGTCCCCAGGCCGCGGATGGCCCGCGGCTTCGAGCGCCTATACCGACAGAACGTCGCCGACGTCTATCGGTACGTCGTCGCGGTCTTGCGCTCGCCCGAGGATGCCGAGGACGTCACCCAGACGACGTTCCTCAACGCCTACCGGGCCTGGGAGCGGGGCGAGCGCCCACGGCAGCCGCGCAACTGGCTTATCGCCATCGCCCACAACGTGTGCCGGCAGCGCTTCCGACAGTCGGCGCGGCGCCCGTTCGAGGTGGCGTTCGACGAGTCGGAAGGCGTCGCCGAGACATTCGAGGACGACGGGCCGACCGCTGCCGACATCCGCAGGGCGCTCGGGCACCTGTCCTTCAACCAGCGGTCCGCGCTCGTGATGCGTGAGCTCGAGGGTCGGTCGTACGCCGAGATCGCCGACATCCTCGGGGTCACGATGCCCGCCGTGGAGACGCTCATCTTCCGGGCCCGCCGCGCGTTGCGCGAGCAGCTCGAGGCGAGCCTGACCTGCCCCGAGGCCGAGCTCGCCGTCTCGCGTCAGCTGGACGGCCGTCTGCCGCGCTCGGAGCGCGGCGCGCTGCGTGCCCACCTGCGCGAGTGCAACGAGTGCGCGGGCTTCGCGCGCAGCCAGCGTGCCCAGCGCAGCGCGATCCGCATGCTCGGCTTCGTGCCTCTGCCCAGCTCGCTCTCGTCGCTCTCCTCGCTATTCGGCGGGGCAGGCGGGGCCGGGGGCGTAGCTTCGGCCGGGTTGGCAGCGAAGGCGGCTGCGGTCGTGGCAGCCGGTGCCGTGATGGCCGGAGGAGGCTACGAGGCCGCCAAGCACGCCCCATGGAGCGCCGACTCGATCGCGGCTCCGGCTCGCGCGGCGAGCGGAAGTGCTGTCCGGGGTCTGGTACGCGGCGCCGCGGCGGTCGTGCAGTGGACGATGCCTGCGAGGGCAGCCGAGCCGGAGCCGGGCGCAGCAGGCGTCGCCCCAAGGTCGGCGGTAGCGGAGCGGCCCTCGCTCGAGCTGAGCGGCTCGCTCGGCGCGGTGCACCGCGCATTGCCTGTGCTGTATGTGGAGCCCGACCCGACTCCTGCTCCCGAGACCGCCCCGATTGCTCCGGTAAGTCCGCCCGCCGAACCGGCCCCCGCACCCGCGCCGGAGCCCGCAGCACCGCCCGCCGCGGAGAGTCCGGTTGAGGCTGCCAAGGAGGAAGTAAAGGCTGAGCCCGAGCCCGCCGAGCCTGTCGCCAAGGAGGAGCAGGCCGAGCCGGAAGCGACCGAAGCCGGGCCCGCCGAGACTGAGTCGAATCCGAGCGGCGCCGAGCAGCCGCCCGCTCTCCCGCCAGTCGAGGAAGGCAAGCCGGCCGAGGAGACGCCCGCCGAGGAGACGCCAGCTGAAGAGACACCGGTGGAGGAGCCGCCGGCGGAAGTGACGCCGGAGGCCGAGCCCGAAGAGCAACCTCCCGTCGAGGGCGGCAGCGGCGGATCGACGGCGCCGGTCGAGCAGACTGCCGGCAGCTAGGGACTAGCGGCCGCGTTTACCCGCACACCTCGCATGGGTAGCGTCCCGGCAAGGAAAGGAGAACCATGTCGGTCGTGAACAAGCGCAACGCGCTGCTCGGCTGGGGCGTCTGGAAGGTCGGCAAGCTCGTCGCGAAGAAGAAGGCGCGGGAAGCACTCCCGCTCGAGAACGGCTCCTCGCGGCGCAAGGTGCGAGTGGTCGTGCCGGCCGTCGCCGCGCTCGGCGGCGCCCTGTTCTTCTGGCGCCGGCTGCGAAACGGCGACGGCGACTAGCCAGGCCTAGGCAGGTGAGCGGGGAAGCCCGCAAACTGCGGACGAAATGGTCGCTTCCCCTTGCGTCGCGGGTGGAGGATGTCCTAGAGTGCCGTCTGCGTCGAGCACGGAGCGTGAGTAGGGCGAATCCCGTCCGGAAGGCAGTAGGCGGAAGCCGAAGGTCAGTCGGACGGCGAGGACGAAAGCGCCACCGGCTCGGCGAATTTTTTTTGGTCCAAACGGGGCGCTGGACCCGCTTTGCAAGGGATTGTCCCTGCAGGGGACTGTCCCGTCAGCGTCGCCCCTAACCCCTTACTGCGTCAGCTTCGCCCTTGGGGGCCGAGCGAGTAGGTGCACTAGGGCGCCGCGGCCCCGCCGGCCTCCGCGATGCGCCGCGCCGCGCGCTGAAAGGCGTAGAACGCCGGCTTCTCCACGCCCTTCGAGGTCAAGAGACCGGACTGCCAGCCGCGGTACCGCCCTTCGTCGCGCAGCAGAAACCAGAGCAGCATGTCGATGCGCGGGTGCCGCCAGGCGATGTCCACCGCCGCCGTCAGGTAGCGAGCCTGTGTCGTCCACGGGACACCGAAGACAAGGTCCGGGGGCGAGGTCTCGTAGCCGTACTCCGTGAGCCAGATCGGCTTGCGCCCGTAGAGCTTCGTCACCTCGCGGACGAGCCGGTCGATGTTGCCGAGCGTGACGGCCGTCGTGTTGCGCGGGCGCATCCAGGGCGCCTCCCGGGGGCCCCCCGGGTGGGGATGGTGGGCGTACGCGTCGATGCGGCGCACGCCGGCCTTGCGCATCGCACGCAGGAAGCCGATCGGCCCCACCGACGCCCAGCGCGCGCGTGGATTGTTGTTGCCGCGCGCCGATGTGACGCCGCACGCGACCCGCTCGTCCTTGATGAGCGTCATGTGCACGCCGGCGTAGATGGCGTTACAGATATCGGCGTAGTCCTCGGCGCTCTGCGGAACCCACCGGCGGCCGACGCGGCGCCACTGGCGCGCCAGCCCCAGCCGTAGGTTCGGCTCGTTCCAGGCGACCCAGTGCCGCACAGCAGGTAGGACGCGCCCGTCGGAGCGCTCGAAGCTGCCGCTGTATCGGGTGGCCGCCGCGTAGGCGAACGCCTGGAGATGGACGGGGTTGCGCGGCGGCCGGTTGGGCGGGTTGCCGCCGTTCGCCCAGCCGGGCGATCCCCAGATCTGAAAGATCACACGGATGTTGCGCGCTTCTGCCTCGAGCACGGCGCGATCGACGGGCCGCCAGTCGTACGCGGGGTCGGAAGGATCGGCGCCGTTGTCGGGCCGCCGCCGCGTGACGCCGCGCACGCTCCCCCAGTAGAGGGTGATGCGCAGTGCCTGCGCGCGTATGCGCGTGTAGACGGGGAAGGCGCGGTCCGGCTCGCCCAGTGTCGCGGCGGTGTCGGCAAGGCCGACCACGAGACGGTCGGAGGCAGTCGCAGGCGGGGCCAGGAACGCCATGACGGCGGCCGCGACCAGAACCCCGGTGAGGCACCTCCCCATCTTCATGCGCAACCTATCGCCGCTTTGTTAGCCCGGCTTGAGGAAATGCGCTGGACTGAGCGCGGTCTGCTTCGGTGCAGGTAGCGGGCCCGGGGAGCGCCGCTCCCGACTGCGCTCCCCGGCCCGGGTCGACCCCACACGATTCCGACGCGAGGGACGCCGTAAAGTCGGCGCTCGCGCGTAAAGCTTCTGTGAGGGCTGCGAAGGTTTGGCGGAACTAGCTCGGCGCGCCACGCTGCTCGTGGAGGACGAGCTCGCGCTCCAGCTCGTCCAGCGCCGAGCGCAGCGACCCGATGCGAGTCGCGATCGTGACCTCCTCCTCGGTCGGCTCGAGGCCGCGCTCGCGCAGCTCCTCGCGCACGTGGATCTCGCGAGCCTCCTGCATGGAGTTCAACACGACCCCGATCAGCACGTTCAGGACGATGAACGCCGCGATCAGCACGAAGCTCACGAAGTAGACAACCGACCACGGCTCGATGGCTCTGCCCCGTTCGAGGTATGCGGGGAAGTCCTCGAGCGTCAGCATGACGAAGAGGGTGAGCATCGCCTCGCCGATGTCGCCCCAGTGCTCGGGATCCTCCTCGCCGAACAGCGACCAGCCGATCATCCCGTAGACGAACAGGATGACCGTGGTGAGCATGGCAAACGATCCGAGCGGCGGGAGGCTGCGGACGATCGCGATCAGCAGGATGCGCAGCTCCGGTAGTACGCGGAAGATGCGCACCACGCGCGCGAGCCGCGCGAGGCGCAGCACCGTCGTGTTCTCCCGCAAGCCGGGGATGAACGAGGCGCCCACAACGACGAAGTCGAAGACGTTCCATGCGTCGCGGAAGAAGTCCCAGGGCCGGCGGTACGACGCTATGCGCAGGCTCAGCTCGACTACGAAGAGGCCGAGTATGAAGTCGTTGAGGAAGTGGAGCGTGCCGCCGTAATCCCGCTCCAGGCGTTCGTACGTCTGCAGGCCGAGCACGGCCGCGTTGGCGAGGATCACGATGAGCACGGTTGCGCCGAAGGCGGGCGAATCCACCAGGCGGGCAAGCGTCGTGCGGCGCGGCGGGCGGCTCACGGGCGGCGGATTCTCGCAGGCATCGCCGCCGCGACGGCGAACGCCACGCTCAGGGTCGGCGCGATTGTGCCGATAGATGCGCCATGACATCGAATCGCGCGGCATTCGAGGAGCTCTGGCAGGCCGTCTGCGGCCGTGCCGGCTATGTCGATGCCGGCGACGAGGAGCTCGCGCGCCTCGCACAGACGCTCACCGTTGCTCCCGCAGCCAACTGCGAGGAGCGCGCCTGGGCGTTGAACGCACTGGCCGCTGCGCTCGCGACTCTCGGCCATCCGGGTGAGGCACTGGCCGTTCTGCGGGCGTCCGTCCGGCTCGAAGCCTCGACGGACGCGCGGATAGCTTCGCTGGCCTGCGC
>DAITAO010000131.1:0-5383 GCA_036824245.1 Gaiellaceae bacterium | reverse complement strand
GACTACATCAAGAACATGATCACGGGCGCCGCCCAGATGGACGGCGCGATCCTCGTTGTCTCGGCGGCCGACGGCCCGATGCCGCAGACGCGCGAGCACATCCTGCTCGCCCGCCAGGTCGAGGTGCCGGCCATCGTCGTGGCGCTCAACAAGGCCGACATGGTCGACGACCCCGAGCTGATCGAGCTCGTCGAGATGGAGGTCCGCGAGCTGCTCTCCAAGTACGAGTTCCCCGGCGATGACGTTCCCGTGATCCAAGTGTCGGCGCTGAAGGCGCTCGAGGGCGACGCCGAGTGGACACCCAAGATCCTCGAGCTCATGCAGGCCGTCGACTCGTACATCCCGGAGCCGCAGCGCGACGTCGACAAGCCGTTCCTGATGCCGATCGAGGATGTCTTCACGATCACGGGCCGGGGCACCGTGGTGACCGGCCGCATCGAACAGGGCAAGATCGAATCGGGCCAGGAGGTCGAGATCGTCGGCATCCACCCGGAGATCGAGAAGACGGTCGTCACCGGCCTGGAGATGTTCCAGAAGACGCTCGACTACGCGCAAGCGGGCGACAACGCCGGCGCGCTGCTGCGCGGGGTCAAGCGCGAGGACGTCGAGCGCGGCCAGGTGCTCGCGAAGCCTGGCTCGATCACGCCGCACACGCAGTTCAACGCCGAGATCTACGTGCTATCGAAGGACGAAGGTGGCCGCCACACGCCGTTCTTCAACGGCTACCGGCCGCAGTTCTATTTCCGGACGACCGACGTGACTGGCTCGATCAAGCTGCCCGAGGGCCAGGAGATGGTCATGCCGGGCGACAACACGAACATGGAGGTCGAGCTCATCCAGCCGATCGCCATGGACGAAGGCCTGCGCTTCGCCGTCCGCGAGGGCGGCCGTACGGTCGGCGCCGGCGTCGTCACGAAGATCAGCAAGTAGGAAGGAAGGGGAGAGCACGGTGCCGCAGCAGAAGATCCGCATCCGGCTCAAGGGCTACGACCACACGCAGCTCGACCGGTCGGCTTCACAGATCGTCGACACGGCCCAGCGCACCGGCGCGACGATCACCGGCCCCGTGCCCCTGCCCACCGAGAAGAACGTGTACTGCGTGATCCGCAGCCCCTTCAAGGACAAGGACTCGCGCGAGCACTTCGAGGTGCGCACGCACAAACGGCTGATCGACATTCACAACCCCACTCCGAAGACGGTCGACTCGCTCATGCGGCTTGACCTGCCGGCGGGCGTGGACATCGAGATCAAGCTCTGATGGTGATGGCAGTCCCCATCCGCCCATCTCACGTTCGCGCTGCGGCTGCAAACCGGCGCCTCGCGTCGTCCTCAGTCGCGCCCGTACCCTCCGGGTACGAGCGCTCCCTGCGTCCTATCGAGGCTTGGTTTTCGCCGATCGCGAACGCGATCTGTCCGGCTGGTGACTGCTGGTGAAATCGCCTGCAACCAATCGCAATCACATTCGCCGGAGGCGAGTGTGAAGGGCATTCTGGGCAGGAAGCTGGGCATGACCCAGATATTCGACGCCGAGAGCGGCGAGCTGACGCCGGTCACCGTGATCGAGGCAGGGCCGTGCCCTGTCGTCCACGTGCGAACAAATGACGCCGATGGCTACGAGGCCGTGCAGCTCGCATTCGACCCCGTGCCCGAACGCAAGCTGTCCAGGCCCGAGATCGGCCATCTGAAGCGCAACAGCGTCGGCCCGCACCGGCACCTTGTCGAGTTCCGCGGCCCGACCGAGCTGACGGTGGGAGAGTCCGTCACGGTCGAGGCTTTCGAGCCGGGCGACCGGGTGAAGGTCGCCGGCACCGGGATCGGCAAGGGCTTCGCCGGGACGATCAAGCGGCACAACTTCAGCCGCGGGCCCGAGTCGCATGGATCGCACAACGTGCGCAAGCCTGGCTCGATCGGCGCCTCGGCAACGCCTTCGCGCGTCTTCAAGGGCATGCGCATGCCCGGTCGGATGGGCGGCAAGCGCGTCACGCAGGTCGGTCTGACCGTCCATTCCGTGGAGCCGGACCAGAACCTCCTGCTCGTCAAGGGCGCGGTGCCCGGCCCGAAGAACGGCATCGTAGAGATCCGGGAGCAACGGTGATGGCAATCCCCAAGGCACCGGTGCTGGGTGGCAAGTCAGGCGAGTCGATCAGCCTCGAGGAGGGCATCTTCGGCGCCGAGGTGAAGCCGCACCTCGTCCACGAAGCCGTGCGCGCCGAGCTGAATGCTCAGCGCGCGGCTACGCGGGGTGGAAAGAGCCGCGGGCTCGTGGCCGGCGGCCGGGGCAAGCCGTGGCGCCAGAAGGGCACCGGCCGGGCGCGCGCCGGTACGACTCGCGCACCGCAGTGGACGGGCGGCGGCATCGCCTTCCCCCCGACCGGGCGCAACTTCGACGTGAAGGTGAACCGCAAGGCGTATCGCTCAGCGCTGCGTGGCGCCCTTTCGCAGCACGCGTCAGCCGGGACTCTGGCGATTGTCGATCCCGACTGGCTCGACGGGCCGTCGACGAAGGAAGCCGTCGCGCTCGTCGCAGAGTGGGGCAAAGAGGTTCCAATCGTCGTCGTCGCGGAGGCCGGCGAGGAAAATGTCATCAAGTCGTTCCGCAACCTCGACCGGGTGCTCGTGCTCGAGCCCGGCGAGGTCGAGGTGGCCGCCGTCGTGTGGGCCCGCGCATTGCTCGTCACCCGGCCAGCCCTCGAGCTCCTGCAGAGGAGAGCGGCGTGAGCCTGCATCCGAACGAAGTGTTGATCTCGCCAGTCGTCTCGGAGAAGAGCTACAGCGGCATCGCGGACCGCAAGTACTCCTTCCGGGTGCATCAGGACGCGCACAAGACGCAGATCCGTCAGGCGATCGAGCAGTTGTTCGGAGTCAAGGTCGAGTCCGTCAACGTCTCGCAGGTGCGTCCGAAGCCCAAGCGCCGCGGCCTAGTGCGCGGCCAGAAGCCTGGCTGGAAGAAGGCGGTCGTGAAGCTCAAGGAAGGCGAGGAGATCCAGATCTTCTCGGGTGCTCAGGTCTGATCCGATGCCGATCCGCAAGTTCAAGCCGACATCACCGGGGCGCCGCTTCATGTCCGTCTCGACCTTCGAGGAGATCACGAAGTCCGAGCCCGAGCGCAGCCTGGTCGAGCCGGTCACGAAGAAAGGCGGCCGCAACAACAACGGCCGCATCACGACCCGCCACCGAGGCGGCGGTCACAAGCGCCGCTACAGAGTCGTCGACTTCAAGCGGCAAAGGGACGCCGTGCCCGCCAAGGTGGCTGCCATCGAGTACGACCCCAACCGCTCGGCGCGCATCGCGCTGCTGCACTACGCCGACGGAGCGAAGGCCTACATCCTCGCGCCCGCGCGTCTGAGAGTAGGAGCGACCGTCGAGTCCGGGCCCCAGGCCGACATCAAGCCGGGCAACGCTCTGCCGCTGGAGAACATCCCCACGGGCACGCTCGTACACAACGTCGAGCTGAAGCCTGGACAGGGTGGCAAGCTGGCGCGGTCGGCCGGAGCGGGGATCCAGCTCGTGGCGAAAGACGACGGCTACGGCGTGCTGCGCCTTGCCTCCGGCGAGATGCGCCGCGTACCACTCAGGTGCCGCGCCACCGTAGGCCAGGTAGGTAACGCCGATCACGCCAACATCTCGGGCGGCAAGGCGGGCCGTAGCCGCTGGCAGGGCAAGCGTCCCTCCGTGCGCGGCTCGGCGATGAATCCGGTCGACCACCCGCACGGCGGCGGCGAGGGGAAGTCCAAGGGCGGACGTCACCCCGTGACGCCGTGGGGTGTGCCGACACTCGGCAAGCCGACGCGCCGCAAGCACAAGCAGTCCGACAAGCTGATCGTCCGGCGGCGGCGCCGCGGAAAGGAAAAGCGCTAGTGAGTCGCAGCTCGAAGAAAGGTCCGTTCGTCGAGGAGCGGCTGATGAGCCGCATCGAGGCGATGAATACCGGCGGAGAGCGGCGCATGATCCGCACCTGGTCGCGCGCCTCCACCGTCTTCCCGGAGATGGTCGGGCACACGATCGCGGTCCACGACGGCCGCAAGCACGTGCCCGTTTTCGTCACGGAGCAGATGGTCGGCCACAAGCTGGGCGAGTTCGCTCCCACCAGGACCTTTCGGGGCCACTCCGGAGACCGGCAGGCGCAAGTGAAGCGAGTAGCTCCCCGCTGATGGCAACTCAAACGACACCTGACGGACGTCCTGTGGTGCGCGCCGAGGCCAAGTGGCTGCGCATCACTCCGCGCAAGGCTCGCCTGACGGTCGAGCACATCCGTGGCCGCACGGTGCCCGAGGCGAGGACCGTGCTCGCCTTCATGGACCGCGCCGCCGCGCGCGAGGTGGAGAAGGTGCTCCGTTCGGCCGTGGCCAATGCCGAGGCGAACCACGATCTCATCGGAGACGAGCTCGTCGTCTCCGCGGCGTATGTCGACGAGGGCCCGATGCTCAAGCGGTGGCGGGCTCGCGCACGTGGCCGTGTCGCTCGCATCCGCAAGCGCACCTGCCACGTCACGCTCAAGCTGACGCCGCTGGAGGCACCGCCGGCGGTGCAAGTGAAGCCTAAGCGGCGCGCCCGAACGACGCCGGAGGCCGCCGACGCGGAGCCGCAGGCGAAGGCCTCGCAAGGGCGGCGCCCGAAGACCGAGGCCGCGCAGGCCGCCGACGCCGAGCCGGCCGAAGCGGCAACCGAGGAGAAGCCGAAGCGCACCCGACGAAAGAAGAAAGAGACCTAATGGCGGTCGCCTTTCCCGCATCTCGCACTCTCCGGCGGGCTGCAACGCGGCGCCAGCCGTTGTCCTCGGTCGCGCCCGTAGCCTCCGGCTACGAGCGCTCCCTGCGTCCTAGTCTGGCTTGCGTTTCGCGGCCGGAGAGCACGAGCTACGTGAAAGGTGACCTAATGGCGGTCGCCTTTCCCGCATCTCGCACTCTCCGGCGGGCTGCAACGCGGCGCCAGCCGTTGTCCTCGGTCGCGCCCGTAGCCTCCGGCTACGAGCGCTCCCTGCGTCCTAGTCTGGCTTGCGTTTCGCGGCCGGAGAGCACGAGCTACGTGAAAGGTGACCGCTAATGGGCCAGAAGATCCATCCCGGCGGGCTTCGCGTCGGCGTCATCCACGAGTGGAAGTCCAACTGGTACGCCAGCCGCAAGGAGTACCCGCAGATGCTGCTCGAGGACGTGAAGATCCGCGAGCACATCTACGGCAAGCTCTCGCACGCGGGCCTTTCCGACATCCTGATCCGCAAGGACAACCAGCGCATCACGATCGACATCTACACCGCCCGGCCGGGCATCGTGATCGGCAAGTCGGGGGCTGAGGTAGACGCGCTGCGACGCGAGATCCACGCGCTCACTCAGAAGAACGTCCACATCAACATCAACGAGATCAAGCGGCCCGAGCTCGACGCGAA
>DAITAO010000064.1:0-18285 GCA_036824245.1 Gaiellaceae bacterium | reverse complement strand
CCCGACAGCACCATGTTGGGCTTGAGCAGCGTGCCGCGGTAATCGACACGCTGGTCGTGGAGCTCGACGTAGACCGCCTGCAGCACGCGGCCGGACGCCTTGGAAGCCTCTTCGATCGAGTGCGTGCCGTCCATGAGCACCTCGGGCTCGACGATCGGCACCAGCCCGGCCTCCTGGCACAGCGCCGCGTAGCGCGCGAGGGCATGCGCGTTCGTCCAGACGCAGTACTCGCTCGGCTTCCCCGGGCCGACCGAGTATGTGGCGCGCCACTTCGCGAAGCGCGCGCCCAGCCCGCGGTACTCCTCGAGGCGCTCGCGCAGCCCGTCGAGGCCCTCCGTGATGGTCTCGCTGTCGGCGAGTGCGAGCGGCTTGGCCCCCTTGTCGACCTTGATGCCCGGGATGATGCCCTTGCGCTCCAGAAGCTTCGGGAAGGGAGTCCCGTCGGCGGAGGACTGCCGGATCGTCTCGTCGTAGAGGATCACGCCGCTGATGTACTCCTCGGCTCCCTCGGTCGTGAAGAGCAGGTCGCGGTAGGCGCGCCGGCTCTCCTCGGTTGAGTCGGCACCGATCGAGTCGAAGCGCTTTTTGATGGTGCCGTCACTCTCGTCCGCGGCCAGGATGCCGCGTCCGGGCGCCACCAGCGCGCGCGCGATCTCGTTGAGCTCGGTCATCGTCTCCTCCTTTTCATGAGCTCCATTCTGTCCTAAAGAGCACGGCTTTTGTTCCCTACGATGACACCGTTAACTCCTCCGCCACTGCGGTGAGTACCTCGCCCGCACTTCCCTCTGCGCGCACCGTTGCGCGCCCGTCCAGCGCGGTCGGCCCTCTATTCACGATGGCGAGGCGGCCGCCGGCGCGCAGGGTCTCGAGGGGGAGGCCGGCCACCGGGTGCACCTCGAGCGCCGAGCCCGCCACGAGCATGAGCCGCGCGCCGGCGGCCAGCTCGTACGCGCGGTCAATCGCCGCGCGAGGCAGCAGCTCGCCGAAGAAGACAACATCCGGCTTCAGCACGCCCCCGCACGCCGGGCATCGTGGAGCTCCGCCGCCTGCCTCGATGTGCGCCAGCACCACGGCGAGCTCGTGGACGGAGCCGCAGCCGGGACAACTGGACGTCCGGATCGAGCCGTGCACCTCGATCACGTCGCGGCTGCCGGCGCGCTCATGCAGCAGGTCGATGTTCTGCGTGATCACCGCCTCCACGAGCCCGCGGCGCTCGAGCTCCGCGATGGCGACGTGCGCCGCATTAGGCTCCGCTTCGGACAGCATCGAGAAACGCGGGGCATAGAACCGCCACACCTTCTCCGGGTCGGCGCGGAAGGCGTCGAGCGAGCCGTACTCGTGTGGATCGAACTGCGCCCACAGGCCACTCGGTGAACGAAAGTCGGGGATGCCGCTCTCGGTCGACACACCCGCGCCGGTCAGCACGACGCACGGTTGCGCCTCCCTGATGAGTTGAGCGAGGCGGCCTTCTACAGTTCGCCCGTGCACGCCTTCAATTTCACCACGGACGTGCGCGTCCGCTTCGCCGAGACGGACGCCCAGGGCGTCGCGCATCACGCCGCCTACCTCGTCTGGTTCGAGTGTGGGCGCATCGACTACCTGGCCCGCTTCGACGGCGGCTACCCGGCTCTGCGGGGGCAGGGCGTCGAGGCCCTGACCATCGAGGCGGGCGTTCGCTGGCTCCAACCCGCGCGGTTCAACGATCCGCTTGTGATCGGTGTGCGGTGCGGCGACCTGCGCGGCGCGCGGTTTCGCTTCGAGTACGCGGTCGAACGGGAAGGCGAGCGGCTCGCAGAAGGCTGGACCCGCCACGCGTGCGTGGAAGCCTCGACATTCCGGCCCATCCGGCTGCCCGCCTGGCTCACCGACGCGATCTCAGCCGCGGAGGGCTAGATGCTCTATCGAGCGGAGGCATTCGAGCCGCTGACCGACGAAGCGTGGGACGAGCAACGAGTCCGCGCCGCGATCAGCGCGATCGTGGCAGACGCTGACGCGCAGTTCGAGGGCGACACCCTGTGGCCGGCCGAGGACTGGGATGCGTGGCAGACGCCGCTGCCCCTGAAGAGCCTCTACGTGGGCGCCGCAGGTGTCATCTGGGCGCTCGACACGCTACGCCGGCGCGGTCACGCCGAAAGCCGGCTCGACCTTTGCGCAGCCGTCCTTCGCACACTCGATACGTGGCGCGACACACCTGACTTCATGGCCGGCGTCGAGCTTCCGCCGCAGCGCGAAGCGAGCCTCTTCTCGGGAGAGAGCGGCATCCTGGTAGTCGCATGGCGGCTCGCGCCCGGCGACCGGCTTGCTGACCGGCTCCTCGAGCGCGTGCGGGAGAACGCCGGCAACGAGGCGAACGAGGTCATGTGGGGAGCGCCCGGCACGATGCTGGCCGCACGGGCGATGCTCGACTGGACGGGCGACGAGCGCTGGGCTGACGCTTGGCGCGAGAGCGCCGAAGAGCTGTGGCAGCGGCGCGACGCTGACGGCCTCTGGACGCAACGTCTGTGGGGAGAGGAATCGCGCGGACTAGGGCCGGCGCACGGGGCGGTCGGAAACGTCGCGGCGCTCCTCCGCGGCGGCACCCTCCTGGCTCGCAGACGGCGCGACTCGCTCGAGCGAGAGACCGCCGAGCTCCTAGCCCGCACTGCGATCGTGGAGCGTGGGCTCGCGAACTGGCCGGTGAGCGAAGGTCTCGGGCTCGCCGACGACGACGGCGAGATCCGCCTTCAGTGGTGCTACGGCGGTGCGGGCGTCGTGGCGTCCGGGGCCGCGTACCTGGACGAGGAGCTGCTACTCGCGGGCGCCGACCTCCTCTGGCATGCCGGGCCGCCCGGCACGCAGAAAGGCGCATGCATCTGCCACGGGACCGCCGGAAACGGCTACGCCTTCCTCAAGGTGCTGGAGCGCACGGGCGACGAGCTCTGGCTGGAGCGGGCACGGCGCTTCGCGGTTCACGCGCTCGGCCAGGTCGAGCGGTCACGGGTCCGCCGTGGACGCGGCCGCTATTCGCTCTGGACCGGGGACATCGGCGTCGCGCTCTACGCGGCGGACTGCCTCGACGGCCGCACCGCCTACCCGGTCTTCGATGCCTGGGACTGGTAGCCGCTCAGGGAAGCGGCTCCGTGCGGACACCGTTCTCGGGCGTCGTACCCGCGTCTTCGGCGGGCTTGGACGCGTCCGCCTTGTCCTTCTCCTTGGCGGGCTTCTTGGTGCCGACGTGAATGACCTTCGGCTCGGAGCGGTACGACGAGCTCCAGGTCGCTTCGGAGAGCAGCTCGCCACCGGGCGAGTAGACGCGGCGCGTCACGCTCGTAGCCCGTGAGGGCTCGCCGTAGTCCTCGACGACCACCTCGCCCTTCACGAGGGCCGGATCCTTGAGGCGCTCCAGCCTCGCTCCGCCGGTCACGACAAGCGGCGCCGTCACCGTCTCCACGCGCCTCCCCGTAGGCGTGCCGTAGAGGTTGACGACCAGCGAGGAGCTGCCCACGAACGTGCGCAGGAGTAGCCAGTGCCCCGTGTTGTTGACGAACCGCAGGTCGAGATCGGGGTAGTTGACCGTCGCGTCACGGCCCTGCGGATAGTGGCCGATGTAGAGCGAATGATTCGTGCGCTCCACGATCGGGAGCCCCGCCTCGTAGGCGGCGTTGAACACCGTGGTCGAGACCTGGCAGACACCGCCGCCGAGCCCCGTCTGCAACTCGCCGTTGATGATCACCGGAGCTTCCAGGAAGCCCTTTTCGGGAGTCCGCTCACCGGTCGTCTCGTTGAAGGAGAACGTCTTCCCGGGCGCGATCAGCGCGCCGTCGAGCAACTGGGCGACGAGCCGCACGTTGTGCCTGCGGTTGGAGTCGCCGCCGTAGATCGTCTCGTAGCCGGCGACGACCCGCTTGATACCCATTGCCTCCGCGCGGGCGGTGGTGATTTCCGGCACAACGGCGGTGACCGTTGCTGCTGCGGTGCGGGTCACCGGCGAGATGGCCGCCTGAAGGAGCGCCCTGGAGGTCGCCTCGACATCGAGGGCGCGACCGGGGACATGCGCGACTACGCCTACGGTGCCGTTCCCGCGCACGTCGAACGAGGCGTCGGTCGGCTTGCGGTCGGTGCGGCGCCGCAGGCGCGCGAAGTAGCTCTCCGCCGCCGGACCGCCGATTGCGAGGGTGCGCACGCCCGCCGAGGGCAGGTCGAGCAAGCGGGCCACGCGCCAGCGGGGCAGGAGCCAGCGCGTCTTGCCCAGCGTGAGCTGCACGGGGCCGGAGACGGCGGTGCGCGCCTGCGCGAGGGCGGGCCCCAACGCGGCCGCCGTCACAGTGGGCTGGTCGACACGCACGGGCAGCGCGACCGGCCGCCGTCGCGCAAAGCCGGCCAGGGCGCGCACGAGCACGTCGTCGGCGGCGTCCCGGTGCAGCGTCGTTCCCCGTCTCGCGGGAACGATGACGGGCCGAAGTCCTCGCAGCCGCACGGCCGCCGGGCGCGGCGGCTCGTTCAAGCCGTTGGCCATGCGCCTCAGGTAGTACTCCAGCGCGGGCTCGTAGACGCTCGTGGGAGGCGTCACGTCGGTGCCGAAGAACCGCACGCCAAGGCGTCGCAGTCCACGGACAGGCCCAAAGCCCTCGCCGCGCTCGCGGGCTGCTTCAACCGCAGCCGCCCAGTTGACCTTGACCTCGAGGCGCCGCGGGGAGATCCGCCAGCGCGTGGCTCCGGCGGTGAAGACGACGGGCTCGTAGTACACGGATTGCGCGCGCTCCTCGAGGAGCTGCGTGGCCTTCGCGGCAGTGAGGCCGCCTACTTCTGTACCCGCAATGCGGGCGCCTTCGGGCAGAGTCTCGGGGGACCCGGCGAACGCGAGCCCGAGCAGGAGCACGACGGCAGATCCCGCGGCCGCCGCAACGAGCGACCACTGCAGCACGCGGACGCGCGCCGAGCGGCGCTGCCTCCGTTGCGGGACCGTACGAAAAGTAGCCTCGATATCCACCGGCGACGCCATCTTAGCCACGGCCCTCCGACCTCCTTCCCGGGTGCTTCCCGAGCAGAAGAATGTCCCACGAGGTCGGCTAGCGCGGCCCCCGCCCCGCGCACGGGCTGCCGCGCCGGAGCCGGTAGTCCCGCGCAGGCCGATCGACGTAGAGCGGGTTGGCGAACAGGTTCCCGCTACGCAAGAGTCCTGACGGTCGGCCCCACGAAGCGACGCGGTTTCGCCACAGGCAGTTGCCGAGGACGCGGTTTCCAGTTCCGGGCAGGATGCCGTCCCAGAGCGTGACGACCCCGTAATGCGCGTTGAAGCTGAGGACGTTGGCGCGGATCGTGTTGCTGTCGCTCGTGAAGCCCTCTTCGCCCCCGATGATCACGGCGCTCCGATTCCGGCTTCCGTCGACCACGTTGTACGCGAACAATCCGCCGTCGGCATCCGGCCAGAACTGGATGCCGTAGAACTGAGCACCCCAGATCACGTTGTTGGTAATGCGAGCGTTGCGCGAGAACCCGTTGTAGATGCCGTGTGTCTGGTGCCCGTGCGGCTCCTGGCCATGGCCGCAGTCATGGATGCGGTTGCGGTCGACGATCGGCGCGATCGCGTAGCCGTAGACGCGATGGCCTAGAAGGATGCAGCTTCTGCCTCGGTTGCGGTTCGTGATCGTGTTCCTCCTTATGACTGCCGCGCTCGAGTACACCTTGATCGTGTTCTCCGAGGAGCAGGACCCGTCGACTGTGAGCCCGGTGAGCGTGACGTAGTCGGCCCGCTCTCTGATCTCGATTCGCCCGCAGATTGCCGAGCTCATCCCGGGAGCGGTCGTGAGCGTCGTGGGACGGCCCGGTGCCCCACCCATGCGGATGGACACATCGCCGGCGAACGTGCCACCCATCAGGCAGCCCACCTCGCCGGGTGCCAGCGCGTTCGCGAGTCGTCCCGCCGTCCTATACGGCGACAACCCGCTGCCCGGGTTCGAATTACGCCCCCACGTGGCCGCGTACTTCGTGCAGCTCGGGGTGATGGTGGCGTACGTGGGCGCCGGGTCGACGACGTCGCTTGCAGTGCCGAGCACGGCGACGATGAGCAAGGCGCTCACTGCCCGCACAGTCAACGCGAACGACACTCAGACCCCCTCCCCTGGCCGTCAGGCCGCTCCACCGTCGGCGCGCTTGGCTGGTCGGTCACAGATATGCATACCCGCGATGGGGCGTCAAGAAGGCGGCGTCTCTATGCTCGCCCGCCATGACGACGGTAGCGGCTCGCCGAGGCACTCCTGTGGTTGGCAGAGATGGGATCGCATTCACCTTCGTCGATCCCACGCGCACGCTCACGGCGGTTGCGCTCGCACACGAGCTGCGTCGGCCCCGCACTGTGCCCTTCGCACGCGGCCGCCGCCGTGGCACTTGGAGCCTGGAGGTGCCGCTGCCGGACGCCGACCGGCTCGAGTACCTCCTCGAGCTAACCCGTCCGAGCGGCGACACCAGCCTCGTTCCGGATCCGGCCAATCCGCTGCGCGCGGGCGGCCCGTTCGGCGAGAAGTCGGTGGTCGAGCTGCCCGCCTATGCGGAGCCGGTCTGGGTCTGGGATGACGAGTCGCCGCCTGGGGACGTGGTCGCCCTGCCCCTGCGCAGCCGCCGGCTGCACGCAACGGTGGAGATCCTCGTCTGGGCGCCGGCCGACACGGACCCCCACGAGCCCCTCCCACTCCTCGTCGTCCACGACGGCCCGGAGTACGCCGAGTACTCGCAGCTGATCCGGCTGCTCGACCACATGGTCGCCTTCGGAGAGGTGCCGCCGTTCCGGGCAGCTCTCCTGCCGCCGGTCGAACGCAGCGAGACGTATTCGGCGTCGGCCCGTTACGCCCGCGCGTTCGCCGACGAACTGCTCCCTGGGCTCGTGGACGCCGCGCCCGCGGCCGGGAGGCCGGCCGCCATGGGTGCCAGTCTCGGCGCACTCGCCGTGCTGCACGCCCACTGGCACCACCCCCGCGTGCTGGGCGGCCTGTTTCTCCAGTCGGGCAGCTTTTTCCGCGAGCGCTGGGACAAGCACGAGTCCGGCTTTCAACGCTTCGGCCGGATCAGCCGCTTCGTGGGCCACGTGCTCGCCGGCCGCGCCGCGCCGCCGCCCGTGCCGGTGACGGTCACCGTGGGAACCGCCGAGGAGAACCTGGCCAACAACCGCGCGGTCGCGGCTGCACTCGAGCGTCAGGGCTGGGACGTGCGGGTCGTCGAGCACCGCGACGCGCACAACTGGGTCTCGTGGCGCGACACTTTCCATCCGCACCTGCCCGAGCTGTTGCTCCGCACATGGATATAGGCCGCCGAGAGATCGAGATCGATGCTCCCGCCATCGGCGCACCCGGGACGGCGCTCGCCTACGGGCACTGGGGCCGGCCGGTGCTCGCCTTTCCATCCGAGCAGGGCCCCTGCTGGCAATACGAGGAGCGCGGCATGGTCGACGCGATCGCACCGCTGCTTGAGGGCGGCCGGGCGAAGCTCTTCTGCGTCGACAGCTATGACTCCCAGAGCTGGCATGCCGGCGAGCTGCCGCTCGAGGAGCGCGCCCGCCGCCACGGAGCGTACGAGGACTGGATCGTGAACCACGTCGTCCCGTGGATACGCGCAGACTCCGACGGCCGGGACGACGTGGTCGTCACGGGGGTGAGCTTCGGCGCCTTCCACGCCGCCAACTTCTGCCTACGGCGCGCCGACCTGTTCCCGCTCGCCATCTGCCAGTCGGGCGTCTACGACGTGTCGGGCATCGGCTGGGGCGAGCGCGGCGACGCGATGTACTTCAACAACCCGGGCGACTACGTCGGCCACTTGAGCGGCGATCACCTCGACTGGCTGCGCAGCCGCGCGAGCCTGCTGCTGCTCTGCGGGCAGGGGCAGTGGGAGGACACCACCGGAGCGCTCGAGAGCACCAAGGCCTTCGCCCACGCGCTCGCCGAGAAGGGCATTCCCCACGAGCTCGACCTGTGGGGCCACGAGTTTCCGCACGACTGGCCTTCCTGGCGCGTCCAGCTGGCGCACCATCTACCCAGGTTCTGCTGACGTTACGGACCGCGGCGGCCCGGGAAGCCGTACCCCGGGTATGAACCGCCGGGAGTTCGTGCTAACGCTTGCCGCTGCGCCGATCCTGCTGCGCGAGGCGCCCGAGGCGCTGGCGAGGCGGCTGGGCGGCACGCCGCTGGCACTGGTGACGGCCGATCAGGAATCCTGCGTCCTGGCAGTGGACCTAGCAAGCGGTCGCGTCCTCCGCCGGATCCGGACGCTCCCCGACCCCCGCAGCATCGAGGGGCTGGGCGGAGGCGGGGCCGTTGTCGCGCACACTGCGGGCGGAGCCGTCACCCTGATCGATGGTCCGACGCTGCGCATACGCGCCGTGCTTCATGACTTTGACGAGCCCCGTTACACCGCTGTGCGCACCACGCGGTACGCGTACGTCACGGATTCTGGACGCGGCGAAGTGGTTGTCGTGGACGTCAGGTCCGCTCGCGTGGTTGGACGCGTGGCGGTCGGCGGGCCCGCGCGCCATCTCGCCGTCTGGGGCGACCGGCTCTGGGTCTCGCTGGGGTCCAGTGCGGAGCGCATCGCCGTTCTCGACGTTTCGCGGGCGGTACGTCCACGCCTGCTGCGCACGTTCCGCCCTCCGTTCCTCGCGCACGACGTCGGCTTCGAGCCGGATGGGCGTCGGGTCTGGGTCACGTCAGGAGACCGTGAGGAGATTGCGGTCTACGACCGCCGCTCGGGACGAGTCGCCCTGCGACTCGCGGGCGGCGCTCCACCGCAGCATGTGACGTTCGTCGGCGGGGCCGCTCACGTCACGAGCGGCGACGACGGGACGCTTCGGGTGCACGCGCTGCCGGGCGGCCGGGTTCTCCGCACGGCGCGTGTTCCGCTCGGCTCCTACAACGTGCAGGAGTGCGGCAGTCGTGTGCTGACGCCATCGCTGACGCAAGGGACGCTGTGCGTTCTCGACCGCCGCGGCCGACTGCAGACGCAGGCTCGCGTCGCCTCGTCGTCGCACGACGCCTGCTACGTGTTCGAAGCCTGACTCTGGCTCTTTTCGGGTAGAACGGGCGCGTGCCCACGCATCTCGTCGGCCTCCTGCTCGGCACCGAGGAGGACTGGCCGCGGGCCTTCGAGCACCTTCTGTCACGCCTCGGGCCGATCACGTACGAAGGGGAAACGCACGAGCTCAGCAGCGAGCGCGTCCTCAACGAGCCGTTCGATCTGCGCTACACGCCGCGCTACGCGCTCGTCATCGACCGGCTGGCGTGGTGGTACTTCGTGCCGCGCGAGTGGCTCAAGAAGATCTCGCTCATGGACGACGTGTACCTGCTCAACAACCCGTTCACGTTCCAGGCCATGGAGAAGCACTCCGCCTACTGCGCGATGATGCGGCTCGGCCTCAAGGTGCCGGACACCTGGCTGATCCCACACAAGGCCCCGCCGCGCTCGGTGCGTTTCGAGACGGCGACGGCCAAGTTCGAGGACATGGCCTCGCGCTACAACCTGGCGTTCGATCTGGACGAGATCGCGGAGCGCATCGGCTACCCGCTCTTCATGAAGCCGTTCGACGGCGGGCAGTGGGTGGGCGTCACGCGGGTGTCGGGCCCGGAGGAGCTGCATTCGGTCTACGACGCGTCGGGCGAGCGGCTCATGCACCTGCAGGCGGCCGTGGAGGACTTCGATGTCTTCGTGCGCTCGCTGTCGATCGGGGCCGAGACGATGGTCATGCGCTACGACCCGTCGCGCCCTCTGCACCTGCGGTACGACGTCGCGCACGACTTCCTCACGCCGGAGCTGGGCGCGGAGATCCACTCCATCTCGCGGCT
This sequence comes from Gaiellaceae bacterium, assembly GCA_036824245.1. Lineage (GTDB taxonomy): Bacteria > Actinomycetota > Thermoleophilia > Gaiellales > Gaiellaceae > JACVRM01. Next base: position 8,482 of record DAITAO010000064.1, on the reverse strand, counting down.
CGTGAACGCCTTCTTCCGCTGGGAGTTCAACTCCTGCGAGACCCTCGTGAAGGACGGCGAGGTGTTTCCGATCGACTACGCCAACGCCTCGCCGGACGTAGCGCTCATCTCGCTGCACTACTACTTCCCGTGGGCCATCAAGACGCTCGTCAAATGGTGTGCGTTCTGCTCGGTCATGCGGCGCTGGATGCGAATCAACCAGGACACGCGCACGTACTTCGACATCGGCGACCGGGACGACCTCTCCTACGAGGACAAGCTCGCCGAGTACCGGCGGCTTGCCGACCGGTACTTCGAGGTCGAGCGGTACGAGGAGTTCTGCGCCGAGCACCTCGGGCACATTGACGAACTGACGCTGGAGTACGTGGAGAGCCCGCCTTTCGACCAGTTGCTCGTCGACACCGTACAGTCCGCCTTCCCGGCGCACGAGCAGGAGGAGTTCACCGAGCACTACCGCGGCCTGCTCGGCGCATGGGCCCGTGATCAGCGCGCGGCCGTCGCCTCGTAGCTCCGTAGACTCTCGCCGGTGGACTTCGAGCTGACCGACGAGCAGCGGTTGACCCAGGACACGGTGCGCTCCTTCGTGGACGAACGTGTGCTGCCGAACGCGATCGAGAACGACATCAACCACCGCCTCGACATGGGCCTCATCGAGGGCATGGCGGAGCTTGGCTTGCTCGGCATCGTCGTGCCCGAGGAGTACGGCGGCGCGGGGCTCGACTTCGTCTCCGAGGCGCTCGCCTGCGAGGAGATCGAGCGCGGCGAGGCCGCCTTCCGGACGCTCATCTCCGTCCATGTGGGGCTCAACTCACTCGCGCTGCTGCGCTACGGGAGCGAGGAGCAGAAGCAGCGCTACCTGGTGCCGCAGGCGCGCGGCGAGAAGCTCGCATGCTTCGGGCTCACGGAGCCGGCGGCGGGCTCGGACGTCGCTTCGATGCTCACCACGGCCCGGCGCGAGGACGACCGGTACGTCCTGAACGGCCAGAAGAACTGGATCTCGTATGCGACCGTCGCCGACAACCAGCTCGTGTTCGCCAAGACCGACCCGGCCGCGAAGCACAAGGGCATCTCGGCGTTCATCGTCGAGCGGGAGTGGCTGGGTGTCACGACGCGGGAGACCGAGCACAAGCTCGGGATCTGGGCCGGATCGACGGGCGAGCTGTTCTTCGAGAACGTCGAGGTGCCGGCGGAGAACCTGGTCGGTGAGGAGGGCCAGGGCTTCGAGATCGCGATGTACGGCCTCGACCAGGGACGCTTCACGGTGGCGGCAGGCGCCTGCGGAGTCGTGCGCGCTTGCCTGGAACGCTCGGTCGAGTACGCGCGCGAAAGGGAGACGTTCGGGCAGCAGATCGGCCGTTACCAGTTCGTCCAGGACATGATCGCCGAGATGGTGCTCGCCTACGAGACGTCCAAGCTGCTCGTCATGCAGGCGGCGTGGATGAAGAACGAAGGGCTCCGCAACACGCGCGAGACGTCACTCGCGAAGTGGCACGCAACGGAGAGCGCTTTCCGGGCCTCGCACCTGGCCATCCAGGTTTTTGGCTCGTACGGCTACTCGGCCGAGTACGGCATCGAGCGCTACTTCAGGAACGCGCGCGCCCCGCTCATCTACGAGGGCACCACGCAGATCCACAAGATGATGCAGGCCGAGCATGCGCTCGGCTACCGTCGCCTGAACGGCCACACCGGCGAGATCTCTCCCCTCGTTTCGTGGGGCCCGGCCCTTTCGCCGCCTCCAGCCGGAGTAGCTGCACGTGGCCGCTAAGGACACCTCCTAGGGACAGCCCCTCGGACGTGGCTCTAAGGGCCAGGTCCCGCCTCGGAGGATTGACACCTAGGCGCGCGGTTGCCCGAGGCCGACCCAGCGCCAATCCTCGGGGCGTTCGCACAACTCAGCTTTCACCGGATTCTCGAGCACGTACGCCGACACTCTCTCGAGCGCATCTTCGCCCTCGATCAGTCTTGCGGTGAAGCGGTTCTGGACAAGGTGGCCTACGCGGTCATGGCGAGTGTTGAAGCGCTGCGCATAGATCCCTGTCATCCAGTGCATACCACGCGATAGCGCCTCGCATTCCGCTTCGATAACGAGGTGGAAGTGGTTGGGCATCAGGCAGAACGCGTGGCACTTCCAGCCAAATCGCTTGATCGTCCTCGACAGGAGACGCATGAAGGCATCCAGGTCGATCTCGTCGCGAAAGATCACGCATCGAGCCGTACCACGGACGATCACGTGGTACGCGCCGTCACCGAGAAGACGACGCGGCTGTCGCGGCACGGTGCCAAGGTAAGGCCCGTGGGACTGTGCAGGAGCGGGCGGCGGAAATCGCTCCGCTTTCGACACACAAGGCCATGTCCCAGGGGCTGTCCCTAGGACGTGTCGGCTCAGGACTCGGGTAGTTCGCCCGCCCAGTAATCGACGTGCGCTGAGCGTGGCGCGATCAGATTGTCGCCAGGATTGACGCCCCACACGGCGATCTTGTCGCTGTCCGGGTAGACCCCGACCGCCGGCCGCCGCTGCGTGGAGAGCATCACGATCCGCGCCGTCTCGTCGCGCTCGTTCGTGACCTTGTGCGCACCCTCGGGGCCCTCGGGAAAGCACACCACGTCGGCGGGGCCGAGCTCGCGCTCACCCTCGGGAGTCCGCAGCGTCGGCCGGCCGTCCAGCACGAGCAGCCACTCCTCGTTCGCGTACTCGTAGTGATACGGGCACACCGACTGACCCGGTGGCAGCTCGTACACTGTCGCCCCCAGCAGCTCCCCGCCGACCAGTCGCCTGAGCCCCGCCGCGCCTCTTCGGTAGCCCTCCGGGCGATCGTCCCGGTACTCCACGTCGACCTCGAAGACGTTGACCGCCTCGCTCACTCGCCCTCCCAGTAGTCGACGGCATCAACGCGCCGGAAGTTCAGCCGATCCGCCTCGCCGGCCGGCCTCGTGCCGACCTTCCCGCTCTCCGGGTACACGGAGATGCTCGGCGCCGTGAGCGTAGAGAGGATCAGCAGGCGGGCCACCTCGGCGGCGCGGTTCTCGATCGCATGCGCGCCGGCGGGCCCAGCCGGGAAACACATGACCTCACCGCGCCGCAACTCGCGCTCGCCACGCGGGCCCCATACCGTCGGGGTGCCGCCGAGCACGAGGAGCCACTCCTCGATGCCGTGGTGGAAGTGGTACGGGAACGTTCGCTGGCCGGGCGGGAGCTCGTAGACGCTGGCGCCGATGTCGCGTGCTCCGAGCAACGTACCCAGGCGGGCGGCCCGATGCCGGTAACCCTCGCGGTCGGGACCGTCCTCCAGCGCGACGGAATCGATGTTCACTGCCTCCATCGTCTGCGGACGACAGTACCGCGCTACCGTCCCCGGGTGCGTACGCTCGCGCTCGCAGTCGCGCTGGCCGTGGCCTCACCGGCGGCCGCGGCACTCCCCCAGCCCGGCGTGCTCGTGCCCGGGACGAGTCTCGGCGGCATCCGGCTCGGGATGACACAGGAGCAGGTGCGCGCCGTCTGGGGCTCTCGTTTCGGGGTCTGTCGTCGGTGCGCCGAGCCGACCTGGTACTACACGTACCGACCCCACCGCCCGGAGGGAGCCGGCGTCGTCTTCCGGCGCGGCCGGGTGAGCGCCGTCTTCACGCACTGGGCCCCGGCCGGCTGGCGCACGACGAACGGCATACGCATCGGCGATTCGATCGCGAATGTGATCCGGCGGCACGGCCCGCTGCCACGCACGCAGTGCTCGACTTACTCGGTGCTGACGGCCGTGCGGCGCGGCGCGGTCACCGCGTTCTACGTCGTCGACGAGGAGGTCTGGGGCCTCGGACTCACGAGTGCGCGCCTGCCCGCCTGCCGGTAGGGGCCGAGAGCCCTGGTAGGTTCGGCCGCCGTGCAACCGCTGCGCGGGCTGCTGGTCGTGGACCTCACGCGCTACCTCCCCGGTCCGTTCGCGAGCCGCGAGCTGCTGCGCCTGGGTGCGCGCGTGGTGAGGATCGAGTCCCCGCAAGGCGACCCGCTGCGCACCTTCGCGCCAACCTGGGACGCGGCGCTGAACGCAGGCAAGGAGTCGGTCGTCTGCGACCTCAAGGCCGAACCCGGGCTAGCCCGCGCGCTCCTGGAGCGCGGTGACGTCATCCTTCAGAGCTTCCGCCCAGGCGTCGCCGAGCGCCTGGGCGTCGGGCCGGCCCACGCTCCGGAGACGGCCGTCTATTGCTCAATCACTGGCTTTGGGCCCGACGATGCCCACGCCGGCCACGATCTCAACTACCTCGGCTGGGCGGGGGCGCTCGCCGACACGGCGCCGAGCCTCCCGCCGCTGCCGATCGCCGACCTCGCCGGAGGCGCGCTTCCGGCCGTGGCCGAGATCCTGGCGGCGCTGCTCGAGCGCGAGCGCACCGGTCGCGGCGCGCGGCTGACCATCTCGCTCACGCACGGTGCCCACCGCCTGGTCGCGTATCAGCTCGGTGACGCGGCGAGCCGTGTGCTCACCGGCGGCCTGGCCTGCTATCGGATCTACGCGACCTACGACAAACGGTGGCTGACCGTCGCAGCGCTCGAAGAGCGCTTCTTCCAGCGGCTGTGCGAGCTCGTCGACCGTGCGGATCTGATCGATCGCCAGTTCGGGGCCGATCAAGATGCACTCGCCCACGAGCTGGCGTCAATCTTCGAGACCCGCTCGCTCCGGGAATGGATCCGGCACTTCGAGGGCGAAGACGTGGGCGTGGGCCCGGTAGCCACGATCGAGGAGGCCGCGGAGCAGTTCGCGGATGTCTCCTCCGGACGCGCGCCCGGGCTGGGCGAGCACACCGACGCCTGGCGTGACGAGCTGGGAGCCGCGTGAGAGCGGCCCGCATCGTCGCCGCGCTGGCCGCGGTCCTCGCTGTGACGGGGGCGGGCCGCGCCCAGGCACCGGCCGAGCACATCGTCTTCGTTCACGACGGCGACCTGTGGGTGGCGCGGGCCGACGGCCGCGACGCGTCGCGCCTCACCCGCAGCACCGCATCGGAGACCGCGCCGGCCCTGGCGCCCGGCGGTCTGCGCATCGCATACGCCAGCAACCGCTCGAGAGAGAACGAGATCTACGTCGCACGCAGCGACGGCGCGGAGGCAGAGCCGGTGACGGGGAATCCCCGCCGGGACGACGTCAGCCCTGCCTGGTCGCCGGACGGGCGGCGCCTCGCCTGGGCAAGCGGGGGCGACATCTTCGTGATGAACGCCGACGGCTCGGCCAAGCGCGCGCTGGCGGCCTCGGCCGCCGACGAGCTCGACCCGGCCTGGTCACCGGACGGACGTGAGATCGCCTACGCAGCCGGCGGCGATCTGTTCGCCGTCCCCGCGGCCGGAGGGCCGTCGCGACGGCTCACGAGCGGATCAGCCGTGGACGGCAGGCCCGACTGGTCGGCCGGCGGTGAAGTCGCCTTTGTGAGCGACGGAGCCGTCCACGTCGTGCCCGCGGCCGGCGGCCTCCCGCGTCGGGTGACCTCCGGCCCGCTCGACTCCTCTCCTTCCTGGGCGCCGGGCGGCCGGCGACTCGTCTTCGCCCGTGCGCGTGCCGGCGGGTCGGATCTCTACGTCGTCCAGGCGGACGGCACGGGGTTGCGTCGCCTCATTGCAGGCGGCGCCGAGCCGGACTGGGGCGTCCTCGCCGAGCCCGCCCCCTCGAGCCAGGAGCCGCCGAAGGACGAGCTGCTCCCGGACCTCGACCAGCGCGCGCCGGCCGGCCTTTCCGTGACGGAGGCGCACGGCCGCTTCAAGCTGGGCTTCGCCTCGGCCGTCGACAACGTCGGGCGCGGGCCGGTCTGGATCGTCTCCTCGCGCAGATCGAGGACCGTGCCCGTGATGCGGGCCGACCAGCTCGTCGCGCTGCGCGGCGGCGGCCGGCGCGTGTACAGAAACGTCGGCATCACGCGGTATACCCGCGCGCCTCCCCACTACCACTGGCATTACATGGGCTTCGAGCGCTACGAGCTGCGCCGGGCAGGTGACTTCGAGCAGATCGTCCGAGACCACAAATCGGGCTTCTGCCTGGCCGATCACTACGGCCATGCCGGAGGGCGCGTGCGCGTCGCCCCCGCGCGCTTCCTGGGCAAATGCGGACAGCTCAAGCCGCGCGCGCGCCGGATCGTGCAGGGCAGCTCGGTCGGCTACACCGACCGCTACCCCGCGCACTTCCACGGCCAGAACGTCGACGTCACGGGGGTGCCGCCCGGCCACTACTGGCTCGTGCACCGCGCGAACGCCCGGCACCTGCTCCGTGAGCTGCGCTACGGGAACAACGACGCAGCCGTCCTGATCGCGCTCACGTGGCCCGAAGGGCGTCGCAGCATGCCGAGCGTGCGCGTTCTCCGCGTCTGCGAGGGCCGTGAGCGCTGCGGGCTAGGGCTCTGACGAGCCTCGGCCGCGGTCGCCGGGGCCGATCGCCCGCCTGAGCTCGCCGAGCGCCTCGGTGAACTCGCTGGGAATGATCCAGATCTTGTTCGCGTCGCCCTGGGCGATCTGGGGGAGCATCTGCAGGTACTGGTACGCGAGCAGCTTGGGGTCGGCGTTTCCCTCGTGGATCGCCCGGAAGACCGTCTCGATCGCCTTCGACTGACCGACCGCCTGCAGCACCTGGGCCTCTCGCTGTCCCTCGGCACGGAGAATCGCGCTCTGCTTCTCACCCTCGGCGGTCAGGATCTGCGACTGCTTGACACCCTCCGCCGTCAGGATCGCTGCGCGGCGGTCGCGCTCGGCGCGCATCTGCTTCTCCATCGCCTCCCGGATGGTGCCCGGCGGCTCGATCGACTTGAGCTCGACGCGGTTCACGCGGATGCCCCACTTGCCTGTCGCCTCGTCGAGCACTCCGCGCAGCTGCTGGTTGATCTCGTCTCGAGAGGTCAGCGTGTCCTCGAGCGTCATCGAGCCGATCACGTTGCGAAGCGTCGTGACGGTCAGCTGCTCGATTCCGGCGTGGTAGTCGGCGATCTCGTAAGTGGCGGCCTTCGGGTCGGTGACCTGGTAGTAGAGGACGGTGTCGATCGAGACGACGAGGTTGTCCTCGGTGATAACGGGCTGCGGGTCGAACGAGACCACCTGCTCGCGCAGGTCGATCAACGGCTTGACCCGGTCGATGAAGGGAATGACGATCACGAGCCCCGCCTCGAGCGTACGGTTGTAACGCCCGAGGCGTTCGACGATCGCCGCGCGCGCCTGCGGGATGATGCGAACCGTGCGCCAGAGCACGAACAAGACGGCCAGCACGATGACGCCAAGCACGATCAGACTGACCACTCCGAACCCCCTACTCGACCACGAGCGCCGTCGCGCCCTCGATCTTCGCCACTTCCACGCGTGCGCCCGCCTCGATCACCTGGCCCTCGAAGAAGGCGCGCGCGCTCCACACCTCGCCGCCGATCTTGACACGGCCGCCGTCGTCATCGACTCGCTCGAGGACGGTTGCACGAGTGCCGATCAGCGCAGCAGTTCCCGTGCGCAGTTGACGCGGGGAGCGCAGATGGCGCGCCGCGATCGGCCGGAGCAGGACGACCGAGGCGATCGCAGCCGCCAGGAAAACGATCACCTGGAAGGCGATACCCGGCCCGGCTAGCGCCACGAGGGCCGCGAGCGCGGCCGCCAACGCGATCGGGCCCAGAATGAATCCACTGGTCACGACCTCGCCCGCCGCGAGCACTCCGGCCAGGATCAGCCAAACCGCCCAATCGGGCACGAAGCAATCGTAACCAGTGTCAACGGGGACGCGCGAGACCGAGCGCGGCCGGCAGGGCATACAGATCCGACAGCCGGCCGTCCCAGGCGGGGTGCCGGCCGTCGCGGTCGAGCAGAAAAGCCTGCATCCCGAGTGCACGGGCTCCTTCGATGTCGTCCTCCGGCGAGTCGCCCACCATCGCAGCAGCCCGCGGCTCCACTCCGAGGCTCTCGAGCACCGCCATGAAGATGCTCGCGTGCGGCTTCGTCCAGCCGTGCGTACCCGAGGCGAGGTACACATCGACGTCGAGCGCGTGGTGCTCGACGAACTCGGCCAGGTCGCGGCCGGTGTTCGAGACCAGTCCGATCTTCAGCCCGTGGCGGCGAAGCTCGTCGAGCACCGGCAGCGCGTCCTCGTAGAGCTCGAAGTGCTCCGAGCGCTCCCACGCGCGCGTCATCTCGACGGCCGCCTCGCGTGCCGCAGGCGGCTCGCCGCCCATGCCGATGATGATTTCCTCCGTGAAGGCGACCCAGATCTCTTCGTCGTGGAGCAGCTCGGGGTGGTGCTGGAGCCGGTCGCGCGCCGCTGCGCGGGCATCGTCGTAGCGCCCGGGGTCGAGATCCATGTCGAAGCGCTCGCCTAGCCGCCGGTAGCCCTCCGGCCCCAGCTCCGGTCCCGGTCGGGCCAGCGTGAAGTCGACGTCAAACAGGACTGCGCGGATCACGCGGGCTGCGCGGTGCGGTAGCCGGCCGCCGGCCGGCTGGCGAGCGAGGGCAGGCGCCGCCGCACGTCCTCGAGGTGCGCACGGTCGACCT
>DAITAO010000015.1:0-50659 GCA_036824245.1 Gaiellaceae bacterium | reverse complement strand
GTCGCCGAAGTGCTCGACCCCGAGCGTGACGCCGTTGGCCTCGACCGTCGTCATGGCCATACCAGCGCGCCTAGGGCCGCCCGATCACGCAAACGGCGGGAACCGGGCGCAGGTCCTTGACCAGCACTTGGTTCACCGAGAACTCGGCCAGCCGGATCCTCTCGCTCAGCTGGTCCGCCAGGTCGCGAACTCGGCCGGGCTGCGTGTGGCGAGCATCCCAGAAGAGATAGACCGCTCCATCGGGGGCGAGATGCCGCCGGACGATCCCCAGCGCCTCCTTCGGCTGAAGCCAGAAGGGCGCGACGTTGAAGGCGAAGACCTTGTCGAATCGCTCGTCCCCGAAGTCCGGCTTCTCGAGCGCGGCCGTCTTCAGCACGGCCCTGCCTCCCGCGACATGCTCGCGATTCCTACGCGCGGCCATCTCAATCATCTTCTTCGAGCGATCGATCGCGGTGATCCGTCCGCTGGTCAGCCGCTCGCAGACCAGCGATACGGCCACGCCGTGTCCGCAGCCGACCTCCAGCACGCGATCGGCTGGGTCGAGCGCCAGGGTGTCCACCGCCCACACGAACCGTTCCGAGGGCTTGCTCGCCATGCCCTACGCTCGGCCTTTTCCGAACAAGGGCCGCACGTCGGCGATGTCGTACTCGGCTGCCGCGCGTTGCTTGTTGCTGGGGCCGCTCCTGCGGACGGTTTCGACGGCCGCTTGCGACTGGATGGACTCAGGCATGCAGGGTGGGCCGGTAGATGAGCTCTTGGATGTTGCCGTCGAGCGTCCGGCTCTCGATTAGCTCGAGATCGAAGTCGGCCGCACCCTGGAAGATCGGGTCCCGTCCGGTCTGACCGGTGATCACAGGGAAGAGCGTCACCTGGACGCGGTCGACCAGACCGGCGGCCATCAGCGCCCGGTTCATCGACAGGCTGCCGTGCGAGCGCAACGGCACCTGGGACTCGTCCTTGAGCCGGGCGACGACGTCGACGGCGTCACCGCGCACGACAGTCGCGTCCGGCCAGTCGAGGGGTCCTTCCAGTGTGGTCGACACCACCGCTGCCGGCATGCTCCTCATCCGGGTGACCCAGGGGTCACGCACCTCGGACTCCTCGGTGCTCGAGGCCAGCATCCGCGCGAACGCCCGATACGTGTTGGCCCCGAAGACCATCCGCTGCTGCTCGCCGTACAAGGCGAGGCGGTGGTCGAGCAGCTCAGGGCCTTGCTTGCCCCAGTAGCCGCCCCAGTCGCCGCTGTGGGAGCCGTAGCCATCGAGGCTGGAAAAGACGTCGAAGGTGTAGGTAGCGGTCATGATGCTCTCCTCGAGTGCGGTTGATCGGGTTTGTGGATACAGACTGGAAACCACGGCGAAGCTCATCGCCGTTGGACTCCTGGAGTCCGGCCGCACCGGATGCGGGCCCAGGACTTGACCAACCTAAAGGGAGCCGCCTCGACCGGCTTACGGGATCAGCGACGCGCGCGACTGTGGGCGAGGCGCGCCTGCGCGGAGCCCAGTTTTTTGGAGCACGTCGCTCGGCGGGGCCTAGATGCCGGCAGTCAGGACTCGGGCTCGTCCTCCGCCTGCTGACCCGGTTGCGTCTGCTCGATCCAGGCATCGGGCACCCCTTGAACCCCGGAGCCGAATACCACCAAGAGAAGACCGCCCAGTCCCATGAACAGCGCGGGAGCCGCTGCCCATCGCTGTGGCTGATCGCTGTGATCGACGGCGCCACGCACACCGACCTGATCCTGGACGAAGAGGCCGCCGCCGCCACGAGCCAGGCGATCCTCGACGTCGTCTCATCGGTCCGGAGCGGAGGGAAAGTGGGCAGGTGATCGGCTCGTGAACGCAAGCAGCGACGTCTTCACTGACCCTTCCTCCGGACGCAGTCCGACGAGGCGTCGAGCGACGAGCAAACGGCTCGGAGTGAAGGAGGCGACGGCGCGTCCGTTCCCAGCAGGGCACGCTTGATGACTGCGGCCGCTATCGCCCGGCCGCGATCGAGGGGCCTGCGCACGCCGCTCATGTGGGGCGTAATCGTCGGAGTGCTGCAAGCGGCATCACCGCTGGCGTTCTGGTGGCTCGACACGCGGGTCGTCTACGCGCTCGGTCTCGCCGTGATCGCCGCCGTCTACATCGGCTTCGCTGTCGCCGACGGGCGTGCGTTCGTCATCGCGGTCGAGAGCGCGGTCGCGACCGCGTTCGTCGTTGTCGCCGCCGCCGCAATTACCGGCTCGCCCTGGCTGCTCGTCGTCGGACTAGCCGGTCACGGACTTAAAGACCTGTGGCAGCACCGCCGCCAGTTCGTCGCCAACACCCGCTGGTGGCCGCCGTTCTGCCTCGTCGTCGACTGGGTGGTGGCGGCGATCATCGCCGTCGAGATCGTGGCCGGCGTGCACTTCCACCACTAGCAGTCTGAGGAGGGGTTACGAGGTGTCGCCGTGGAGGTGGAGGGCGGGAGGTTCTGGTGTTAGGGCCGGTTTGGACGCGCACGTGGCGGGAAGGCGAGATGTCGGATGAGCGAGTCGCCGGCCGAACGGCGAGTCACGGCCGAGCCGACTTCGAGCTACGAGGTCGTCGTAGTCGGAGCAGGGCAGGCCGGCTTGGCGATGGGGTATTTCCTCCGCCGCCAAGGCCGCCGATTCGTCATCCTCGAGCGCGCCGGCCAGATCGCCCCTGCCTGGCGCGAGCGCTGGGACTCACTGACGCTCTTCACACCACGGCGCTACAGCGCGCTGCCGGGCCTTCCCTTTCCTGGCAATCCGGACGGCTACCCGACCCGGGACGAGGTGATCGCCTACCTCGACCGCTACGGCCAGACCTTCGAGTTCCCGATCGAGCTCAACAGCGAGATCAGGAAGCTCGAGCTCGGCGACGACGTGCGCTTCCGCGTCGAGCTCGGTGACCGGACGATCACCGCTGACCAGGTCGTGGTCGCGACCGGCCCTTTCCAGACGCCCTTCGTTCCGAAGCTCGCCCAGTGGCTCGCCGAGGACGTCTTCCAAACGCACGCCGTTGGCTACCGCAGGCCGGCCGAGGTCCCGCCCGGGACGGCACTCGTGGTCGGCGGCGGGAACACCGGCTTCCAGATCGCGAAGGAGCTTTCGTCCACGCACAAGGTTGTGCTCTCGGTCGGATCGCGCCAGACGCCGCTCCCGCAGCGTCTGCTCGGCCGCGACCTTTTCTGGTGGCTGACGAAAACGCGAATCCTCGACAAGACCGTCGAGTCGCGTCTCGGCCAGAAGCTGAGCACCCGCGAGACGCTGATCGGCTCGAGCCCACGCGAGCTCAAGCGGCGCTACGAGATCGACGTGAAAGCGCGCGCGGTTGAGGCTGACGGCCACACGGTGCGCTTCGAAGACGGCAGCGAGCTGGAGGTCAGCGCCGTCATCTGGGCGACGGGCTACCGCCCCGACTACTCGTGGATCAAGCTGCCGATCTTCGACGACGGCGGGCGGCTGCGCCACCGTCGTGGCGTCGCCGACGTCCCGGGGCTCTACTTCCTCGGCCTCACCTGGCAGCACACGCGCGGCTCGGCACTGATCGGCTGGGTGCGAGATGACGCTGAGTTCATCGCCGGGCGGATCGCCGCCTACCAGGAATCGAAGGCGCGGTCGTCCGTGCGCACACCGCTCGGCGCCGGCGCGTCGGCTCGAGCTCGCGCAGACGAAAGGAGCTAGCGATGCACGACCCGCGCTCTCACAGCCATAGCCAGACGATCGAGTTCCCGCGCGAGACCGAAGGCTTGCCCGAGGCAGGTAGGCCGGAGCTGGTCGAGCTCGGCGACGGCGACGAGTTCGAGCTCGAGATCATGGCCGTCAAGAAGCGAATCGACGATGCCACGGTGCGCATGCTCGCCTACAACGGCTCCGTCCCCGGCCCGACCCTCAAGGTCGCGCAGGACTCGACGGTCACGGTTCACGTGACGAATCACGGCGATCTCGATGCAACTGTGCACTGGCACGGCCTCCGGCTCGAGAACCGTTACGACGGCACCCACGACACGCGGGCGCCGATCCCGGTCGGCGAGACCTTCACCTACCAGGTGCACGTGCCCGACGCCGGGGCCTACTGGTACCACCCGCACATCCGCGAGGACTACGGCCAGGAGATGGGCCTCTACGGGAACATCCTCGCCACTCCCAGCGATCGCGAATACTGGCCGCCGGCTAACCGCGAGGTGCTGCTGACGCTCGACGACATCCTGATCGAGGACGGGCAGATCGCCGCCTTCAGGGAGTCGGAGACGACGCATGTGGCGATGGGCCGCTTCGGCAACGTGATGCTCGTCACCGGGGAGCCGGACCTTTCGCTCGGGGCGAAGCGCGGCGAGGTCGTTCGCTTCTACTTCACCAACACCGCGAACACGCGCGTCTTCAACGTCGCGCTGCCGGGCGCGCAGATGAAGCTGGTTGGCGCCGACGCGGGGCACTACGAGCACGAAGAGCTCGTCGAAGAAGTGTTGCTAGCACCGTCCGAGCGCGTCGTCGTCGACGTGCTGTTTCTGGACGCTGGCGAGCTCGAGTTCGAGCATCGAACGCCCGAGCGCACCTACCGCCTTGCCTCGATCGCGGTCATCGACGAGCAGCCGGAGCCGTCGTACGCCGACGAGTTCGCACACCCGCGCACCAACCGCGACATGGCCGAGTTGCGCGAGCGCATCGAGCCGTTCCTGAAGGCGCCGCCCGACAAGACGCTCTCGTTCGTCGCCGAGATGGATATGGGCGTGCCTGAAGGCGTCCCGGTCGTTTTCGCCTGCCCGATGCACCCCGAGGTGGTGAGCGAGGAGCCGGGCAGCTGCCCGAAATGCGGGATGAAGCTGCTCGCCCAAGCGGAGGAGACGACGTACGTGTGCCCCATGCATCCGGAGGTGACGAGCGAGAAGCCCGACCGCTGCCCCAAGTGCGGCATGAAGCTCCTGCCGGCGAGCCTGGTCAAAGCCGGAGGTCACGGCCACGAGCACCACGGACACGGCCACCACGAGCGCGAGCACGAAGGCGACCACGGAGACCACGGCCACGAGCATCACGGCGCGCCCGCAGCCGACGAGGCCCAAGGCCACGGGAAACACAGAGGGCACGAAAGCGGTTCCGAGCACGGCCATCACGGGCGCCACCATCCGCACGGGGAGCCCGAGCACAGTCAAGACACCGCGCAGGGGATCGAGTGGGAAGACGACATGGTTGAGGTCAACCGGATGACCACTCCCGCCAACATGAGGTGGAAGCTCGTCGACCGAGAGACGGGCGCGGAGAACGCCCAAATCGACTGGACGTTCCGCGTCGGCGACCAGGTGAAGCTGCGCCTGGTCAACGAGATGGACTCAGATCATCCGATGCCGCATCCCTTCCACGTCCACGGGGCTGGTCGCTTCCTGATCCTCGCCCGCGATGAAGTCGTCGAACGAAACCTCGTCTGGAAGGACACAGTGCTCGTCCGCACGGGGGAGACCGTCGACATCCTCCTCGACGTCACCAACCCCGGCCGCTGGATGGCGCACTGCCACATCGCGGAGCATCACGAGAGCGGGATGATGTTCAGCTTCAACGTGGACGAGGCCGCGCAGCAACCCGCGCCACGCGCGGGCGAGAGAGGCCCTTCAAGCGAGTAGCGTCCAAATGCGATGAGCAACGGAGCCGCCACTTTCGCCTTCGCCGACATCGCCGGCTTCACCGCTCTCACGGAGGCGCATGGAGATGAGGCGGCGTTCGCTCTCGTCGCGGACTTCACGAATGCCGTGAAAGCTGAACTGGACTCCGTGCATGGAGAGCACGTCAAGACGATCGGGGACGCCCTCATGCTGCGGATTCCGGATCCGGGGGACGGGATTGTCCTCGGCCTTCGGGTTGCCAATGACCTGATGCTCGAGCACGGAGCGCCGGCCGTTCGAGTCGGCCTCCACCACGGGCCAGCGGTCGAGAACGAGGGCGATTATTTCGGCGCGACCGTCAACCTGGCCGCGCGGGTCTCGGCGCTCGCCAGTGGTGGCGAGGTGCTGGTCACGGGAAGTACCGCCGCGCTTGTCCCGGAGCTCAATGGAGTCTTCTACGAATCTCGCGGGCGCCAAACCCTCAAGAACGTCGCCGAACCCGTCGAGGTCTTCGCGGCGTTGCGACTTGGCAGTTTGAGCGGAGAGGCCCTGCCGATCGATCCCGTCTGCCGGATGGCTGTCGACCCTGATCGCGCCGCTGGACGACTCGTGCACGACGGCGAGGCCTACTTCTTCTGCTCGCTCACCTGCGCGGGAGCGTTTGCACAGCAGCCTGACCGTCACGCCGCCTAAAGCGGCGGTGGTGTGACTGTGCTTGCGCGCAGACTGCAGGCGGTCCTTCGCGTCCACCCCGGCGAAGGAAGGACGCTTGCCTTGGCGGTCGCCGCTGCCTTTCTTGCCGACGCGGCAATCATGATTGCCCAAAGCAGCATCGACGCGCTCTTCTTCACCCGCTACGGCGTCGAGAACCTTCCGAAGCTTTACCTCGTCGTCGGCGTCGCAATGTTCGTTACCACCGTGGGTGTCGGCGCGCTGCTCGCGCGCGTCGGGCGCGAGCGCGTGTTCGTCGTCATCCCTGCTGCGATCTCCGTGGCCGCACTGGTCGGACGCGCGGCCCTCGAGGCAGAGGCCACCTGGGTGTACGGCGCGCTCTGGATCCTCCAGAGCGTCGCCGAGTTCACCTGCCTCCTCGCGATCTGGGGGCTCGCGGGCCTTGTCTCTGACACCCGGCAGGCAAAGCGGTTCTTTCCGCTGATCGCAGCCGGAGGGGTCGTTGGCCTGATCGGGGGCGGCCTGATCACGGGCCCCCTCGCGGCAGCAATCGGATCGGAGAACCTGCTCCTCGTCTGGGCCGCGCTCATGGGCGCAGCCACCGCCGTGGCGTGGCGGCTCGTTTCCCTACGGCCGCCGACCGCCGAAGCGCGACATGCGCGGCGCCGGCCGCCGGGTGTTCTTGCGGCCGTCCGCGACGTGCGCGGATCCCCGCTCCTGCGCTGGATGAGCGCAGGAGCGCTTCTTACCTCCCTCCTCTTCAGCCTCCTCTACCTCCCGTTTTCGAAGGCTGCTGCCGAGCGGTATCCCGATGCCGACGAACTCGCCGGCTTTTTCGGCGTCTTCTTCGCCCTGTCGATGGGGACGGCGCTCGTACTCTCGCTCCTCGTCACCAGCCGGCTCTTGGGCAGATTCGGCGTGCCGACGGTCGTGCTCGTTCTGCCGGTTCTTTATTTCGTCGCGTTCGGAGTACTCGGGGTCGCAGCGACGTTCGCGACCCTGGCCGCGTTCCGATTCGCGCAGATCGCCTGGCGGAGCGGCGGCGCCGGCAGCACGTGGGAGGCCCTCGTGAACACCATCCCGGCCCACCGCCGGGACCGCGTCCGCGCGTTTTTGATCGGGGTCCCAACGCAGCTGGGAACCATGGTCGCCGGCGCGGTCGCTCTCATCGCCCAGCGGTTCGACGAACCGCGCGTGCTCTACGGCGCGGGCCTCGTCGGCTCCGCACTTGCAGTCGCCTCGATCTCTCGCATCCGCAGTGCCTATCCGCGTGCCCTCGTCGCGGCCCTGCGCGAAGGACGGCCGACGATCTTCGCGACACCGGCGGGCCCGCGGGCGGCGATCGTGAATGCCGACGCCGTCGGGCTCGCTGTACTGAGGGACCTTCTTACCGACCACGAGGTCACGGCGCGACTGCTCGCGGCGAACGCCCTCGCCGACCTCGACCGTCCAGAAGCGGCTGAGGCGCTGGCTTCTGCGGCCAAGGGAGACGACGAGGCTGAGGTTCGGCTGGCTGCCCTCACATCGCTCGAGCGCGTGGATGCGGGACGCGCCGCCGCGGTCGCGGTCGCACTGCTATCCGATAGCGAGTCATCGATCCGCCTCGCCGCTCTTGGGGTCTTGGCCCGGGCCGGAGCAGAGCCGCCGCGTCAGGTGCTCGACGACGAGGAGGTCTCAGTCCGCGCACTCGCCGCCGCAATGCTCTTCGGACGCGAAGCGGGCGCAAGATCAGTGCTCGATGCGGTCGTGCGCTCGGCGGATCCGTCGGTTCGAGAGGTCGGGTATCGCGCGATCGCCACCGCTCGCGCTGAGGGAACACGGCACCTTGCGCTGGCCGGGCTCGACGACCTCGACGCCCGAGTGCGCCACGAGGCGGCACATGCGGTCGCGGCCACCGCGAACGAAGAGGCGGTCGAACCGCTCGTCGCCTTGCTCGCGGACGACGACGCCGTCGTACGCGCCGCCGCCGCGGAGGCGCTCGGAGAAGTCGGCGAGCCTGCTGTCGACGCCGTCGTCGACGCGCTCTTCGCCGAGGGTCACGAGGACGCAGCACTGGCCGCGCTCGAACGCCTTCCCCTGGACGGGAGTGCGATACGTGTGCGGAGGTTCGCCTCCGAGTCGGTCGCCCGCGCGCTCGAAAACGCAGACCTACGCAGCAAACTCGGCGCGAGCAAAGACGCCGCCGTTGCGCTCCTGCACGATTCGCTTCGCGCGCGTGAGGAACGCCACGCGCTCGCCGCGCTTCACGCGGCCGCGCTGCTGGGCGCACGTCGCACCAGTGTGTTCGCGGCACTCGAAAACCTCGTCGTGTCCGACCCAGCTCAGCGCGCAACAGCGCTCGAGGTCATCGATACGGTCGGAGATCCGGCGATCGTCCGGCCGCTGCTCGCGCTCTGGGAATCGCGCGCGAGCGACGGCTTCGACGCTGCGGTGATCGAGCGGCTCCGCGCCGACCCGGATGCCTGGATACGGCAATGCGCCGAGTTCGCGAAGGACGCGCTTGAAGGAGGAGCGATGACGCACACGCTGACGACGAAGGTCCCGCTGGTGGAGCGCGTGATCTTTCTGCGCAAGGTCCCCCTCTTCGAGGCGCTCCCGCCGCAAGAACTCGAACCGATCGCG
This sequence comes from Gaiellaceae bacterium, assembly GCA_036824245.1. Lineage (GTDB taxonomy): Bacteria > Actinomycetota > Thermoleophilia > Gaiellales > Gaiellaceae > JACVRM01. The sequence goes on along the minus strand of DAITAO010000015.1, from coordinate 41,785 downwards.
GCCGTCGCCGAGGAGGAGGACTTCTCGGAAGGCGAGCTGCTTGCGGTCAGAGGCGAGCCCGGCGACACGCTCTACGTCATCGTCGACGGCCAAGTGCAGGTGTTGGGCGCCGGCGAGCAAGAGCTCGCGGTTCGCGGCCCCGGCGACTTCATCGGCGAGATGGCGGTGATCTCGAGCAAGCCTCGTGCGGCCTCGCTCTTGGCAACGTCGGACGTCCGCGTTCTCGAGTTGCACAAGCCAGCGTTCGAAGCGATCCTGCGCGAGCGGCCCGAGACCGCACTCGCGATGATGCGAATCCTTTGCGACCTGCTGGCGAACTCTGCGGCACCGACCGAGTAGACGCCCATCCTCATCAAGGTTCCGGAGATCCTGTGTGGGAGGCGGCGCTTACCCGCTCTGAACCTGAAGGCTCCATAAAGGGCTCCGTACCCATCGCACGCTGGAGATCGTGCAAGGTCTCGATAAACAAAAAGCGCCGCTTTGCGGCGCTTTTACAGAGCCCTCTGACGGACTCGAACCGTCGACCCCCTCCTTACCATGGAGGTGCTCTACCAGCTGAGCTAAGAGGGCAGAAGTCGGATTGTAGCCACGTCTGGGGCACGTTCCACCCCGGCTACAATGCGCCTCCCCGGGGGTGTTCCTGAGCGGCCAAAGGGGACGGGCTGTAAACCCGTTGGCTCTGCCTTCGGAGGTTCGAATCCTCCCGCCCCCATACTCGTCGTCCGGCGCTCCCGGCGGTGCGCCGGGCGGCAACCAGCCGGCGCGCGCCCTTGGCTTGCGCCAACGTAGGATCGAGGGCCGTGGAACGCTTCGACGCAGTCGTCATCGGGGCCGGGCCGGCCGGCTCGACGACTGCTTACCGGCTCGTAAGCGTGGGCGCGCGCGTCGCCCTGCTCGACCGGGCGACTTTCCCGCGCGACAAACCCTGCGGCGGCGGTCTCACCGAGCGCGCGCTGCGCGCCCTGCCGGTCGACGTCGAACCCGTGGTGGAACACCGTGTCGACTGCCTCGAGCTCGCGTTTCGCTACGGACGGCGCTTCGAGCGTCGCGCGCGCACGCCGCTCGTGGCGATGACCCAGCGGCGTCGCCTGGACGCTTACCTCGCCGAGCAGGCGGCCGCCGCCGGCGCCGACTTTCGCGACGGCGTTCGCGTCCAGGGCGTTCGCGAGGAGCCCGACGGCGTCACCGTCGAGACGTCCGGCGGCCCGCTTCACGGCACGGTCGCCGTAGGCGCCGACGGAGTCAACGGCGTCGTGGCGCGGGCGGCCGGGCTCGAGCAGAAGTGGGCTATCGGTGTTGCCTTCGAAGGCAACGTATCGAACGAGGCGATCGACGCCGGACGTTACGCCGGACGCGCCGTCATCGAGCTCGGCACGATCCCGGGCGGCTACGGCTGGGTGTTTCCGAAGGGCGATCACGTCAACGTCGGCGTGGGCGGCTGGGAGCGGGAGGGGCCCAAGCTCCGCGGCCACCTCAGGCGCCTCTGCGAGGCGTACGACATCCGCGAGGGCGACGTTCACGACTTGCGCGGTTTCCGCCTTCCGCTGCGTCGCCCGGGCTCCGTGGCAGCGCGCGGCCGCGTGCTCCTCGTCGGCGACGCGGCCGGACTCGTCGACCCCCTCTCCGGAGACGGCATGTTCGAGGCGTTCGTGAGCTCCGGGCTCGCCGCCGAGGCGATTCTCGAAGTGCTCGCGGGGCGCGAGCCGACCGTCGCGCCGTACCACCGTGCGCTCGATCGTGCGGTCGGCAGGCACGCGACCGCCTCCTGGCACGCCAAGCTTGCGCTCGACCGGTTCCCACGGCTCACATTCGGATTGCTCCGCGTGCCGCCCGTCTGGCGCGCAGTTGAGGCGCTCATACGCGGTGACCTCGCGCACCCCGGCGAGGCACGCGGGTTGGCGCGTGGCCCCCTCCGTGCCGTCGAAGCGCTCGGGCGCCGCGCCGAGACCGCGGCCGGCTAGGCCGTCAGAACCAGAGGCGCGCCGCGCCGCACGACAATCGTATGCTCGGCGTGCGCCGAGAGTGCACCGTCGGCCGTGCACACCGTCCAGCCGTCGCTCGAGCCCCGCACCTTGCCACTCCCAGCCGAGATGATGGGCTCGATCGTGAGCACCAGACCCTCCGTGAGCGGCTGCGAGAGGCTGGGCACGAAGTGGTTGGCGACGTGCGGCGGCTCATGGATGCGTCTGCCAATGCCGTGGCCCATTAGCTCCGTGCACACCACGAATCCGGCGCTTCGCACCGTCTCCTCGACCGCTTTCCCGATGGCGTTCAGCGGCGCGGCCGCGCGCGCCGCATCCATGCCGTGCGCCAGCGCGCGCCCCGCGGTCGTCGTGAGCCGGAGGCTCTCGGCCGTCGGGCGTCCGACCGGCACCGAGATGCACGCGTCGGCGTAGAAGCCGTCCAGCTCGGCGGTGACGTCGAGCGAGACGAGGTCTCCCGTGCGGAGCCGCCGGCGACCCGGGATGCCGTGCGTTGCCTCGTCGTTCACGCAGATGCAGGTCACGCCTGGGAAGTCGTAGTCCAACTGCGGGCCTGACCGCGCGCCGACGCGGCGAAAGATCCCGGCCGCGACATCGTCGAGCTCTGCGGTGGAAATGCCCGGCCGGACCGCCCGACGCATGGCATGAAGCGTCGACGAAACCACCTGACCGGCGGCTCTCAGCGCCCGCAGCTCCTCTGCCGTCTCAACCGACATCTGGCCAGCGTAGCGCCCGCGAATTTCCTAAAGGGAGCGACTCGCCCTGCCGATGCCTGCGGAGCGCATGGACCTCGATGCTCTGCTGAAGCGCGCCGTCGATCTGGGGGCGAGCGACGTTCACCTCAAACTGGGCCAGCCGCCGGTCGTACGGCGCGACGGCGAACTCGAGCCGCTCGCGAACTCCGACCTGCTCGACCCGCGCGACCTCGAGGCCGTTCTCCACGATGTCACTGCCGCGGAACCGGCCCGCCTGGAAGGCTTCCGGGCCCGCGGTGAGCTCGACGTCGCCTACACCGCCGCGGGGCTGCCTCGCTTTCGCGTAAACGGCTTCAGGCAGCGGGCCGCGACCTCATTCGCTTTCCGTGCCATCCCAGCCGAGGTGCCCGGCTTCGACGAGCTGCTCCTGCCGCCCGGCGTGGCGAGGCTGGCGGAGGAGCGGCGCGGCATGATCCTCGTCACCGGAGCGACAGGCGTCGGCAAGACGACCACGCTCGCCGCCGTGCTCGACCACATCAACAAGACACGGCGTCAGCACATCGTGACCATCGAGGACCCGATCGAATTCGTCCACGAGGACCTCAGCTGCATCGTCAACCAGCGCGAGGTCGGGCTCGATACCGACTCGTTCCATTCGGGCCTCCGCAGCGTGCTGCGCCAGGACCCGGACGTGATCCTGATCGGCGAGCTTCGCGACGTCGAGACTGCCGAAACCGCGCTCCAGGCCTCCGAGTCAGGCCACCTCGTGCTCTCCACGATGCACACTCTCGATGCGGCCGAAACAATCGGGCGCCTCCTTGAGTTCTTCCCGGCCGCCAAGCACCAGCAGGTGCGCTCCACGCTGGCGGGGACGCTGCGCGGCGTCGTCAGCCAGCGGCTGCTGCCGCGGCTTGACGGCGGCCGCGTGCCTGCCGTCGAGGTCCTCGTCGTCAATGCGCGCGTTGCCGACCTGATCCGCAACGGTCGCACCCACGAGATCCCCGAGGCGATCGAGGACGGCTCGTTTCTCGACATGCAGTCCTTCGTGCGTGCGCTCCTGATCCTCGTCCTCGAGGGGGTCGTCGAGCGCGAAGTGGCCGCCGCCGCGGCTCCCAATGCGCACGATTTCCTACTCTTGCTCGACCGGGCGCTCAAGCAGTCCGCTGTCGACCACAACGCAGCGAACGGAGAGACCGATACGGCGGCGGCGCTCTTCGGCGGAAGGGCAGACTCGTGAAGCGCCTGGTCGCGCTCGCCGTCCTGTCGCTCGTGCTCGCGGCCCCGGCGCAGGCGGACGACGAACAGGGCGCGACGTTCGTCATCGTCGAGGCGCCGGCCCCAGTGCTTCCGAGCGCGGAGACCCCGAACGGGGTCGCCGTGGCGATGCCCCCGCCCCCACTCGTACCGCAGCAACTTTCCGTCGAGCAGCTGACAGAGCTCTGGGGACGCGCCGGTGAGGCCTACGGCATCCCGTGGCAGGTGCTGGCGGCCATCAACAAGATCGAGTCCAACTTCGGCCAGAACATGGGCCCGAGCTCCGCAGGCGCAGTCGGCTGGATGCAGTTCATGCCCGACACATGGATGCGGTGGGGGCTGGACGCGGACGGAGACGGAGTCGCGAACCCCTGGGTGGCGGAGGACGCGGTCTTCGCGTCGGCGCGCTATCTGGCGGCGGCCGGAGGCCGCACCGACATTCCGCGGGCCGTCTTCGCCTACAACCATGCGCAGTGGTATGTCGACGACGTCCTCGAGCTGGCCAGCGCGTACGCACGCGGTAGCGTCGAGATGCCGGTCATCCTCGACGGCCTGCAGGCGGACCTCGTGGACGCGCAGCTGGGCCTGGCCGAGATCGGCGAGGAGCTTGCGGTCGCGCTCGAGGAGGAGGAGCGGCTCGCACGCGCCGAAGAGCTCGCGTCGCAGCGCTCAGACCGGATCACACTGCTCTCCGACAGCCTGCTGGCGAACAAGCAGGCCGTGCTCATCGGCGTACGCCACGAGGAGGCCACCGTGCGGGTGGAGAGGCTGCGCGAGCAGCTGGCCGCCGCCGAGGAGGCCGTTTCGACCGCGCGGGCAGGGACGCTGTCCTCGCCGTTCGCGTTCGGCGCAGCCGTGCAGTTGCTGCCCGAGACGACCTCCGGCTACGCGTTCCCGGTGGGCGGCGGTGCGGCCACCGTGTCCGTCGCGGCTCACCACCACGACTATCCCGCGGCCGACATCGTTGCGCCCGAGGGCGCACCCGTGTTCGCGCACACGGGCGGCATCGTCGTACGCGGCTGGTCGTCTCCAGAGGGCCGCTGCGGCATCGGCTTCACCATGCGCGCCGAGGACGGCCGCAGCTGGACGTACTGCCACTTCTCCTACCTCGAGCCCGCAGTGACGGCGGGTGCCGCGCTGGCGCCGGGCGCCCCCGTAGGCCTCGTCGGCTCGACGGGCACCACGTCCAGCGGCCCGCACCTTCACCTCCAGCTTGCGCCGCCGGTCTCGTACCCGCAGGCCGAGCCGTGGTTCCAGCAGTTCGCGGGCACGGCGTTCAGCTGGCAGGGTGAGGCGCCGACCGCCTCGGGGCCGGTCTTCGTCGTCGTGGACGATGAGCAGCAGGCCGAGCCGGAAGTCGTTCTCTTCACACAAAGCCCTTAACTCTTCGGTCCTTTCTGCCGAAAAAGAGGGATATGGCGGCCCGGATGACTCCTGTGCTCCTACGACTCGCGGTTCTTGCCGCGGTTGCTCTCGTCTCGACGGCGACGATCGCGTTGGCCGCGGACACGGGCGCTTCCACACAGCCCGCGGCCAAGCGTGCCGCGCAGGCCAAGCCGCGCCTGACCGTGCCGGACGTGCGCGACCAGGTCTACGTCTTTGCCAAGGGCATGCTCGAGGACGAGGGCTTCGCCTGGCGCGTCACAGGTTCTGTGCAGGGCTACGCCGTCAACCTCGTGGCGACTCAGTCGCCTGCGCCGGGGACGCGCGTCGTCGACAACGGCGCGCCGACGGTCGTCCTCTCGCTGAAGCGCAACACTCGCTACGCCGAGCGCGGCAGGCCCGAGAGCGACGCCCCGTTCCGTGGCACTGCGGTCGAGCTGCCGTCGGCGGTGGTGACGAGTCGCCCGGCGCCTGCAAAGAAGACTCCGTCCCCGGCCAAGCCGGCCGCGAAGCCCAAGCCGGCAGCGAAGCCCAAGCCCGCGGCGAAGCCGCAGCCGAAAAAGCCGGCCACGCCGGCCACGCCGACTGCCCGCCCGCCGGCCTTCGAAGTTGCCGGCGCCCCGGCCGAGCCGCTCGACGAGATCTCGCTCACCCAACGGGCGCAGCGGCTTGCCGCCTGGGTCGAGCGCCATCCCAAGCGAACAGACGCGAACGCGCGCCACTGGTTCTACCAGCACGAATGGATCGTCGCCGGTGCGAAGTTCGGCTGGTGGCGCGGCGCGGAGGCCCTTCGCATCCTGCTCCGCGTCGACGACCGAGTCATCGACCTCTGGGGCGTCGGCTCCCGCAGCCGCGGCGTCGCCGCCGCAGCATTGCGGGAGGTCGAGGAGGCCGCGGCTTGAAGCGCTTGCGGCTGCGGCCGCTGGCGCGCGAAGAGCGTGGGTACAGCCTCCCCGAGCTACTCAGCGTCATGATGATCCTGGGACTCGTGATCGGAGGCGTGACCGCGCTCTACGTGAGCGCGACACGTGCCGAGGTGGACATGAACCAGCGCTTCCAGGCACAGCAGGAAGCGAGGCTCGCTCTCGACCGGCTGCGGCGGGAGGTGCACGGTGCGTGTGCGGTCTCGGCGCAGAGCCCGGCCACAGGTTCGGCCTGGTCGGTCACGATCTCGCTGCCGAACACGACCTGCTCCACGACCACGCCGGTCACGTGGTGCACGCAGAACCTCGCGACGCAGCGCTACGGCCTGTACCGCATTTCCGGCACCACCTGTAGCGGCGGCACCAAGGTCGCCGACTACCTCAGGACCAGCACCACTGCGACTGCCGTCTCTGTCTGCGGCAGTCCCAGCAGTCTTTGCATCTTCGCCTACACCGCCCCCATCAACGGAAATCTCGGCTCGCTTTTCGTCGCGCTCCCCGTCGACGTGCAGCCGAGCAATTCGCAGGGTGTTTACAAGCTCGAAGACAGCATCGTCCTGCGGAACACATCCCGTATCTGAATGGAGGACAAGGTGAGGCAGTTGCTCGCAAGAGAGGATGGAATCGCCCTGGTCATGGCGGTCATTCTCCTGGCCGCGGTGACGGCCACCTCGGTCACGGTCATCACGCTTACAGGATCGGGCGCTCGCAGCGCCGACCGCTCCAAAGCGACAACCAAGGCGTACCACCTGGCCGAGGCGGGAATCGCTGAGGCCTTGTCCAAGCTCGAGGCCGTGCCCCCGACGGACGCGCCGACCCCACCCACGATAACCTTGCCGTTGACCGCCTGGCAGAACCTTGACGGCGGACAGTTCCGCTATTCGGGAACGTTCGACGACCCCAGCAAAACCTGGACGATCAGCGCGACCGGCAGCGTCCCGAATCCGGGCGGGCCTGGGCAGGCGAACGTCACGCGTACGCTGAGCCGCAACGCCACTGTGCAGGCGCTCGTCGTGGGCGCCACGGCGCCTGAGTGGGATCGGCTCTACCACGGGGACACGGGCAGCTGCCTCACGATCGACACGGTCACGATCCCGGCGTCCGTGACGTCGGCCGGCGACCTCTGCCTGATCGACACGGCCAAGATCACCGGCGCCGCCTCCAAGGTCGAGGTCGGCGACGACGTGGATATGGACGCCATGCCCGGGGCGACTCAGTCGTCGACTAGATCTCCCTGCGCTGCCCCGGCCGCCACTAACTGCACCGGCTGGCTCAACCCGACCAGAGTTGCGTCCAGCAACAACTCCCGGGCGAGCGTAACCGTCCTTGCGGACACGCAGAGCGCGGCGCTGAATGCCACCGGTTACGCGTTCGCCATTCCGGCCAACGCCGTGATTCTCGGGATCGTCGCGCGAATCGAGGGCTACGCGACGGGCGGCGGCCTCGACGACGACGAGGTCCGCCTGCTCAAGGCGGGCGCGCCGTCAGGCAACGACGACGCGTCCAGCACCGACTGGGCGCAGCCCGGCTCGCCTCAGGAAACAACGAGGACGTACGGCGGCTCAAACGACCTCTGGGGAACAACCTGGACGCCTGCTCAGATCAACGCGACGAACTTCGGCCTGCGCCTGCGGGTCGACAACGACAACACCACCCCTTCCGCAACGCGTGTCGCCAACGTCGACCACATCCAGCTCCAGGTCTACTACCAGGTGCCGGTCGTCAATGCCAGCATCGGCGTGTCCGGCGGAAACGTCCTGCGCGCCGAGATCGTCGGCACCTGCACGTACGGAACCGCGGCACCCGGCTCGTGCGGCCCGTCGTCCGGCGTCTACGCGGGCACGATCACGTCGACGCCGCCGAACCTGCAGAAGCCGCAGGTCGACATGGCCTACTGGTACCAGAACGCCAAGCCGGGGCCGATGCACGACTGTACGACGGGCAGCTTCCCGGGCGGCTTCGACAACGACACGACCTACAACGTCAGCCTGCCCGACTACGGCAACGCAAACGAGGACATCGATCAGATCACGCCCTCGTTCATCAGCTACTCGTGCAAGGTGATCGAGAACGGCGTCACGGTCGGCGAGCTCACCTGGAACCACGTGACCCACCTGCTCATCATCAAGGGCACCATTTTCATCGACGGCAACGTCCGCTTCGACAAGGACGGCCAGCTCGTCAATTACCAGGGCCGCGCGATCATCTACGCGGCGGGAGACATCGAATACGACGAGATTGTGTGCGCGGGTGGCGACGGGTCGAACAACTGCTGGTCGACCATGACGAACTGGGATCCGGAGCAGAACATGATGATCATCCTCTCCGGCGGCGACTCCGAGTACGACCAGGGTGAGGACCTCGATCCCGCCGCGTTCCAGGGCGTCATGTACGCGGACGACGACTGCATCATCCACGAGGCCTTCCGCTCGAGCGGGCCGATCATCTGCGACTCCATCGAGATCCCGTACGACAGCAGCGCCTGGCCGTCGTTCTACGCCTGGCCGTCGCTGCAAAGCCTCATCGCCGGACAGATGTACGGCTCCTTCGCGAATGCGGACGACTACACGCTCCTCGTAGGCGAGCAGTCGGGCTAGGCCGGGAACGCATGGAGCTCGCGATCGCGGCTTCCGCTCTCGCGCCCGGCCTCGCGCTCGGGAGCTTTCTGAACGTGGTCGCGGCGCGGGTGCCGCTCAAGCGGTCGGTCGTGCACTCTCGGTCGGCCTGCGGCTCGTGCGACGCGGCGATCGCCTGGTACGACAACGTCCCGCTCCTGTCGTACGCGCTGCTGCGAGGACGCTGTCGCGCCTGCGGTATGCACATCAGCCTGCGCTACCCGGCGGTCGAGCTGCTCACGGCGCTGCTCGTGGCGGCCTCGTTCCTCGCCTTCGGCCTGACGGCGGAGGCAGTCGTGGCCGCGTTCTTTTGCTCCGTGCTCGTCGTGCTCTCGGCGATCGACCTGGAGCACCGGATCCTGCCGGACCGCATCGTTCTGCCCTCCGCGGTCGCGGTGCTTCTCGCGCGGACCGCCATCGATCCCAGCCTGGAGTGGCTGCTGGCCGCGCTCGGAGCGTCGCTGTTCCTCTTCCTGGCCGTGCTCGCGCACCCCGCCGGGATGGGCATGGGCGACGTGAAGCTGGCGCTGCTGATGGGCGCCGCGCTTGGGAAGACCGTGCCGGTGGCATTGATGCTCGGCATGCTGGCCGCGCTCCTGCCGGCGGTTGTGCTGCTCGCCCGCCACGGTTCGGCGGCGCGCAAGATGGCGATTCCGTTCGGGCCGTTTCTCGCCTTTGGCTCAATCGTCGCGCTGTTCGCCGGCGACTTCCTCCTGGGCCTCTACCTGGAGACTCTGGGCTGGGATTGACGTGAGCGGCCAACTACTCAAGCACCGCGGGTGCAGGGACGAGCGCGGCATCATCGCGCTGCCGCTTGCACTCGTACTGACGCTCGCTCTCTCGCTCACCGTCGTCATGGTGATCGAGATGTCGAGCGACGCCCAGCGGAGCGCGACCTACAGCAAGAACGAGCAGGTCGCCGTCGCCGTTGCCGAGGCGGGGCTCAACGAGGCCGCGTCAGTGCTGGGGAACGCGCCCGACCCGGGCAGCTCGAGCGCTCTTCCGGCTTCGTCCTCGCCGGCGACGATCAACGCCGATGGCGGCACAGCACAGTACTGGGGAAGTCTCGATACGGCACCGACACCCGACCGGTGGACGGTCACCTCCGTCTCCACGGTCGCAAACCCCTCCGGCGGCGTGAACCTCAACCACACCATCACAGCCCAGTTCGACGTCACTTCGGGAGCGTCGATGGCCGGAAACGAGGCGTGGAACTACGTGTTCTCGAATACGACCGCGACGTGTTTCCAGACGCAGAACGACTTCGACATCTACGCACCTCTGTACGTGCAGGGAAACATGTGCATGGCGAACGACGGCGACTTCCTCGGGCCGCTGCTCGACGTCAGGGGCACAGTGCAGCTGTCGAACTCGGCCGACGTCGGGAGCGTCAGCTCGCCCGTGCCTCAGGTTCACGTGGCCGGGGGCTGCCGCCTCGGCAGCTCGGGCATCTTCGTCACTCCGTGCACCGCTGCACAGCGCGTCTGGACGTCCTCGTTCACCAGTAGCCCACCGCTTCTGACGAAGCCCGCGATCGATTCGACCTACTGGCGCGCGAACGCCAAACCGGGACCGAGCCAATACTGCACGTCTGGGAGCTTCCCCGGCGGGTCGGGCTCGTTCACGACACTTGGAACGGTGCCCCTCACGCCGGCGAGCAGCTACGACTGCACCGTGACGCAGGGCCCGAGCACCGTCGGCAGGATCGCGTGGGACAACGCCACGAAGGTGCTGACGATCGCGGGGGTCGTCTACTTCGACGGAAACATCGAGTTCAACGGCAATTTCAACGGCACCTACTCGGGGAGCGGCGTGATCTACGCCAATCAGGTGGCCTTCCGGAACGACGCGAAGCTCTGTGCGCTCTCAGGCTGCCCGACGACGGGCTGGGACCCGAACACGGCACTGCTCGTGCTTGTCGCTCGCGGCACTGCGGCCGACGCCGTGTCGCTGAGCAACGCGACGAAGTTCCAGGGCGCCGTCTACGCGGTAGGAGGGTTCCGCATCCAGAACGCGGCCACCATGCACGGACCCATCGTCGCGGAGACCATCGACGTGGCGAACGGTGGGCTAGTCGGATCGTGGCCGCAGCTGACGGGCCTGCTCGACGGAATGCCGGCAAACGGCGGGTCGGGGACATCGGTCACGTTCGTCCAGGGCTCGTGGCGCGGTTGATGCTCCACGAGCCTCGACTGCGCGAGCCGACCGGCGCGCTAGCCTGGCAGGAGCCTACGTCCCGCGTGTCGTAGTTACGGGTCGTGGAAGGAGATACGAGCATGCCAACAGGAGAAACCACCGGCACCACGGTTCAGGTCGATGTAATCGTCCGGCTTTCCGGGGGCGAGGCAGTCGAGGCGGGCACCTTCCCCGACGAGGTCGAAGCGCGGCACTTCGCCGAAGGACTGATCACCTCACTGACGGGGCCGGAGTGGCCGCGTATCGGCGACCGCTACGTGCGTCCCGAGGCGGTCGTCTCGATCGACCTCGTCCGCGAGGCGCATCCCCGCTGGGTCGGCTCGACCGAGCGGGCGGCCCCGTGGGCCGGCGACAGCACCAACTGACTGCCGCCTGACGCGGTGGGGGGCCATTCCGACCGGATGGCGTGCGGGCGCTCGAGCGCGCCTTGGGTCGTGGCGTGACGGGACAGCCCCCTGCGGGGACAGTCCCTACAGCTGAAAATCGGCGCAACCCGTGGGCAATCCGCCTGGCGGATCCGGGTGCCGGAGCCCGCGGCGTTGGTGTCGGCGCTATGAGAGTGGGTCGCAACCCGTAGGCAGCCAGCCGAGGGTCTGTCCCCTCAACCAACCAGGCCGGCCAGCTAGCCCGCTGGTGCGCCAAGCGCGCGCTCGCGCGTCGGGGACTGACCCTCACAGAAGCAGCCGGTCCGGCCCGGGCGCCGGAGCTCGCAGCGAAAAGCGACCGCGCCGTCATGACTCCTGGGAGGCCATGTCGCCCGACGAGCGCTGGGTGGGGCACGGCTCGTTGGCGGGCAACTCGCCGAGCACGCACAGGTAGCGGCCACGAAGGTCTGCGGAGGGTCGTGAGCTGACGGGACAGTCCCCTCCGGGGACAGTCCCTGCAGCTGAGATTCGGCGCAGCCGTGGGCACCCCGCCCGGCGAGTACTGGCGCCGGAGCTCGCGGCGTAAGCGTTGGCGCTAGAGGTTGGTGGCAACCCGTAGGCAGCCATTCGAGGGTCTGTCCCCTCAGGAACCCACGTCCGCCAACCAGCTCGCTCCTGCGCCAACCGCGCGCCCGCGCGTCGGGGACTGACCCTCACAGAAGCAGCACGTCCAGCCGAGGCGCCGGAGTACGCGGCGCTAAGCGTCCGCACTACGAACCTGATCGCAACCCGTAGGCAGCAATTCGACAGAAGCAGCCCGTCCAGCCGAGGCGCAGGAGTGCGGGGCGTAAGCGTCGGCACTACGAACGTGGTCGCAACCCGTAGGCAGCCATTCGAGGGTCTGTCCCCTCAGCCACCAAGGTCCGCCAACCAGCCGGCTCGTGCGCCACTCGCGCGCCCGCGCGTCGGGGACTGACCCTCACAGAAGCAGCAGCTCCGGCGAAGGCGCCGGAGCTCGCGGCGTAAGTGTCGGCACTACGAACGTGGGCGCCACCCCGTAGGCGGCCGGCCTGACAGAAGCCGTTCGCGTAACCGCGACGAGCGCGGACGCAATCCTTGAGTGACCCGGCGATGCTCGTGAGGGTGCTGTGGGGCACCCGCGTGGGTGCCTCTCACCCGGAGTACTAGCCCGGTGCGGACGCTAGGAGCGGCGCGCGTTGGTGGCCGCCTGGGCGACCGACGCGCGATCTGCAAAGCCGGGCACCGTTGCAATCACCTGGTCCGGGCGACGCATCACGACCACGGCGGGGCTCGCGCGGAACACGACCTTGGCCTCGAACGGAGCGATCTCGCGCTGGCGGTAGGCGTTCACGACCACAAAGCCCGCGCCCACGTCCTTCGCCCCTGCGCGGGCCTCGCGCACGGCGAGGTCGTCCACCTGTGCGTTCGGCGCGATGACCGAGACGACGACCACCCGGTGCTTGCGCAACGCGGCGGCCACCTTGCTGGGTAGGCCGTTCGCCGCGATCCCGTCGTCCGTCGCCGCCGGCTTGGGAGCCGGAACACTGCCCTTCGGCGTGGTCTGGGTCCTGGGCGTATTGGTCGTCGGCGGAGCGGCGGTTTCAGTATTGCCGCCACCCACGCCGCGCATGATGAAGAGCGCGCCACCGGCCACTGCGCATACCGCGATCAGGGCGATGAGACGAACAGGATTTCCGACTGTGACGTTCATAACCTCTCCTCTCCCTATATCGGCAGAAACGGCTTTGGCATTAGGTGGAATAGCGACCTGAGCGGGAACGAGAAGGGCGCGGTCTCCCGCGCCCCTGTCGCTTGCTTCTGATTCAGGCGTCTTTTACGGACAGGCGCCTGAGGTGATGGAACCGCCCGGATTCTGCTTGTGGTACACCGGGCTCGTCGGCGACGTGTTGAAGACGCAGTATGTGCTCGCGCCCGGTGCCGGAGCCGTGTCGACGTTGACCTTGACGGACGGGTCGATCGCCTGCAGGTCGGCGAGATCCATACCCGCGTACGTACCGTTGTCCGAGTAGTACGCCTCTACTGCGGGCACTGCCGCGCGCACGTTGGCCTGTGCCGCCGAGTTGTTGGCCCGGTCACGGAAGCCAAGGTACGACGGAACGGCAACTGCGAGCAGGATGCCGATGATGATGACCACGACCAGGAGCTCGATGAGCGTGAAACCACCCTCACCGTGCGCCTGCGTGATCCTGTTCCTGAGCCTCTGAGTCATCAATTCCTCCATTCGTGGTAGGCGTGCTGGCTCAGGGCGTCTATCGGCGGGTGAGTCGCCCAGGTGGCTCCCCCAGGTGGGGGATTCCCACCCACGCGGTGGGGGATTGAAAGAAGTGCTCAAGGCGGGTGCAGCCGGTGCCGATAGCTCCGGTCGAGGTAGCCATGCCAGAACCCACCTTCACCATCGACCAGCTTCTCGAGCAGCTCGTTGAGCGCAACGGGTCCGACCTGCACATCACGGTCGGCTCGCACCCCGTCGTACGCGTACGCGGGTCGCTAGAGCGGATCGAGGAGGTTGCCCGGCTGACCGCCGAGGACACGCTGAATCTGCTCTACCGCGTGATGTCGACCGAGCAGCAGAAGCTGCTGGAGACGAAGCGCCAGATCGACCTGTCGTACTCGATCCCAGGCCTCGCACGCTTCCGCGTCAACGTGTACTCGCAGCGCGAGAGCCTCGCTGCGGCCTTCAGGGTCATCCCCATGGAGCTGAAGACGCTCGACGAGCTTCACCTGCCGGCCACTCTGCTGGAGCTGACGCACAAGCCCCGCGGCCTCGTGCTCGTCACGGGCCCGACCGGCTCGGGCAAGTCGACGTCGCTCGCGTCGATGATCGACGAGATCAACCGCACGCGGAGCGATCACATCATCACCATCGAGGACCCCATCGAGTTCCTGCACCGCCACAAGAGCTGCATCGTCAACCAGCGCGAGATCGGCACCGACGCTTCCAGCTTCCCCGAGGCGCTCCGCGCAGCGCTGCGGCAGGACCCCGACGTGATCCTGCTCGGCGAGATGCGCGATCTCGAGACGATCGCCACCGCGCTGACCGCCGCCGAGACGGGCCACCTCGTGTTCGGCACGCTGCATACCCAGAGCGCGCCCGGCACCATCGATCGCGTCATCGACGTCTTCCCGCCCGAGCAGCAGGAGCAGATCCGAATGCAGCTCGCGGGCACGCTCCAGGGCGTTGTCACCCAGTCTCTGTTGCCGACCGCCGACGGGACGGGCCGCGTGCCCGTACTCGAGATTCTCTTCCCGGACGACGCGGTCCGGAACCTCATCCGCCAGGCGCGGGTCGAACAGATCTACAGTGTCATGCAGACCGGCTCGCAGCGCGGCATGGTGACGATGGAGCAGTCGCTCGCCGAGCTCGCCATGCGAGGTGTGATCACAAAGGACGCTGCCGTCAACTGCACGAGCCGGCCCGAGCAGCTGCTCGGCCTGCTCGAGCGCGCGGGATTCAAGGAGAGCGTTGCGCCGCTCGCTGCCGGCTTGCGGCTGGCGGAGGGCTAGGCCATGGTCGACTGGAAGAGGGACATCAAGCTTTCTGACCTCGTCGGGCGCAAGTCGACCGCCGAGGAGACATTCGGTGGTGTCGCCACGGTCGAGGAGCCCGAGACGAA
Source organism: Gaiellaceae bacterium (assembly GCA_036824245.1). GTDB lineage: Bacteria > Actinomycetota > Thermoleophilia > Gaiellales > Gaiellaceae > JACVRM01. Next base: position 26,716 of record DAITAO010000015.1, on the reverse strand, counting down.
GAGCACGCCGCGCTGGAAGCGCGAGATCCGGCTGCGCAAGCCGAAGATCGAGGACGCCGAGCTGGACATCACGCCGTCCGAGGCCGAGACCGCGACGATTCCGCTGCCGACAGAGCTCCCCGAGCCAGGGGTGGCGCCCGAGCCACGACGCCGCAGGTCGCTCGTCTCGCGCGACATCTCGTTCCGTCGTCGCCGCGGGCCCGCGGAAGACCACGCGCCGGCGCCGCGCCGAGAGGGAAAGGGCAAGAAGGCCCAGGTGGTCGGCTTGAAGGTCGGCGCCTCGCAGCTGGCGGCGGCCCATGTCGTCTCGAACGGTGGCTTCGAGCTCACGCAGCTCGAGCGCGAGCCGCTCGAGCGGGGCATCGTCGTGGGCGGCGAGCTGCGCGACCCCGAAGCGCTCGCGATCGCACTCAAGGAATTCTTCAGCAAGAACAAGCTGCCCACGCGCGGGGTGCGGCTGGGCCTCGGCACGAACCGCATCGGAGTCCGCCGCTTCGAGATTGCCGTCGACGATCCGCAGCTCCTCGAGAACGCCATCCGCTTCCGTGCCCAGGAAGTGCTCCCGATCCCGCTCGACGAAGCCGTGATCGACTACCAGGTGGTCGGTGAGAGCGAGGACGGTCAGGGCCAGCGGACGTACCGTGTGTTGCTCGTCGTTGCCTACCGCGACCTTGTCGCCCGCTACGTCGAGGCCTGCAAGGCCGCGGGTCTGAAGCTGATCGGAATCGACTTCGAGGCGTTCGCGCTCCTGCGCGCCCTCGCCACGGAGGGTGCTCCGGAGTCGGACGCCGCCACCGTGGTGGTCTCCATCGGTCACGATCGCTCGACCTTCGTCGTCTCCGACGGGAGCGTGTGTGAGTTCGCGCGCGTCCTCGACTGGGGCGGCGGGGCGCTCGACGTGGCGATCGCCCGCGCGCTCGATCTTGCACCGTCCCAGGCCGAGCCCGTGAAGCGTGCGCTGACGCTCAACGAGACCCATGAGCGGCTCGACGGCTACACCGAGGAGCAAGCCCAGAAGGTCTACGAGAGCGTACGCAAGGAGCTTCAGACCTTCGTCCGCGAGCTCGTCTCCTCGCTGCACTTCTACCAGAACCAGCCCGGCTCGCTCGGCATCGGCGAGATCACGATCACAGGCGGCACAGCACAGCTTCCTGGACTCGCCGCCGAGCTCCAGCGACTCATCGGGGTCGCAGTGCGCGTGGGCGATCCGCTCAACCGCGTCACGCCTGCGAGGCGCATCGACACGTCTGCGCCGATGGGTTCGTTCGCCGTCGCCATCGGACTCGGGATGGAGAGTTGACGATGCGTCCCGCCAACCTGCTCCCGCCCGACCTTGCCGACGGCCGTCGCAAGGTACCTGCCGCCGCGTTCGCCGCCCTCGGTGCGGGCGCTGCCGTGGGGGTCTTGCTCGCGGGCGGGTTCGTGATCGCGAGCGGCACTGTCGATGATCGCCGCTCCGAGCTCAGGGGCCTTCAGGACGAACTGGCGGCAGTCCCGGCTCCGCCCAAGCCCGCCATCCCGGTTCGGCCCGAGCTCGAATCGGAGAAAACCGCCCGGCGCGAGGCGGTCGCGGCGGCGCTGTCCAAGCGCGTCGCGTGGGACCGCGTCTTGCGCGAGCTGTCACAGGTGCTGCCGGAGGATGTCTGGCTCGACACCATGTCCGCAAGCGCCGCGCCCGCGGCAGCACCGGCCGAAGGCGACGCGGCGGCGGCCCCTACCACGCAGGGATTCACCATCAAGGGCATGACCTACTCGCAGGAGGCAGTCGCCCGGCTGCTCAGCCGGCTGCAGCTGCTGCCGAGTCTCGACAACGTGACTCTCCAGGAAAGCATCGAGGCGCAGCGCGCCGGACGCGACCTGGTCAGCTTCGTGATCCTCGCCGACGTTAGCCCCGCCGCAGTCGGAGGTACCTCGCAATGAAGTCCAAGTCGCCCAATCTGAAGGTGATCGGGGTCGGTGCCGCCGTCGCGCTCGTCATCAGCGTGCTCGGCTACCTGGCGCTCATCTCGCCGCAGCGCTCGGAGGCCTCGAAACTGGCCGACGAGATCACGGTGACTCAGCGGCAGCTCGCGGAGGCTCGTGTCAAGAGCCGGCCCTCCGCCACCCCGGCCCGCGTCGACGAGATCTTCCGCTTCAGCAAGGCGATTCCGAACGAGGAAGACATGCCGGGCATCATGCTGGAGCTGAGCCGCATCGCAACTGAGACGGGCATTGCGTTCGACTCGATCAAGCCGGTCGTGGGTGAGCCGGGCTCTGCGTCACAGTCGATCGAGCTGATCTTCGAAGGCAACTTCTACGAGCTGTCCGACTTCCTGTTCCGGTTGCGCAGCCTGGTGGCTGTCCGCGACGGGCAGTTCGAGGTAGACGGCAGGTTGTTCACGGTCGACGCGCTCGACTTTGCCAAGGGCGAGGACGAGCCGCTCCGGGCTACTCTGACCACCAGCGCCTACGTCTACGCCGGCGCCACGGCGGCCGCAGCGTCGGCGACGCCGCCCGCGGATACCGGTGCGGCCGGAGGAACGGACTGATGGCGGCGGGGCGCAGCGACCTGGCGCGCGCGAAGCAGCGCCGCCAGAAAAAGATCCTGATCGTCGGCGGCGTGCTGCTCGGACTCGTCATGGTCATCCAGGTGCCGCGCACGATGAAGATGCTCGAGTCGAAGCCGGCCCCGGTGACGAACGCTGCGCCCGCTGCGGCCCCGGCGACGACTACGACGGCCGACACGGCGGTGCCGGTATCGGCCACGCCGACCACGTCCGCTGCCGACGCGTCCTCCGCAGAGGTGGACGGCAAGCTCTACTCGTTCAGCCGCTTCAAGACCAAGGACCCGTTTGTCGCCCAGGTCTCGGAAAGCGCTCAGGCCGCGGGCGCGGATGAGTCTGCGGGCTCCTCTGCCGCGACGAGCGGCGCCTCGACCGGCGGCTCCTCGGGAGGCAGCTCCGGCGGCGGCGAAGCCCAGGTTCCGTTCGTGAGCGGTGACGAGATCGGCGCGTCGAGCAACGATCCTGACGCGCCTCGCGCGACGATGACCGTCAACGGCACCGAGATGACCGTCAACCTGCACAAGTCCTTCCCTGATACGGATGGACCGTTCCAGCTCATGAAGGTCGGCGTCGACTCGGTGCTCGTCTCGATCGTAGGCGGGTCGCTGAAGGACGCCGAGGGAGGCGTCCCGCTGGAGATCGGCGAGCCCGTGACGCTGATGAACACCGCGGACGAGAAGCGCTACACGCTGGTGCTGAAGTCGACTTCGCTGTAACCGGGCTCCTGCGCCCCTGCGCGGGACAAGCTGCTTCTGTGAGGGTCAGTCCCCGACGCGCGGGCGCGCGGGGTGGCGCAGGAGCGAGGTTGTTGGCGGGCGTGGGTTGGCCACCAGGTTCGTAGTGCGGACGCTTACGCCGCGGGCTCCTGCGCCTTGGCGGGACCTGCTGCTTCTGTGAGGGTCAGTCCCCGACGCGCGGGCTTGCGGGTGGCGCAGGAGCGAGGTTGTTGGCGGACGTGGGTGGTTGAGGGGACAGACCCTCGAATGGCTGCCTACGGGTTGCGATCACCTTCGCAGTGCCAACGCTCACGCCGCGGGCTCCGAAGCGTTCGCCGGACCTGCTACTTCTGTGAGGGTCAGTCCCGACGCGCGGGCGCGCGGGGTGGCGCACGGGAGGGATGGTTGGCGGACGTTGGGTTCCTGAGGGGACAGACCCTCGATTGGCTGCCTACGGGTTGCGACCACCTTCGTAGTGCGGACGCTTACGCCGCGCACTCCTGCGCCTTGGCTGGACGTGCTGCTTCTGTGAGGGTCAGTCCCCGACGCGCGGGCTCGCGGGTGGCGCAGGAGCGAGGTTGTTGGCGGACGTGGGTTCCTGAGGGGACAGACCCTCGGCTGGCTGCCTACGGGTTGCGATCACGTTCGTAGTGCGGACGCTTACGCCGCGCACTCCTGCGCCTTGGCTGGACGTGCTGCTTCTGTGAGGGTCAGTCCCCGACGCGCGGGCTCGCGGGTGGCGCAGGAGCGAGGTTGTTGGCGGACGTGGGTTCCTGAGGGGACAGACCCTCGGCTGGCTGCCTACGGGTTGCGACCACTCTTGTAGTGCCGACGCTTACGTCGCGAGCTCCGACGCCCAGGCTGCCGCTGCGCCGGCTGTCTACAGCTGACGCGTTACTTGTTGCAGGGACTGTCCCGCAGGGGACTGTCCCGTCGGGTCTCGACCCTCACGAAACGCAGCTGCTCGGCGGCAGCGCTAGCCGGTCGATGCGTCGAAGCGCGACGAGAGCCGTGCCAGCGGCGTGCCGGTCAGAATCGCCGAGTCGCGCACCACCACGGTGACCACCTTGAGCTCGCGGCCGCCGGTCGGCGTGTAGTAGACCATGTAGGTGTCGATGCGATAGCTGCGGCTGTCGGGTCCCGTCACCGCGCGGGCCGCGTTGCACTCGACCGGGGAGGCCACGCATGTCTGGACGACGCTGTTGCACGTGTCGGTGTCGTCGACGCGCGTCGTTGCGCTCCCGCTGTAAGCGGCGTCACTCGTGTAGGGCGCCGGCGCAGCCGCGATCGAGGCGTCGTCAAGCCTGATCGCGCAGTATCTGAGCGCACGGAAGCGCTCCATGTGGGTGTCGGCGAGGGCACTCGCCGTCGAGATGTTCGAGGCACGCCGAATGGAGACGTATCCGGAGCTGAACGCGGCCACGAGCGCGAGCAGGCCGACGGCGAGCACGGTCATCGCGATCATCAGCTCGATCAGGCCGAAGCCGTCGGTGCTCTTCAGTCTCGCGCGCACGAGTTCCTTATCGGCAGGTGAGTCGCACCCCTCAAGAGAGGCGCCGCGCGTGCCGATAGCGGAGTAGATGGCGACGTACGCCTACAGCGCTATCAACGCGCAGGGCTTCGAGCTCTCTGGAGAGATCGAGGCGGCCGATGCGGGCAACGCGCGCGACCAGCTGCGCAGCCGCGGCCTGCTCGCCTCCGCGCTCGAAGAGGTGGGCGGCGGCGACGACACGGTCACTGCGCGCTTCAAGAAGATCAAGCCGAAGTCGCTGCAGGTTTTCTCGCGCCAGTTCGCGACGATGATCGAGGCCGGCATCAGCATCGTCGGCTCGCTCGTCGTCCTCGAGGAGCAGACCGAGGACAAGCACCTCGCCGAGGTCATCCGTCAGATTCGGAGCGACGTCGAGGGCGGTGCTCTGCTCTCCCAGGCGATGAGCCGGCATCCGCAGGTCTTCAACCGCCTGTACGTGGCCATGGTGGAGACCGGAGAGGCTGCCGGGATTCTCGACACGGTGCTCGATCGGGTCGCGTATCAGATCGAGAAGGAGACCGCGATCAAGCGCCGCGTCAAGGGCGCCATGATGTACCCGTTGCTGGTCATGGGCTTCGCGACGGTCGTGCTGATCGGGATGCTCCTCTTCCTCGTCCCGGTGTTCGTCAACCTCTTCGACCAGCTCCACGGCGACCTGCCGACTCTGACCAAGGTCGTGCTGATGGGCTCCAACTTCATGCGCGGGTACTGGTTCATCGTATTTCCGGTGGCGATCGGCGGCGCCTTCGGCTTCCGCCAGTGGAAGCGCTCCGAGAGCGGCCGGCGCGGTTGGGACAGCTTCAAGCTGAAGATCCCGATGCGAATCGGCCAGGTGGTGCTCAAGGTCACGCTGGCCCGCTTCTCGCGCACCCTCTCGACCCTCGTCGCCGCGGGCGTGGACATCATCAAGGCGCTCGAGATCACCGCGCAGACGACCGGCAACTGGGTTGTCGAGAACGCGCTCAACAATGTGCGCGAGCAGGTGCACGAGGGTGTGCCCATCTCCCAGCCGCTGGCCGAGAACCCGATCTTCCCACCAATGGTGTCGCACATGGTCAAGGTCGGCGAGGAAACGGGCGAGCTGGACAAGATGCTCGGCAAGGTGGCCGACTTCTACGAGGACGAGGTGGACTCGTCCATTCAGACGCTGACCTCGATCATCGAGCCGCTGATGATGATCGGCGTCGGCCTGATGGTCGGGGTAATCATCATCTCGATGTATCTCCCGATGTTCAAGCTGCTCACCCTCATCAAGTAAGCGGCAAGCGCGCCGAGCGGCGCGGGCGAGCATCCATCTCCTGACATCAGCCTTGCGAGGCGGGCCAGGCGCCCGCATACTTGTGCGGTCGGGCGCACCGCTGGTGCGCGGTATCGAGCTGAAGGAGGTACGCCACATGGCAGAGCTGTACGAGACCTCCTTCGGCAGCCGCTAGCAGACCCGACCACCCTTCCGGGAGCCCGCGGCGGCCGAGGCCGTCCAATCCGAGCTACCCGGAGGTACTTGCTTGACCCTGGAGCATCGCCAGCTCGAACAGAGCCGGCTCGTCACCGACAGCAGCGCCTCGCAGCCGTTCGCAATGCGGCTGTACGTCATGGATGCCCGGCTGCGCGACGCGGCCGTGCTCGTCGACCCCGACGAGCTCCGGGTGATCCTGCTCGAGGCGGCCGAGGCAGGGGGCGCGACCGTGGTCGGCGAGCAGTTCCACGTCTTTCCGAACGGCGCGGTGACGGGGGTACTGCTGCTCGCGCAGTCGCACCTCAGCATCCATACGTGGCCTGAGCTGCTGCTGGCGAACGTCGACTTGCTGTCTTACGGCCGGGTGGACGGCGAGGCAGTCCTGCGCGTCGTGCGCGAGCGGCTCGGCGCGCAACGGGCGACGGTCGAGTCCCTGCAGCGCGGAGCGGGATGACCCAGGCGCCGGAGGAGCGCCGCATCATTGGGGAGGTGGCCGCAGCGGTCGGTCTCGCCGAAGGCGCCGCGGGCGTGCGTGACGTCCTGCGCGCAGTCGCCCGGCGCGAGCCGGTCGCCGTCCGGAAGGTCAGCCGTGCCACCGAGCTGCCGGTCCCGATCGTGAGCGCGATCTGCAACGAGCTTCGCAAGCGCGGCGTGGTCGATCGGAGGCGGCCCGTCCGGCTAACGGCTCTCGGACGCCGCCTCGTCCACGCAGGGGGTAGGCATGTCGACCCGACCTGCCCCACGTGTGCCGGGCGCGAGGTGATCGTTCCGCCCACGTTCGCCGCCGTCTTGCGCGAGCTGTCGTCACTCGCGCGGCGCGCGCCTCGCGTGCGCGTGGAGATCGACCAGTCACATTGCACGGTCGAGACGAAAGTGCGTCGCGCGCTTGCGCTCGTCGACGCAGGTGCACTGGACGGAAAGCGGATTCTCCTGCTCGGCGACGACGACCTCACCTCCGTGGCGATCAGGCTCGCGGCGGACGAGCTCGGAATCGGGAACGCGATCCGCGGCCTCGTCGTCCTCGACATCGACCCCGCCGTCATCGCGTTCGTGCGGAGCGCGCTCCGGGGAGCGCCGTTCCAGGTCGATGCGCTGGTGCATGACCTGCGTACCCCGCTCCCCGAAGAGTTGCGTGGGACGGCAGACACCGTGTTCACCGACCCGCCGTACACGGGAGACGGTGCGGCACTGTTTCTCTCGCGGGCGGCGGAGGCGACGGCGGGACCGCCCGGCCGCGAGGTCTTCCTGGCCTTCGGACCGAAGCGTCCCGACGAGCTCCTTCGCGTGCAGCGTGCGATCGCGGACATGGGCTTCGCGCTACGGCGGCTCGTCCGCCACTTCAACGAGTACCTCGGCGCCGGCGTCCTCGGCGGGACGAGCCACCTCTACCACCTCGTCACGACGGCCGAGCTGCGTCCACTCGTCGGGGGCACCTACGCTGGGCCGCTCTACACGGGCGATTTCCGTGAGCCTGGCCGTGCGTACCGGTGCACGCGATGCCGCTCGGTGCAGCAGGTCGGGCGTGGTCGCGCGTGGGCCACCGTCGCGGCACTCGAGCGCGAGCGCTGTCCCCGCTGCGGCGGCGGGACGTTCAAGCCGCTCGCGCGCGTCTAGACGAGGGCGGCTTCGCGGCGCAGAACGTCCCACGCGAGGCGAACGTCGTCCTCCGTAGTGCGCGCATTGCCGATCGCCAGGCGCAGTACGTAGCGGCCGTTCAGCCTCGTATGCGAGATGAAGATCTCGCCGCTCGCGTTGACGCGCTCGAGCAGCGTCTCGTTCTGCTCGTCGCTCCCCTGCAGCCGGAAGCAAACGAGCGAGAACGGCCGCGGCGCGCACAGCTCCCAGCCGGGCTCGTCGCGCACCCAGCTCTCGAAAAGCTCCGCCAGGCGCACGTGTTCGCGGATCAGCCGCTGCAGACCGCTGCGCCCGTAGCAGCGCAGCACCGTCCAGAGCTTGAGCGCACGAAAGCGCCGTCCCAGCGGCCAGGCGTACTCGCTCAGGCTCGCGACATCCTCGCTCACACGCAGATACTCGGGGACGAGGCTGAAGGCGCGGCGGAAGTCCTCCGGTCGGCGTGTCCACAGCGTCGAGCAGTCCACAGGTGTGAACAGCCACTTGTGCGGGTTGACGACCACCGAGTCTGCGCGCTCCCAGCCTGCGAAGCGGTCGCGCAGCTCCGGGCAGACAGCGGCGGCGCCTGCGTAGGCAGCGTCGACATGCAGCCACACGTCTTCGGCGGCCGCTCGTTCGGCGATCGCCGGTACGGGGTCGACCGAGCTAGTGGAGGTGGTGCCGATCGTGGCGACGACGGCGCAGGCGCCCTCGAGCTCGAGCAGATCCGGACGCAGCCGGAAGGCGTCGTCGACGGGCACCTTGCGCAGCTCGAGCTCGAGCAGCCGCGCCGCTTTGTCCACCGACGAGTGCGCATGCTCGGAGCCGACCACGACGCGCGCGCCGGGTCGCGCGCCGCGCGCTGCGGCGAGCGCCGTCATGGTCGCCGTCGAGGCTGTGTCCTCGATGTGCCCGTGGAGGCCGGCCGGCAGCCCGAGCAGCTGGGCGAGCCAGTCGAGTGCCACCTCCTCGAGCTCCTGGAGCGCCGGCGAGGTGCGCCAGAGGATGCCGATCTGATTGAGACCAGCGACGAGCAGCTCGGCGAGGATGCCGGGCTCCGAGCCGGTGGTGGCGAAATAGCCGAAGTAACGCGGGCTCTGCCAGTGCGTCAGGCCGGGCAGGAGCGTGTCCTCGAGATCGCGCAGGACCGCGCCGAAGGGCTCGGGCTCCTCCGGCGGCGAGCCGGGCAAAGCGGCCCGCAGCTCGCCGGGCCGAACCTGCGCCAGTACCGGCAGATCGCGCACGCGCTCGAGGTACGCGGCCACCCACTCGAGTGCCGCCGGCCCTTCCTCGCGCAGATTCACGTGAGCCGGGCAGCGACGCGGTCGAGCTCCTCCTCGGCTGCGCCGGCCTCCCGCAGGTAGGCACGCACGCTGCCGTAGCGGCGCTCGAGCTCGGCCAGCACGCCGAGCATGGCCTCGGGCGGGCAGGCACCGATCCGCCGCCGCCTCTCGAGCTCGTCGTCGTCCTCGGCCTCCGCCTCCCACTGGGCCTGGCGCTCCGCGAGGTTGCGCTCGCTGACCGCGTAGTCGCGCGCGACCTCGTCCCGCGGGACGCCCGCCAGCGACAGCAGGAGCGCCACCACCAGGCCGGTGCGGTCCTTGCCGCCCTGGCAATGGAGGAGGATCCCGCCCTCGGGCGCCGCTGCAATCGCCTTGAACACCTCACCGAAGTGGGATCGGTTGCGTTCGAGGGAGTCGAGATACACGAGGCGGGTTCCCTCGGCCACGCTCGGCGCCGCGGCCGCAATCGCATCCATCTCGGCCCAGTACGCGAGATCGAGCACGCCGAGCAGCGAGATGTGAACAACGTCCACCGGTAGCTCCGCCGGCGGGTCGGCCTCGAGCTCGTCGTGGAAGCGCAGGTCGACGATCGTGTTGATGCCGTGCTCGACGAGGTCGCGCCAGCCGGCGTCGCTCAGCCGGCGCACGCTGTCGGCGCGCACCACTGCGCCGAAGCGGGTCGCGCGCCCATCTTCAGTCGGATGCCCGCCCAGATCGCGGACATTGGCGCAGCCCTCCCAGGCCAGGTGGCGCTCGAGTTGGTTCATCGTGCCGCTCAGGACGTCAGGTCCCGGGCCATCTCCTCGAAGACGTCCACGTACGCGTCCACCGCCTCGTCCGTGTGCGTGACCGAGAGCGTCCACTCCTCCTCGCGGCCCGGCGTCATGAAGATGCCGCGGTTCATGTTGAAGAGCCACGCGAGCTCAGAGACCGCGGCGTCCTGGTTGGCCTTGAACGTCTCGTAGTCGACGATGCGCTCCGACGAGAACGTGACGCAGCCCTTCGAGCCGACTCCGACCGAGTAGCCGGGCAGCCCGTACTGGTCGATGACGCGCTGGCAGCCCGACAAGAGTCGCTCGTTGATGCGATCGAGATGCGTGTAGGCATCGGGCGTCAGCACCTCGAGCAGGCTGGCCCGAGCCGCCGCCATGACGAGCGGGTTCCCGTTGTAGGTGCCGACCAGATAGACGCGGTCGTCTTCGACGACCGCCATCACGTCCTCGCTGCCGCCGATCGCCCCCGCCGGCAGGCCGCCGCCAAGTGTCTTGGCGAGCGTGACGAGATCGGGCATGACTCCGAAGCGCTCGGTGGCGCCACCGGCTGCGATCGCGAGCCCCGTCTTTACCTCATCGAAGATGAGCACGATGCCGTGACGGCGCGTCAGGTCGCGTACGGCCTCCAGGTAGCCCGGCTCGGGGAGCACAACGCCGAGATTCATCATGGCCGCCTCCATGATCACGCAGGCCGGCTTGCGGCCCTCGGCATCGAGCCGCTCGATGCGGCGCTCCATCGCGCCCGCGTCGTTGAACGGCACTGCGATCGTCAGCTCGGCAATCGCCTGCGGAATACCCCCGCCGTAGGGAAGCGAGGCGAGGTTGTCGCGGTCACCGATCCGGTCGTACTCGACGCCGATCGAGACCATCAGCGCGTCGTGGTGGCCGTGGTACGAGCCGAAGATCTTCATCACTGTGTCCCGGCCGGTCAGGCCGCGGGCGATGCGCACGGCGTCCATCGTCGCCTCGGTCCCCGAATTGACGAAGCGCCACTTGGGGAGGGCCCAGCGGCGTGCCAGCTCCTCTGCGACATCGATGACTTCCTCGGTGGGAGACGCGAAGTGCGTTCCGAGCGGTAGACGTTCGGCGACCGCCTTCGTGATGGCGGGGTGGGCATGCCCCTGCACCATCGAGCCGAACCCGTTGTGGAAGTCGATCATGCGACGGCCGTCGACGTCCCATACGTACGGCCCCTCGCCGCGGGTCAGGTAGATGGGCCACGGCTCGCGGAGGTGGTAGGAGGACGCCACCCCGCCGGGCAGGCTGGCCCGCGCGCGCTCATACATCCGCGCCGAGCCGGGCGTCTGCTCGTTGAGGCGCTTGAGCTCGCGCGCTGTCAGCTCCTTGATGCGGCCGCGGTCCAGCTGCGCGCGTGCCTCGACGCTCACGGCTCCATCCCCACCGTTTCGGCCACGGCGACGCGTCCGGCGGCCACGTCCGGGTCGACCGCCTCGAAAGGCTCCCGCGCGAAGAACGGGCGATGCCCGGCCAGCCGCCATACCACCACGAGGATTACACCGAGGATCAGGAAGCCGTAGCCGATCGCGAGGGGCGGCGAGAACCCGAGAATGGTCTGCCCGGAGTACGACTCGTCCAGGTCGGCCAGCGACCTGGTCGACTCGACGAACAGGTAGGCGAGCAGGGCTGCGCCGACGATCGGCCCCACGCCCATCAGCAGCATGTTCTTCGTCGACTTGGTGAGCTCACGGCGGTAGTAGACAGCACAGGCGACTCCACTCAGCGCATAGTAGAAAGCGATCATCAGGGCGAGCGCCGAGAGCGAGTCGAAGAGGAAGTTCTGGGAGATGAAGTTCGCCGGCACGTACCACGCTATGGCGAGCAGCGCGACGACAGCGGTTGCGATGTGCGGTGTGCGGTAACGCTCGTGGACGGAAGCCAGGACTGTGGGGAAGGCGCGTGACCGGGCCATCGACAGGGTCGTGCGAGAGGCGGGGAGGATGGTGGTCTGCGTCGACGCGATCGCTGACGTGACGATCGCCAGCAGCACGAGCTTGTCCCACGGCGATCCGAGCACGTCACCGGCAAGTGCACCGAAGACGGCGTCGTCATCGTCGAACTCTGCGAGCGCATCGAGACCTGCGAAGGCGACGACCGCGGTTGCAACGGAGACGTAGGTCACGACGAGGATGACGGTGCTCGCCACGGCGGCAAGCCCGGGGGCGCGCCGGCTGTCCTCCGTCTCCTCGGTCAGGTTCACCGCGGATTCCCAGCCCCAGTAGATGAACACGCCGAGGAGGAGCGCCGTGATCAAAGCATCGCTGTCGTCGATCGAGAAGGGAGAGAACCACGACCAGGATGGATCGATCGAGGCGGGCGTCGCATCCCCTGAATACACCTTCGCGATCGCGACTACCGCAAAGAGGAGCAGCGCGCCCACCTGCACGACGATCATGACGTCCTGGATGCGCGATGTGATCTCGGTGCCGAGAATGCAGATCGCCGTCATCGCGAGGATGTATCCGACCGCCAGCGCCGTGACCGCGGCCTTCGAGCCGGCGGCGCTATCCCAGTCGAAGAGCAGGTAGGTGTAACGGGCCCCGACGTCCGCCAGCGAGCCGACCACGAGGATGCCCGTGACGCAGACCGCCCAGCCCCCGATCCATCCGAGCCAGGGACCGAGCGCGCGCGTCACCCAGGAGAACGTCGTGCCGGCGTCCGGGTCGGCGCGGTTCATGTAGAAGAAGGCTCCGGCGATCAGGAACATCGGGATGAACGAAGCGAGCAGTGCCGCCGGCGCCTGGAGGCCGACCACCACCACGAGCGACCCGATCACCGCCGCCAGGGAGTAGGCAGGCGCCGTCGAGGCGAGCCCGATGATCAGGCCACCGAAGAATCCGATCGCATTCGGCTTGAGCTTGCCCTTCTCGGTCTCAGGAATGGGCACCGGCACGCCCGAGCTTTCCATCACGCTCCTTTCGGCTGCTTCGTCTCTCCGCCCCCGTAGGGGTACCACCACTCCTTCGGCGCGATGCGAGTCTCCAGGTGGACGTGCTTCGTCTCCTGGAAGGCCTCCAGACCCTCCTGGCCGAGCTCGCGCCCCAGGCCCGACTGCTTCATGCCCCCGAAGGGGCCCGCGTCGTTGTCCGTGAGCGGGTCGTTGAACCAGAGGGTGCCGGCCTTGATCTCACGCATGCAGCGCACGATCGTCTCAAGGTCGCGCGTGTAGACGTTGCAGCCCAGTCCGAAGCGCGTCGAGTTGGCGAGCTCGATTGCCTCGTCGAGCGTCTTCACCGGGACGATGGGTGCCACGGGGCCGAAGGTCTCCTCGCGCAGCAGGTCGGTCTCGGCCGGCGCACCGGTCACGACCGCCGGCGAGAAGAAGTAGCCGGTCGGCCGTCCGGACCCGTTCCCGCCCACGAGCAGCTCGGCTCCGGCCGCTACTGCAGCATCCACCTGCGCGGCCACGCGGTCGCGCTGCCGGGCCGACACCATTGGCCCGACGTCCGTCTCCGGGTCGAGCGGGTCGCCGAGGCGCAGCGTGCGCGTGTGCTCCACGAAGGCGGACACGAAGTCGTCGTATACGGGCTCGAGCACGTAGAAGCGCTCCGCCGACGTACACACCTGCCCCGCGTTCAGAAAGGCGGCCCACGCACCGCCGCGCGCCGCCACGTCGATCTGGTCGGCCACGTCCGGGCAGACGATGAAGGGGTCCTTGCCGCCGAGCTCGAGATTGATACGGGCTACGCGGTCGGCGCAGATGCGCGCGATCCGCTTGCCGGTCTCGACGGAGCCCGTGAAGGCGACGCAGTCGACGCGCTCGTCACGCACGATCGCCTCGCCCACCTCACCGGCGCCGGCCAGCAGGTTGACCACGCCGGGCGGCAGGTGGTCGAAGCAGGCCGCGAGCGCGAGCGTCGAGAGTGGCGTCAGCTCGGAGGGCTTGCAGACTGCGGTGTTGCCCGCGGCGAGCGCCGGCGCGAGCTTCCACGCGAGCAGGAGCAGCGGGTAGTTCCACGGGACGATGCAGCCGACAACGCCCATCGGCTCCTTGAGCACGAGGGCGAGCTGGGTGGACTCGATCGGCGGGATGACGCGGCCGGCGAAGTTGCGACCCAGCTCCGCGTAGAAGTCGAACGCTGCGGCCGCCCAGCCCACCTCGTCCGAGTTCTCGATCAGGGGCTTGCCGCCCTCACGGGTCATCAGCTCGGCCAGCTCGTCGGTACGCGCGCGCATGCGAGCGGCCACCTCGTGCAGGAGCTCGCAGCGATCGACGGCCGGCGTCTGCGCCCATGCTCTGGCCGCTTCTCGCGCCGCCGCGAGCGCTGCGTCGACCTGTTCCGCCGAGGGCAGCGCGACCTCGGCGAGCGTCTCCTCGCTGTACGGGTTCTCCACGGCCAGCGGCGGGCCGTCGCCGGCGACCAGCACGCCGCCGATGAGAAGCCGGGTCTCGGTCAATCCAGCTTCGCCATCACATGCTTGATCTGCGTGTAGTCGTCGAGCGAGTACATCGAGAGGTCCTTGCCGTAGCCCGACTGCTTGAAGCCGCCGTGCGGCATCTCGGCGACGAGCGGGATGTGGTCGTTGATCCAGACCGTCCCGAACTGGAGGCGCCGGGCTGCATTGAGGGCGCGGCCGATGTCACGCGTGAAGACCGAGGCCGCCAGGCCGTAGGGCACATCGTTCGCCCAGGCGAGCGCCTGGTCGTCTTCGGCGAAGCGCTGCACCGTGACGACCGGACCGAACACCTCGCGTTGCACGATCTCGTCGGTCTGATCGACGTCGACGACCACTGTGGGCTTGACGAAGAACCCTCGGTCGCCGTCGCCGTTCCCACCGGTGAGCATCGTGGCGCCCTTGGCCCGCTCGAGGAAGCCGAGCACGCGTTCCTGTTGCGCCTTTGAGATGACCGGGCCCATCTCGATCTCCTCGCTATCGGCCGGGTCGCCGACCTGCAGCGACTCGACGGCCGGCACGAGCTGCTCGAGAAGGGTCTCGTAGATGCCCGCGCCCGCCATGACGCGCGAGGCGGCCGTGCAGTCCTGGCCGGAGTTCCAGTAGCCCGCGATCTTGATCGACTCGGCCACCTGCGCGGGGTCGGCGTCGTCGAAGACGATGACGGGTGCCTTGCCGCCGAGCTCGAGATGCACACGCTTGAGCGTGTCGGCCGCGGCGCGTGCGACCTCCTTGCCGGTGGCCACGTCGCCGGTGAGCGAGACGAGGCGCACATCAGGGTGGCGGACGATTCCCGCACCGACCGGCTCGCCGTCGCCGGTGATCACGTTGAGCACGCCGGGAGGCAGCACCTCGCCGGCCAGCTGGGCGAAGCGGAGCGTCGAGAGCGGCGTCTGCTCGGAGGGCTTGAGCACCGAGACGTTGCCGGCGGCGAGCGCCGGCGCGAACTTCCAGACGGCCATCATCAGCGGGTAGTTCCACGGCGCGATCTGGCCGACGACGCCGACCGGCTCGCGCCGGATCCACGACGTGTAGCCGCGCATGTACTCGCCGGTGGCGCGGCCTTCGAGCACCCGAGCCGCGCCCGCGAAGAAGCGGATGTGGTCCGATGACTGCGGCATCTCGTCGCGCGCGGCGGCGAGGGGCTTGCCGACGTTCTGCGACTCGAGCTGTGCGAGCTCCTCTGTGTGCTCGTCGATCAGGTCGGCGAGCTTGAGCAGCAGCTCCGAGCGCTCCGCGGGCGTGGTCTCGAGCCACTCGGGCAGCGCGCGCACGGCCGCGTCGACGGCGCGGTCGACGTCGGCCTGTGTGCCCTTGGGCACCTCGGCGATCGTCTGCCCGGTCGCCGGGTTGAGGATCTGCTCTGTCTCGCCCTCGACTGCATCAACCCAGTCGCCGCCGACGAAATTCTTGTAATGGGACACGGTGACGCTCATTCGCCTCCTCCTGGTCGGCTCACCGCCGCATCGAGCGACTCCTCGAGAATGTCCAGTCCCTGCACCAGCACCTCGTCGGTGGCGGCCAGCGGCACGAGCACGCGGACGACGTTTCCGTACAGGCCGCACGAGAGCAGGATGAGGCCTCGCTCGCGGGCTTCCGCGGTCACGTTTCGGGCGAGTTCTGCTGCGGGCTCCTGCCCGCGGCCTTCGACGAGCTCGAGCGCGAGCATCGGACCGATGCCGCGCACTTCGCCGATCGCGTCGAAGCGCCCTGCGAGCTGCTCGAACCGCTCCCGGACGATGCTCCCAACCTCGCCGGCCCGCTCCCGGAAGCGAGGCGACGAGACCTCGTCGAGCACGGCGAGCGCGGCGGCGCACGCAACGGGATTTCCCCCGAACGTGCCTCCCAGGCCGCCGGGCGGCACAGCGTCCATGACCTCGGCGCGGCCCGTTACCGCCGCGAGTGGCAGTCCGCCCCCGAGCGACTTTCCGGAGACCAGCAGGTCGGGCTCGACGCCGTAGTGCTCGATCGCCCACACGGGACCGGTGCGGCCCATACCGCTCTGCACCTCGTCGTCCACGTAGAGCATTCCGTGGCGGGCACAAATCTCCATGAGCCGGGCCGGAAAGTCGTCCGGCATGGGGATGAAGCCGCCCTCGCCCTGTACGGGCTCGAGAACCACGCAGGCGACCATCGCAGGATCGACGTCACGCTTGAACAGCGCCTCGAGACCCTTGACGGCCTCGTCCGTGTCCACGCCGCGATAGGGATAGGGCGCCGGCGCGCGGTAGACCTCCGGTGCGAAGGGACCGAAGCCGCGTTTGTAATCGACCTTGGCCGTCATCGTCATGGTCAGCAACGTGCGACCGTGAAATGCCTGGTCGAAGGCGACTACGGCAGGACGGCCCGTGGCGACCCTGGCGATCTTGACGGCGTTCTCGACCGCCTCGGCGCCCGAGTTGACGAGCAGGCTCTTCTGGTCGGGTCCGGCGCAGGGCGACAGCTCGGCCAGCAGTCGGCAGACCTCCACGTACGGCTCGTAGATCCCCACCATGAAGCACTGGTGCAGGTAGCGATCGATCTGCTCGTGCATGGCCGCGACCGCCGGCGGAAAGCCGTGGCCCGTGTTCTGACAGCCGAGGCCGCCGGCGAAGTCCACGTAGCGGCGGCCGTCGACGTCCCAGACCACGGCGCCGTCGGCGCGCGCGACCACGAGTGGCGGCGTGGAGATCCCCCGTGCCACGTAGCGGTCGCGCGCGGCGAGCACGCGCTCGGCCTCCGTGCGTTGCTCGACGGCCATAGACAGCGATTCTCTCACGACGCCACGGCTGCTTGAATCAGCGCGTGATCACGGTTGTCGGTGCGGCAGGAACGATCGGTCGGCTGGTGGCCGACTTCCTTGCCGAGTGGGGAGCCGAAGTCCTGCGCTTCGACGCGCGCCTCGAAGGAGCGGAGCATCTCGACGCGCGCGACACGAAGGCGCTCGGCGACCGCTTGGCCGGCGCCGCCGTGTGTGTCAACTGTGTCGACTACCGGCTGAACCTCGACGTCATGCAGGCGTGCCTGGCGGCCGGCGCGCACTACGTCGACCTGGGCGGCCTCTTTCACATGACTAGGCGGCAGGTCGAGCTCGATGCAGACTTTCGTGCGGCCGGCCTGACAGCGATCCTCGGGCTCGGCTCGGCGCCCGGAAAGACCAATCTGCTCGCGCGCGCGGCTGTCGAGCGGTTGGGCGAGCCGCCCCGCGAGATGCACATCTGGGCGGCGACACGCGACCCGGCCGCCGGCGACCACCCGTTCCCGGCGCCCTATTCGGTGCGAACGCTGCTCGACGAGCTGCGCATGCCCCCGATGGTGCTCGTTGCGGGCGAGCTGCGCGAGGCCGAGCCACTCTCGGGCAAGGCCGAGCGCGACTTCCCGCCGCCGGTGGGACGGGCGGCGGGCATCTACACGCTCCACTCGGAGCTTGCCACGCTGCCGGCCGCCTACCCGAGCTTGCGCGAGGCCAGCTTCCGGCTGTGCCTCGCTCCAGGGCTGACGGAGAAGCTCCTTGCCCTCGGTGACGCCGAGTTGCCCGAGCCGTACGTCCAATCGGCCGCGTCGGTCGCCGTACACCTTGTCGAGGTGGAGGGCGAGCGAGGCTCGGTCGTCGGTCTGACCGTCACTCGAGGTGGGAGTGCCCGTTCGACATCGGAGCCCGCCGCCCGGGGGGCCTTGGAGCTCGCGGCAGGCAGGCTGGGAGAGCCCGGCGTTTCGGCCCCCGAGAGGGCAGTCGTCGATCCGGAGGCGTTCCTCGACCTGCTCGACACCGAGGTGAGCTGGCAGGGAGCCAGCAGTCGGTCCACCACTGCTTCGGTAAGGGACGTGAGCTGACGGGGCAGCCCGTGAGGGATTGTTTCTCCGATGTGGACGCAGTTGGCGTTCGTCGGCTGCGAACGGGTCCCTGCTTCCGTCGACCCTGTAGATTCGCGCCGTGCCCGAGGCGCGGCTCGACGACTTCGGCTCAGGCCTCGCACCCGCGAGCGACGGCTGGTTCGTCGTGAACGTGCGGGAGGCGATGTGGTTGACGTTGGACAAGCGCGGCTCGCTGTGCGACTTCGAGAGCCAGGAGTTCGAGTTCCCACAGTTTGCGATCAGACTCCACGTCCTGGAGCCCGGCGAGCCGAGCGGCCTCTACCACTCCGAGTCGGAGCAGGAGGCGTTCCTCGTGCTGTCGGGGGAATGCAAGGTGCTCGTCGAGGGTGAGGAGCGGCTGCTCCGGCCGTGGGACTTCTCCCACAGTCCCGCCTGGACCGAGCACATCTTCGTGGGCGCCGGCGACGGGCCGTGCGTGATCCTGATGGCCGGCGCGCGGTCGGAGGACATGCAGGTGGTCTACCCGGTGTCGGAGCTCGCGGCGCGCTACACCGCGAGCGCGGAGGAGGAGACGTCAGACCCGGAGCAGGCGTACGCGCGGTTCGAGCTGGGACAGTTGGCGCGCCCCTCGTGCTGGGACCGCCTCCCGTGGGCCTAGCTAGTCATTTCGTTACGCGCTCTAAGGGGCGTGAGCTGACAGGACAGTCCTCTGCGGGGACAGTTCCTGCAGGTGTGTGCGCCTACATCGTCTCGAGGGTTGCCCGCCGGCGGCCCTCGGCCTCGAAGAAGCGCACCAGGCCGTAGGCAAGTGCGGCGTACGCGGCGCCGATCGCTAGCTCCACCCCGAGTAAATCGGAGACGTCCGACAGGGAAGCGCCGGCAGCCACATCCCGGGCAGCCTCGATTCCGTGCGTGAGCGGCAACGAGTGCGAGATCGCCTCCATCCAGGCGGGCAGATCCTCGACCGGGATATTCACGCCGCAGAACAGGAGCAGCAGGAAGTACACGAGGTTGGCGAGGACGAAGACATCGCGGAAGCGCAGGCCGAGCGCGCCGATGGTCAGTCCGAGGCAAGTGCAGGCGAACACGGATGCGACGACCACCGCGGCCAGCGCAGGCAGGTTCGCCTCGCCCGGGTCGAAATCGAGCAGCGCCCAGCCCACCACGAACCCGAACGCCGAGACGAGCAACCCCTGCAGCAGCAAGGGCAGCGCCCGCCCGAGGAAGAGGGCGAGCCGGTTGGCGGGGGTGGCGAGCACGGCGGACAGCGTCTGGGTCTGACGCTCCCCGCCGATCGTCATCGTCATCCCGTAGGTGGCCGCCATGCTCGAGACCTGAACGGCGTTTCCGACCACGAAGAACGTGTCGTCGCGCAGCTGCGTGTAGCGCCCCATGTACGCGAAGAAGAGAATCTGGAAGAGCGGGCTGCCGAGCATGGTCGGGATGTAGATGGAGGGCCTGATCCAGTTGAACAGCGCCCGGTAGGCGATGTAGCCGCCCACGAAGAAGACGCGCAGCGCGCTCAAGTCAGGGACAGCGCTGCCCGCGCCCGGGCGAGGTGCTCGAAGAGCTGGAGGAAGACCGCGCCGATGGCGAGGTAGACGACGCCGAGCGCGAGGCACATAGCCGCCGCCTCGCCGGGCTCGCCCGTCCCGAGCGCCGATCCGCGGATCGCGTTCACCCCCCAGCTCGGCGCCAGCACCCACGAGAGCGGCTCGACCCACGCCGGCAGCAACGAGAGCGGCACGAGCAGGCCTGTCACGAGCCATACCGGGTACTCGAGGAGGTTGGCCATCGCGTTGGCGTGCCGGTAGAGGATGAACGTGGAAGCGAGCACGAGCCCGAGCAGGCCCAGGCTGATCACAGTCGCGGGGATGGAGGCCGCGAAGAGCCAGGGATTGTCCAGCTCGAGCGGCACGCCGAAGAACAGGCGGCCCCAGAGCAGTGTGGCGGTGAGCGAGTAGACGCCGATCGAGGCGCTGGCGAGTGTCATCGGCACGAGCACGAGCACGAACGGCGGCGGAGACGCGATGGCAAGCTCGAGCGTGCCCTGCCAGCGCTGCCACTGGATCACGCCGCCGAGGCGAAGAGCGTCGACGACCAGATGCCCATCAGCCCGGCGCCGAGAGCCACGTACAGGAGCGTCCCCTCGCGCGCGCCGGCCTTGAACATGAAGAACGCCAGCGTCGCGAAGATAACCGGCTGGGCGATCGACGTGAGGATGAAGAAGCCCGACAGCGTCAGGTTCTTCAGGCTGAAGAGCCAGCCCTTGTAGATGAGCCGCAGCGTCTGCACCTCTTCGGACTGAACGATGCCCGACGGCGCCTATTCCAGGGCGACCCCCTTCGCCTTGATGTACGTCCAGCAGCAGTTGAACGTCGGGCGTCCGCCGAAAATCACGTCCAGCGCGCTGCGCAGCAGATCGAGGCGGTCGCCCGTCGCCTGCTCGGAAGCAGCGGCGCCGTCAACCTTCGCCGAGCCGCCGACCCAGCCGAGCACGCCGTCGGCGTACGCCGACAGAAACTCGTACCACTCCTCGACGTCGGCCTCGATCGTCCGCTCGCTCACGTCCTCCACGGCGAATCCCGCCTCGCGCAGCGCGTCGAGGTAGTACTCGAGCGGCCGCGGAGCGAGGAACACTCGGTCCCGGTAGTCCAGGTAGGGCTGGAGCCGCTCGGAATCCTCGAGCACCGCGCGGTAGGGCTCGTAGCGTGGATCGGTGCGGACGAGCCCGGCGGCCACCTCATGGACGACGTAAACGGTCTCGTCGATGATCCACTCGCTCTCGCCCGCCCGCGGGTTGCGGAGGTTGCCGGAGTTGATCCGCACGAGCCCGCCCGGCTTGAGGACACGTCCCCACGCGCGCAGCGTGTTCTCGAGGTCGTCGTACAGATGGATGGCGTTCGTCGAGACGATCAGGTCCGCGGGCCTCTGCTCGAACGCCGGTCCGAGCACCTCGTCGACGTACTGGAGGCGCTTCTCCTCCTTCAGGTAGCGCAGCCTGCGGAACGCAACTCGCTCGTCGCGCCGGAACCGATCGAGCGCGACTCGCAGGAACTTCGGCGAGCTGTCGACGATCACCATTCCGACCTGGCGGTCGAAGATGCGCAGCAGCAGCCGGTCGAGCAGGATGCCGGTTCCGCCCGAGTAGTCGATCAGGATGTCGCCCTGGCGCAGGTCGTGGGCCAGCTGCTCGACGGTCGGGTCGAGGTTGCGGTACCAACCGTGGTTCTCGACGGTGTCGTAGTGGAGACCGAACGCATCGACAGGTGCCTCCACCCACTCCTCCTCGGGAATTCGCTCGAAGCCGTCGCCCCAGCCGAAGACGAAGTCGCGCGCTCCGTACGGGTCGGCGACGGGACGGCTGAATGTCGCGTGCGCGGCCAGCAGCTCGGCCAGGCGGCCGGGAGGCAGCCGCCCCCAGCCGCACGGCGTCGCCAGGCCGAACTCGCCGGCGAACTCGTGCGCCGCCTCGATCCTCGTGCCCGCTTCCTCATCGGGCTCGCCGGGCTGCAGAGCACCCAGGTAGAGCTCCGTGACGGCGTGCAGGCGCAGGTCGGCCAGCGGCTCGAGGAACGCTGCGGTCGCGCCCTCACGGGGAAGCGGCACGTGAATCCAGTTCAGCGGCCGGTCGATACTCGCGGCCAGCGCGTTGGCGATCTCGACCATGCGGCTGAGGTCCCTGTGGCCGCGCCGCTGCACCTGCTCGTCGTGGCCGTGGCAGAAGTGGAAGCCGAGCTCGACCTCGGGCGGCACCAGGCGGCTGATCCGGATGAGCCGCTCCAGGATCCCGCCCTTCACGTCCGGGAACCACACGGGCAGATCGCCTTCGAGCATCCCGAACTCGAAGTTCGTGTCCCACTGCAACGCGAGCTGGTCGTGCGGGATGGAGTCGAGGATCCGCTCCAGCTCCAAAGCCATTCCCGCCTCGTACGCGCGTTCCACAACGGCCTGGTGCTCGAGAGCGACGAAGGCGCTGATCGGAGCCAGCGGTGTCGGCAGGCTGACCTGGAAGCGACAACCGCGCGGCACGACCCCGTCGCGCTTGAGCACGCCTAACGACCTGTAGGAACTGACTGCCGCGTCCGCGTACCCGAGCGACTCGAAGTGCAGGTCGTCTCCCTCTCCCGGCCGCAGGCGGAGCTGGGGCAGAGCTCGGTAGAACTGGGGTGTCGGCGGGGCGACCTCGAACTGCGCGCGCGAGCTCAGCACCGGGTACTGCCAGACGATCCAGTCGGCCCGCGGGCCCGTCTCGCCGTCGGGCAGGCGGCGCACGCGGTCTCCCAGTCCGTCGCCCAGCGTGCGAAAGACTGCGTCCGCGTTGGCCAGCGGCACGCTGCCGACCAGGTGCACGCCGAACGGGACGTAGCGCTCTGACGTCGACGTCGCCAGCGGGCTAGCGGCGACCATCTACGTCACCGCGGAGCGATCGCGGCCGAATCAGGGTGGCTGTTCTAATCACTGGGACGCGATTCCGACCGGTCGAAACCGATGTTGTATACATCAAACATGTCCGCTTCCGGGCAGGTCGCGACCCCGGTGACGGGCGTCGGGGAAGCCCGTCCAGGCTTCGCGCCGGGTACGAGGCGGCTGGCCGAGGTACTGGTGACCCTCGCCTCGGTGGCCGCGTTCCTCGGCCTCTGGGAGCTCGTCTCCAGGACCGGCGTCATCTCGGAGCAGGACCTGCCGGCCATGTCCACGACGTTCGGCGAGCTCCGGTCGATGATGGGCACGCGCGACTTCTGGACCGCCTTCGGGCAGACCGTACGCGGCTGGGCGCTCGGGCTCGGCATTGCGACCGCCCTGGCCGTCCCGATCGGCATCGTGCTCGGGACGAGCGACTTCGCCGCCCGCGCATTCCGGGTGCCGATCGAGTTCATGCGACCGATCCCCTCGGCGGCACTCATTCCGCTGCTCTTCCTCACGCTCGGCACGTCGCTCAAGAGCGAGGTCTTCCTGGCCACGTTCGGGGCTTTCTGGCCGCTCCTGGTGCAGACGATGTACGGCGTGCGTGACGTCGACCCGGTGGCGATGGACACGGCGCGCTCGTTCGGGGTCGGCCGGTTCGAGCGGCTCTACCGCATCACGCTGCCGAGCTCGGTTCCCTACATCGTGACCGGGTTGCGGATCTCCTCCGCGATCTCGCTCATCCTGGCGTTCACTGCGGAGCTCTTCATGGGTACGCCCGGTCTCGGCCAGAAGATGAACTTCGCCGAGTCCTTCGGCCTACACGAGCAGGTCTACGCGCTCGCGCTCGCGACCGGCTTCCTCGGGCTCGCAATTCATTTCGCGTCCTCGGCCCTCGAGCGGCGGGCGCTGCGCTGGCATCCTTCGCAGCGGGCAGGGCGCGCATGAGCTCGCGCGCCTACAACGCGCTCAAGATCGCGGCGGAGATCGCCGTTCCGGTGGGCATCCTCGCCGCGTGGCAGCTCTGGACGGTGAGAGCAAACGATCCGCTGTTCCCGCGGCTCTCGACCATCCTCGTCGAGTTCCGCGAGCTCTGGCTCTTCGCCGAGTTCGGCACGCACGTCGTGCCCAGCCTTGAGCGCATCGCGCTCGGTTTCGCCATCGCGGCTGTCACCGGGATCGCGCTCGGGATTCCCATCGGGCTGTCGCGGTGGGCGCGAGTTGTGGCCATGCCACACATCGAATGGTGGCGCGCGATACCACCCCCGGCGCTGCTGCCCATCTCGATCGTTCTGCTGCATTCGATCGAGAACAAGCAGAAGGTCTCCTTCATCGCCTTCTTCTGCCTGTTTCCGATTCTCCTGAACACGATCGACGGCGTCCGGGGTATCGACCCGACGCTTGTGGACACGGCGCGGTCGTACGGGGTGGGCCGGCTCGAGCGGATCTGGCGGCTCGTGTTGCCGGCCGCGCTCCCGCAGATCGCGGCCGGGATGCGCACGAGCCTCTCGCTGGCCGTGATCATCATGGTGCTCACCGAGTACTTCTCGAGCACGAACGGCGTCGGCTACGTCCTGCTCATCTCGAAGAACACGTTCGAGCTGGCGCCGATGTGGGCTGCGATAGTGCTAATCGGCGTGCTCGGCTACGTGCTCAACCTCCTGTTCCTGCTCGCTGAGCGACGTGTCCTTGCCTGGCACCGCGGCTGGCGCGCGGCGACCGCGCAATAGGCGGACGAGCATGCTGGAAATCAAGGGTCTCGGAAAGACCTATGGAATGGGCGCGAAGGCGACCCATGCGATCCGAAATGTCTCGTTCAGCGTCGAGGATCGCGAGTTCGTATGCGTGGTCGGCCCGTCGGGCTGCGGCAAGACCACGCTCCTGAAGTGCGTGGGCGGGCTCCTGCGCCCGAGCCGCGGCGAGGTCGTCCTGCGCGGGAAGCGGGTCACGTCGCCGCCGGAGGCGATGGCGCTCGTCTTCCAGGAGTACAGCCGCTCGCTGATGCCCTGGCTGTCGGTGCGCAACAACGTGGTGCTCCCCTTGCGCCACAAGAAGCTGAGCCGGCGTGCCCGCAACGGGCTCGTCGAGGAAGCACTTGCCGCCGTCGGCCTGACGGGGTTCATCGATCACTACCCCTGGCAGCTATCGGGCGGGATGCAGCAACGCGTCGCGATCGCGCGAGCCCTGGCCTACCAGCCGTCCGTACTGCTGATGGACGAGCCGTTCGCCTCCGTGGACGCGCAGACGCGCGGAGATCTGGAGGACCTGGTCCTGCAGGTGCGCCACGAGTTTGGTATCACGATCCTGTTCGTCACGCACGACATCGACGAGTCCATCTACCTCTCGGATCGTGTCATCGTCCTCACGCACGCCCCGACCGAGGTGAAGGAAATCATCCCGGTCGACCTTCCCTCTTCACGTGACCAGATCGCGACCAAGGAGCTGCCCGAGTTCGCCCACCTGCGCGCGCACGTGTATCGGCTCATCAAGCGTGAGCAGGCGGTCGGGCCGACGGAGTCCGAGGCGGCGTTGGCCGAGGATCGTTCCGCATAGCGGAACAAGCGTCTAGCCATCCGGACGCGATTGGTGAATAATCGCGCCGAAAACCCTGGCGGGCGGCGGACAAGGGAGAGCATCCATGGGTAGGCGAACACGTCACAGGCGCGGGAGCTTCTTGGGGCTCGCGACCGTAGCCGGCGCCGTCGCGGCGCTGGCCCTCCTCGGCGGAAGCGCGGCCAGTGCGCCGCAGCAGACCGTCACCATCACCTTGAACACGTTGCCGATCGCGAACGGCTTGCCGCTCGATCTCGGCATCAAGCAGGGCTTCTTCCAGCGGCAAGGCATCGAGATCAAGAAGGTCGTCTTACAGAGCGGCAACGACATCGTCCTCGCGCTCTCGAACCGCTCCGGCGAGATCGGCTACGTGGGCTACGTGCCCGCGATGATTGCGCGCACTCAGGGGATTCCCGCCACGATCGTCGCGGCGAGCGACGTCGAGGGGACGTCCGTCGAGGACAACTGGCAAAACATCATGGTGAAAGGCGACAGCTCGATCCGCACGCCCGCGGACCTCGCCGGCAAGACGATCGCGGTCAACGCGCTGAAGGGCGTCGGGGAGGTGATGATCAGGGCGGCGCTCAAGAAGCGGGGCGTGAACCCCAGCTCGATCAGGTTGCTGGCGATGCCGTTCCCGACCATGCGAACGGCACTCAGAAACGGTCAGGTCGACGCGATCTGGGCGCCCGAGCCCTTCGTCTCGCAGGCGCTCAACCTCGACGGAGCCCGCATCGTCATGGCGCCCGGGCCCGTGCTCGGACGATTCTGGCCGATCGGCTGCTACGTGGCGCTCAACGACTGGGTGACTAAAAACCCGGCTCTGGCGCGGAAGTTCCGCACTGCCATCAACCAGTCGCTTGCTTACGCGCAGAGCCATCCGAGCGAGATCCGCGCGCTGTTGCCGTCGGGGACGCAGAACGTCCGCCTGCCGATCTGGAGCCCTCTCGTCGACCGCGGGCAGCTTCTGACGTTGGCGAAGTACACGAAGGAGTTCGAGGTCATCTCCACCCTCCCGAACCTCGCCCAGCTTGCACCCAGTAGCGTCGCCAGCGGGCTGACGCTACAGGGGAGCGTAGGCGCCCGTTCCATCCTGCTCAGGCTCGACGGCAAGCGGGTCACGACGCTGAATGCCGGGAGATACACGGTTGTAGTGAGTGACAGGTCGAAGACGGAGAACTTCCGACTGGTCGGCCCTGGCGTGAGTAAGACCACGAGCCCGCGCGGAACGGGCCGGAGCACCTGGACGCTCACGCTACGCAAGGGCACCTATCGCTATAGCTCGAGCGGTCGCGCGTCGCTGCGGAGAACCTTCAAGGTCACCTAGGAGCGATGAGGGCCCGGCCGTTTGGCTGGGCTCTTGCCGCCCTCCTTATGGTGCGAACGTCGCGGTCGGAGCGATCGCTACGTCCAGCAGTAAAGGCTCGCCGCGGGAGGGGAGGTCGGGCACGACGTCATCGAGTGTCCCGAGCAGCTCGTCAAGTCCCGAGATGCTCTCTGCCGCGCACCCGAATGCACGCGCGAGCCCAGCGATGTCCACCTCGAACGATGGCCACGGCCCATCGAGGCCGTGCCGCTCCGCGAGCCGGTCCATGATCGCGTAGCCGCGGTTCGAGAGGATCACGAACAGCACCC
>DAITAO010000063.1:0-18560 GCA_036824245.1 Gaiellaceae bacterium | reverse complement strand
TGTCGAAGTACATGTTCATCTCCTCGACGATCACGCCCTTCTCGCGCTCGATCTCGTCCGGATCGAACTTCGAGTGGCGGAGCATGTCGACCAGCACGTCGAGCGCCACATCGCGGTCGGCCGCGGCGCATTTGACGTAGTAACCCGTGTACTCCTTGCTCGTGAAGGCGTTGAACTCGCCGCCGATCGCGTCGATCTCGCCGGCGATGTCGCGCGCCGTTGGGCGGCGCTCGGTGCCCTTGAAGAACATGTGCTCGCTGAAGTGAGCGATGCCGCTCGCCTCGCGGGTCTCGTAGCGGGAGCCGGCGGCGAGCATCAGGAAGCAGGTCACGGACTGCGCGTGGCTCATGGGTGCGGTGAGGATCCGCAGTCCGTTGCGCAATGTCTGCCGCTCGAAGGTCACGCCGGTACCTGCAGCGCGTCGCGCCAGCCGGCCGGCACGGCCACCGACTCGTTGCGACCGTAGTCGTAGGCGACCAGCACGCTCCGCGCCTCGGCGAGCGTGCGCCCGGCCTGGCGCACCTCGTACTCCAGCTCAAAGCTCTTGACGCCGACCCGAGTCGTGCGCACACCGACCTCGACCTCGCCGTCCGGCTCGCCGGGCGCGCGGAAATCGATCTCGAGTCGCGCGAGGATCATGCTCATGGCCATGTAGACGGGGCCGTTGAGCACGCCGAGGCTGCGCAGATACTCGATTCGGGCCTGCTCGAGGTAGGTGGCGAACGCGGCGTTGTTTACGTGGCCGAGCGCGTCGAGGTCGCGAAACCGTACGCGCTCGCAGTGCACGAAGGGGAAGCCGTCCACGGCGACCGATGGTATAGAGCGCACCGTGCCCGACGGCGAGCTCACAAGGGCGGCGGTTCAGGCGCAGCCGGAGTGGCTGCGCCGCGTTCCGCGCGCCGCGCCGCGACTGCCGCCCGGCCGCCTGCTCTTCGCGGGCTGTGGGACATCCTTCAACGCGGCGCAAACTGGCGGCGACGCCGTCGAGGCACTCGAGCTGGTGGACGCGCCCAGGCAGGCCGACCTGCTCGTGCTCGTCAGTCATGAGGGTGAGACGCCTGTCACGGTCGAGGCCGCGCGGGCCTTCCAGGGCCCCAAGTGGCTCGTCACCGGCAAAGCCGAGAGCACGCTGGCGGAACTGTGCGAGGAGGTGGTCGTCGCCACGCCCGCGGTGGAGCAGAGCATGTGCCACACGGCGAGCTACACCTGCGCGGTCGCCGCGCTTGCGGCGCTGCGCGGCGAAGACATCGGCTGGCTACCCGAGGCAGTCGAGTCGGCGCTCGCCGCCGAGCACTGGCCGGTCGGCGGGCACGAGCGCTACGCGGTGGTCGGCGCCGGGCCCGCCTGGCCGACGGCGCAGGAGGCGGCGCTCAAGCTCCGTGAGGGCGCTCAGGTGGCGGCGTTCGCGCATCACACCGAGGAAATCCTGCACGGTGACCTGGCCGCGCTCGACGAGACGGTGCGCGCCTTCGTGCTGGTTCCCCCGGGTCGGGCCGGCGAGCGTGCCCACGACGTGCTCGCCGCACTGGCAGCGCTCGAGATGCAGGCCGACGCGCTGACCTGCGTGCACCCGGTCGTCGACATTGTCCCGTTCCATCTGTTCGTCCTCGACCTGGCCGCGGAGCGCGGCGTCGATCCCGACGTGCTCAGGCGCGACGATGAGCGCTGGGCTCGCGCCCGGGCGGCCTATCGCTGAGTCGGTAGACGAAGCGCAGCGCCTGCCAGCGCTCGTCGATCGAACACGACTTGTTGTCCACGAGGCCTGCCTCGAGCCCGACCTGCTGGACGGCCTCGAACGTGAGGTCCCCCTCGATCCCAGCTGCTTTCTTGGGCCATGCCACCCAGAGACCGTCGGCGGGGTCGAGCGCTGCCTTCAGAGCGCCGAAGCTGCGTTCCAGCTCCGCGCGGGTGGTCGTGAAGAGCACGAGGACCTCCGTGCCCGCTCTGGCGCCGAGCTTCTGCGAGAGAGGTGTGCCCGAGTAGTCCCTACGCTCTGGCATGCCACTCGGCGAGCAGCTCGGCCTCGCGCTCGGGCGCCATCCCGACGCCCTCGGTGCTGCCCATGGCCCGTGTGCCGGATCCGGCACCGTCGCGCGCTACCGCCCACTCGAGCGTATCGCCGATCGTGTCCGAGACCGGCCGGAAGCCGAGCCCTGCGGCCGCCGCGCGGGAGACGTCCGCTTCCTGCATGTGGGCATCCTCGTCGTTGCTCTCCGCGAGCCAGAGCGGCAGCTCCATCCACTCGCCGACGCCGCGCTCGAGCAAGAAGGCCTCGTCGACCCAGGTGATGCGCGCATCACTGCCGGATGTGCGGCGGCACTCCTCGAGCAGCTCTCCGAAGGTGATCGGCGGCAGGGGGCCGGTGGCGTTGAACGCGCCGGCGGTGCCCTGCTCGCCCAGCCTGACGAGCCACTCGCCGAGATCGCGCGCGTCGACGAACTGCACGGGACGTTCCGGGTCCCCGGGTGCGAGCACGCCGCCGCCGCGGGCGATCCGGACCGGCCAGTAGGTGAAGCGGTCGGTCGGATCGTGCGGCCCGACGATCAGGCCGGCGCGAACGTTGGCCGAGCGGCCGGGGAAGACCTCGCTGACGACGCGTTCGCAGGCCACCTTGAGCCCGCCGTAGTTCGCCATGACCTCCTCGGTGGTGGGGTCCTCGAGCTCCAGCAGGGGCGCGCTCTCGTCGTAGCCGGGGCGGTGGCCGGGACGGTAGACGGAGATGCTCGACACGAACGTGTAGTGGCCTGTGGCGGGCGCGAGCTGCTCCGCCGACGCGCGCACGACGCGGGGCACGAAGCCCGAAGGATCGACGACGGCATCCCAGGAGCGGCCGGTGAGCGCGGTGAGGTCACCGTCGCGGTCGCCGCGCAGACGCTCGACCAGGGGGAACAGGTCGGGATTCGTCCGACCCCGGTTGAAGAGCGTCACCTCGTGATCGGCTGCGAGCGCCGCCTCCACGACGGCGCGGCCCAGGAAGTGCGTTCCGCCGAGGACGAGCAGCCTCACGGCCCGAACGCTACCGGCGGCTCGCCAGCGCTCGTTAAAGGTTCGTGAGGACTGGGTGATTGTGTTTGTGACAGCGCAGAGGCTGTTGCTACCGTGGTTTGCGGAGGTGCTTGTAACAGCATGATCGATCCGTTCATCCACCTGCTCAACGACAACACGCCCCTGTTCGCGCCATGGGGCCGGCTCGTCGTGATCGCTGCTCTCTTCGCGACTGCGTGGCTGCTCGCGCGGGTGGCGGGAGTCGTGGCGGGTTGGGTGCTTGCCTGGCACGACCGCCGCCATGCCGGAGTAGATCTCGAGCACACCGGCAAGCTCTGGTCGCTAAAGCGACGCGAGACGGCCGTGGGAATGGTGCGGGCGGGTATCGCAACGGCCGGCTTCGCGACCGCCGCAGTGCTGTCGTTCGCGCAGCTCCTGGGCGGCGTCGATCGACTTACCGCGCTCGCCGGCGCCTCCTTTCTGATCATCCTGGCCGGCTTCGCGATCCAGCGCGTGCTCATGGACGTCATCGCGGGCATGACGATGTTTCTCGAGCGCTGGTACTCCGTCGGCGACGCGGTCGTCATTGCGGCCCTCGAGCTGCACGGCGTCGTCGAGGAGGTGTCCCTCCGGCGCACGAGGCTGCGCACGCTCGACGGCGAGGTCGTGCACGTGCACAACTCCCAGATCCCGGCGGTGCGCGTGCTACCGCGCGGCGTCAAGGAGCTGGCCGTCGAGCTGTTCGCGAACGATCGCGTGCGGGCGGAGGAGCTCATCACCCGGGTTGCGCGGGTGCTCCCGCACGGGCCCACAGCGCTAGCCCAGAGGCCGTGGGTCGAGCGTGTCGACCAGCTCGACGAAGACCTCGTCCGCATTCGCCTGCGCGCGGCGGTGGCTCCCGGCCGCGAGTGGCTGGTCGAAGGCTTTTTCGCAGATCTGCTCAAGGAGCGGGCCGACGAGGGGCTCATCGTCCACGGTCCCGTCGTGCTGTCCGTCGACGAGCGCGCGACGAAGAGCTATGCGCGCGCGAGCGTCGTCTCGTCGCTCAGAGGCGGCACCGCCCAGCAGATCGTCAGGTAGCCTCGCGGCCGTTGACGCGCCAGCGGTAGCGCGGCCGCGCGGTGAATGACGAGCCGACGAAGCAGCCGCGCTCGGCCTGGCCGACCAGCTCGGCCACGCGCTCAGGCGCCGGCTCCGGCCGCAGCGAGACGTCGAGGTCGCACTCGATCTCCACGAAGGCGTAGAGGCCGTCGTCGCGCCGGTCGATGGAACCGCGGGCGGAGCCGCGACCGTCCATCTCGAGCGAGGCGCGGCGGGCGTGGTGCTCGAAGGCGAGCAGCGAGCAGCGGACGAGAGCCGCCAGAACGAGGTGCTCCGGCGTCCACGCGCGCGGCAGCTCGAGCGGGACGTCGCGGTCGCTGACGAAGCAGCGCTCGGTCTCCAGCTCGACCCGATACTCCGTGCGCGGACGAGGCACCGCGCGGAACGCTAGCGCCGCGGTTGCGAAAGCGGGCCGTCCAACATACGGTACGCCCCGTGACAACCAGGCTGCGGCCGCTGAGCGAGGCCGAGTGCTACGCGCGGTGCTACGGGAGCGGGAAGATGGACGTGCGCGTCGTCAAGGTCGAGCGGCGCCCGCGCTACGACCTGCGCGTCTCAGGCGAGGACCTGCGCCAGGCCTTCGAAGAGCGGCTCGAGAAGCGCGAGCCGGAGGCCGCTTAGCCAGGCGGAGCCTGCTCAGGTACTCGCGCGCGCGTCGGGGCACCCCAAGCCCACCACCCGGTTTCACCGTAGCGAGGAACGTCGCACGCGTGTGAGCCAGAAGCGTGTCGAGATCGCGGCAGCCGGAGGCGCCGTACCCGACATCCTGGCCGCCGGGCTGCGTGTCGTCTTCTGCGGGATCAATCCCGGCCGCGCCTCCGCGGCGGCCGGCGCGCACTTCGCCAACCCGCGCAACGACTTCTGGCGGCTCCTGCAGGCCGCCGGATTCACGCCGCACGTACTGGCGCCCTCGGAGCAGCGTGCCCTGCTCGAACACGGTATAGGGCTGACCGACGCGGCCCGCCGCACCACGCGTGGCTCCGGAGACCTGCGCCGTGCCGACTTCGCCGGGGCCCGTGAGCGGGTGGAACGGCTGGCGAGGGAGCTGGAGCCCGGCTGGCTCGCCTTCGTCGGCAAGGAGGCGTACCGCGGCCCATTCGGCGAGCGCGCCCAGCTCGGCCTGCAGGAACGCACCCTGGGCGCCACCCGGCTGTTCGTTCTCCCCTCGACGTCACCTGCGAACGCCGCTGTTCCATGGCGCGAGCGCGAGCGCTGGTTCCAGGAGCTGGCCGGCCGCTCGACCGGCCTGCCGCTGCGGCCTGCCGTCCGCGCCGTTGTCCTGGACGATGCCGATCGCATCCTGCTCGTCCGGTTCGAGTGGCCGGACAAGTCGGTCTGGGCACCTCCGGGCGGCGGGCTCGAACCGGGCGAGAACGACGAGCGTGCGATCAGACGCGAGCTTGCCGAGGAATCCGGGCTGCTCGAGTTTGCCCTTGGGCCGTGTGCGTGGAAACGAGTGCACTGGTTTCGCGGCATGGCGGGGTGGGGTGGCCAGGCGGAGCGCCACTACGTGATCAGAACGCGAGCGTTCGAGCCGGCCCCGACATGGGGCGACGAGCGGCTTGCGGCCGAAGGGATCGCCGAACAACGCTGGTGGTCGCTCGAGGAGCTCGAGGCGACTGACACGATCTTCGCACCGCGCCGGCTGCCCTGGCTCGTGGCCGACCTGATCCGCACGGGGCCGCCTGCCGAGCCCTTCGACGTAGGCGTCTAAAGCGCTGTACGAAGCCGTGCGGCGGCCTCCACTCAAGCATTTCGCGCAGCGGCCGATCACTTCGAAGTGCGCCGCGCCCCAACGCACGCCAGGCGAGCTTCCAGGCTCGCGCTCACCGTTCTCGCCGCGTCGGCCTTCGCGCTCGGCACACCGACCAGCGCATCGCCTTCCGGCAGCTGCACTCCGGGCGCCGGCTGGGGCACGCCGAGACCTGACCTCGCGAATGCGGTCATCTCGGCTGTCAACGGCTATCGCAGCGCGCGCGGTCTCAAGCCGCTCGCGGTATCGCCGACGCTGACCGCTGCGGCTGTCTGGAAAGCGCGGCACATGGCCGAGTACGGCTACATGGCCCACGACGATCCGGCGCCTCCGGTCTCGCGGTCGACCGGCGACCGCATCACGGCGTGCGGGTATGCGGGCGGCGGCTGGGGCGAGAACATCGCCTACGGCTTCCCGTCGGCAGGCTCAGTCGTGCAGGCGTGGCTGGGGTCGCCGGGGCACCGCGCCAACATCGAGCGCGCCGCCTACGTGGCGACGGGGGTGGGCGCGGCGGTGCGGTCCAACGGCGCCGTCTACTGGGCGCAGACGTTCGGCACGTCAGGCGCCGCGGCGTCGCCCGCCGGAGCGCCGAGAGCCGCCCAGTCCAAGCCGCCGAGCCGCAAGCGCCCGTCCGTGCGCCGCCCGAGCCCGCTCTCCACCAGCCAGCTCTTCGACCTCCGCCGGAGGCCGCGGGCCGGCCGCAAGTTCACGGTGCGCGTCGCCGTGGTGATGAAGGGCAACCGCGAATGGGTGCGGTCGGGTCGGGTGCGCTGCCGCGCGCGCGTCGGGCAGCGACGTGCCTGGGTCGGCGTGCACCGCTTCCGCCGCGGCCTGGCCACCTGCGTCTTCCGCACGCCGCGCTGGGCGCACGGGCGCCGGCTCGCCGGGCGCATCCGCATCACTGCGTCAGGCCACTCGACGGCGCGCTGGTTCTCGCGCCGCGTTCGTTGACCGAGACGGCCTAGGAGCCTGGCTAACCCGTCCAGTGGTTCGTGATCGGTATGCGGCGGTCGCGGCCGAACGCCTTGGGACGCAGCTTGACGCCGGGCGGGGCCTGGCGCCGCTTGTACTCGGCGCGGTCGATGAGCGCCAGCGCGCGCTCCACGACCTCCGGATCGAAGCCGTCCCTGGACAGGTCCTCGCGCGAGCGGTCGAGCTCCACGTAGGCCTCCAGCACGCGGTCGAGCGCGGCGTAGGGCGGCAACGAGTCCTCGTCTAGCTGGTTTGCGCGCAGCTCCGCGCTGGGCGCGCGCTCGATCGTCGACACGGGAATGACCTCGCGTCCCGCGCGCTCGTTCAGATGACGCGCGAGGCGGAAGACATCCGTCTTGTACACGTCCTTGAGCAGCGCGAAGCCGCCTGCCATGTCGCCATAGAGCGTTGCGTAGCCCACCGAGAGCTCGGACTTGTTGCCAGTCGCCACGAGCAGCCATCCGAACTTGTTGGAGAGCGCCATGAGCAGCACGCCACGCGCGCGGGCCTGGAGGTTCTCCTCGGCCAGGTCCGGCTCCCGGTTGGCAAAGACCTCGGAGAGCACTGCCTCGAAGGCGAGCACGACGTCGCCGATGGGGAGCTCGAGGAACGGGCAGCCGAGATTCTCAGCCAGCTGCCGGGCATCCTCTCGCGTCTCGGTGGACGTGTAGCGCGAAGGCATCGACACGCAGTGCACGCGCTCGGTGCCCAGCGCCTCGGCGCACAACGCAGCCGTGACGGCTGAGTCGATGCCCCCCGAGACGCCCACGACGACCTCGTCGAAGCCGTTCTTCGCCACGTAGTCGGAGAGCCCAAGCTCGAGACCGAGCCGCATCTGCTCGAGCTCGTCCACCAGCGGCGCGACAGTCGGCGTGACCCGCACACCGTTTCCCCCTCGCGGCGCTCCGATATGCACCACCGGCACGTCGACAGGGTCGGCCTCGAGCGCCAGCGCGCGACGGCGCACGTCGCGCAGGCGCTTCGCGACTGCCACGGTCGGGTCGACGTCGACCACAAGCAGCGCTTCGACGAAACCGGGCGCCCGCGCGAGGACTTCCCCCTCGTCGTCGAGCACGACCGAGTGGCCGTCGAAGACCAGCTCGTCCTGCGCGCCTACGGCGTTGCAGAACGCGACGAAGCATGCGTTGTCCCGCGCCCGCACGCGCAGCATGTCCTCGCGCTCGCGCTCCTTGCCGACGTGGAAGGGCGACGCCGAGATGTTCGTGACCAGCTGCGCGCCCGCGAGGGCCAGCTCGGTCGCAGGCGGACCGGGCTGCCAGATGTCCTCGCAGACGGTGGGGCCGATCAGCGCTTCGCCGTGCTCGAGCAGCAAGAGGCCACGCCCGGGGGCAAAGTAGCGAGCCTCATCGAAGACGCCGTAGTTGGGGAGGAAGCGCTTTCGGTAGAGCGCCCGCACCTCGCCGCCGACGCAGACTGCGCACGCGTTGTAGAGATCGCGGTCGAAATGGGGCGTACCGACGAGCGCCGCGATTCCGCGGCACGCGCGCGCGATCTCCTCCAGTGAGCGCTGCGCCGCTCGCACGAACCCCGGTCGCAGCAACAGATCCTCGGGTGGGTAGCCGGTCACCGCGAGCTCCGGAAAGAGCACGAGCTCTGCTCCGGCCGAGCGCGCCTCCTCGAGTTGCTCGAGGATGTGCGCGCGGTTGCCGTCCAGGTCGCCGACGATGGTGTTGATCTGTGCGAGCGCGAGTCTCATGAGTTTTCGCCTCTCAGTCGAAAACTGTACCGGACGCGTAACGCCGAAGATACGGGAGGAAGAGGCGGCGCCGCAGGGTCGGCGACGCGGCAGACTGAGCGCGTGGCGGAGATTCGGATCGCGCGGCGCTTTCGAGGCCCGCAGACGACGGGCAACGGTGGTTACACCTCTGGTGCCGTTGCGGCGTTCGTTCGGGCGCCGGCCGCCGAAGTGACGCTCCGTCGTCCGCCGCCGCTGGAGCGTCCGCTGCGCGTTCAGGAGCGAGACGGCCGCGTCGAGGTGCTCGATGCGACCTTGGTCGTCGCGGAGGGAGTGCCCGCGCACCTGGATCTCGAGCCGCCACGGGCCGCGTCCGTCGGCGAGGCTCGCTCCGCGGAAGCGCACTCCGTGGGGGCCGGCGAGCACCCCTTTCCCGAGTGTTTCGTCTGCGGGCCCGCCCGGCGGCCGGGCGACGGACTCCGTCTGCGCCCCGGCCGCGTGGGCGAGGAGCGACTCGTGGCCGCCTTCTGGATGCCGCACGAGTCACTCGCCGCCGATGACGGGGTGGTGCGGCCGGAGTTCGTCTGGGCCGCGCTCGACTGTCCAGGCGCGTTCGCGGTCGAGCTCGTGGGGCGCGGGACCCGTGTGCTCGGCCGCCTCGCTGCACGCGTCGACCGGCGGCCTCAGGTCGGCGAGGAGCTCGTTGTGCTCGGCTGGCCGCTCGGCGGCGACGGGCGCAAGCAGGAAGCCGGGACGGCCATCCTCGACGCGTCCGGGCGCACGCTGGCCGTCGCGCGGGCTGTCTGGATCGAGCCGCGCTAGCGCTGCAGGCGGATCGCGTTCAGGTCGCGCTCGTGGATCTCCGCCGCGCGGCGGATCAGCTCCTCGACATCGTCGTGCTCAGCGTGCAGATAGCGGCCCGCCAGCGCGTCGGCGCGTCCTGATGCGAGCACGCGCACCAGGCGCGGCGCCAGGTCGGGAGGCGTCCACGGCGAGTTGTCGGCAAACACCGCTTCGGTCATGTCCGTCCGCACGAGGCCTGGGCTGATCGCGAAGACGTAGACCCCATGTGGCTCGAGCTGGCCGGCGAGGATCTCGGCGAAGCGGTGCAGAGCCGCCTTGCTCGCGCTGTAGGCGCTCGACCGTGAGCCCGGCAGGTAAGCGGCTCCGCTACCCGTGTTCACGATGCGTCCCCGGCCGCGCTCGATCATCCCGGGGATCACCGCTCGCGAACAGAGGTAGGCGCCGAGCACGTTGACCTCGAACACATGCCACCAATCGTCGACCTCGACCGACCAGGCACCGTCGCGCTCGCTGGGGCCGCTGATGCCTGCGTTGTTGACGAGCAGGTCGACCGGCCCGAGCTCCTTCTCCACTCGCCGAACCAGCCGCTCGACGTCGGCGGGCCGGCTGACGTCCGTCTCCACGGCGAGCCCGCCGATCGCGCGCGCAGTGTCCTCGATCTCGCTCGGCGTCCGTGCCGACACCGCGACCCGCGCGCCGGCCTCGGCCAGCTCGGCAGCGATGCTCGCGCCGATGCCGCGGCCGCCGCCGGTGACGAGCGCAACCTGCCCCGAGAGGTCGTCGCGTTCGGTCATCGGCCGCAGGCTATCCGGTCAGGAGAGCTCGAGACCGTAGCGGCAGCCCGTCCACGGCCAGTCGGCAGCCGCCGTGCAGAGCCCGGCCCGGACGGGGTTGGCGATCACGTATTCGCACGCGTTGTGCATGTGCGCCTCGGTCTCGACGATCGACGCCCAGAAGCGGTCGCCGAAGAGGTGGCCGCGGCGACCGTGCTTCTTGTTGAAGCGTTGCGCGTAGACGCCGTTCAGCCTGTGGCAGCCGCGCGAGAGCTTCGCGAGCGTCGTCTCTACGACGACGTGGTAGTGGTTCGGCATCAGACAGAGGGCGTGCATCGTCCAGTGGAAGCGCGTGACGACCGCGACCATGAGCTGGAGGAACGCGAGCGCGTCCTCGTCGTCTCGCACGACGCGCGTGCCGTCGACGCCGCGCGTCGTTACGTGGTACACGCCTGCGTCCGGAAGGTGAGAGCGGGGCATCCGCGACATTTGCATGAGCGTAGAGAGGCACGACCGCCACCGGGTTCGCGACGCCGCATAAGTCACTCTCTCGACCCAATCGCCATGCCCGTTGCGGACACCTCCAGGGACTGTCCCTGGAGGTGTGACGAATCTGTGACTTTGCGCCGGCGGGCGGCTCTGTCAGGTGACGGCGCGCTCGATCTCGTCGAGAGCCTCGGGGTTCTCGAGTGACGAGAGGTCGCCGGTGTCGGTGCCGAGCGCCTTGGCGCGGATTGCCCGGCGCATGATCTTCGCGCTGCGCGTCTTGGGCAGCGCCGTCACGAAGACGACCCGGTCCGGCCGGAAGGCGCGCCCGAGCTGCGCCGCGGCGGTGTCCGCCACCTCAGCGGCCAGCTCACTCGTCGCCTCGAAGCCCGGCGCCAGGATGCAGAACACCCAGGCGACTTCGCCCTTCACCTCATGCGGGACGCCGATCGCCGCCGCTTCGGCGACGGCGGCGTGCTCGACGGCGGCCGACTCGATCTCAGCGGGGCCGATCCGCTTGCCGGCGATGTTCAGCGTGTCGTCCGAACGCCCGTGCAGGAACCAGTAGCCGTCCTCGTCCACGGACGCCCAGTCGCCGTGCACCCAGATGCCGGGAAAGCGCCGCCAGTAGGTATCGAGGTAGCGCTCGGGATCGCGCCAGAACCCGCGTGTCATACCCGGAAACGGCTTGCGGCAGACGAGCTCGCCGACCTCGCCGCGCACCGACCGTCCCTCGCCGTCGACGACGTCCATGGCCATGCCCAAAGCGGGCCCGCCCAGCGAGCACGCCTTGATCGGGACGGCCGGTGTGGGCGACAGGAAGCATGCGCCCACCTCGGTGCCTCCGGAGCAGTTGATGATCGGGCAGCGTCCGCCGCCCACCTTCTCGTGCAGCCACATGTAGGGATCGGGATTCCACGGTTCGCCCGTCGTCACGATCGTGCGGAGCGACGAGAGGTCGGCGCCGGGCTCGCCGTGGGGGATGAGCGCGCGGATCAGCGTGGGAGAGCAGCCCAGGATGGAGACGCGTTCCCGCTCGATCAGCGTCCAGAGCCGGTCGACCGGCCAGTCGGGAGCGCCCTCGGCAAGCACGAGCGTGCAGCCGAGCGCGTGACCGCCCACCACCGTCCACGGGCCCATGATCCAGCCCATGTCGGTGGCGAAGTGCAGTCGATCCTCGGGGTGAGCGTCGGCCTGGTAGGCGACCTCGCGCGCAATGGATACGAGGAACCCGCCCTGCACGTGGAGGATGCCCTTCGGGCGACCCGTCGTCCCCGAGGTGTACGTCAGGAGATAGGGATGCTCAGAGTCCACCTCGAGCGGCTCGAGCACTCCCGGTGACACCGCCACCGCCTCGTCCCAGAACTCGTCGCGGCCGCGCAGCATCGGCACGTCTCTGCCGAGCCGCCTCCAGACGAGCATCGTCTCGAGGGACGGTGCCTGACGAGCAGCGTCGTCGGCGATTTCCTTCATCGGCACCTCGCGCCCTCGGCGCAGCGTGACATCGGCCGTGATCAGCACCTTGGCCTCGGCGTCTCGCAATCGCGCCGCGACGGCCGGTGCGGCGAAGCCGGAGAAGACCGGCACCTGCACCGCGCCGACGTGCGCACACGCGTGCGCGGCGATCGCGACCTCGGGCGACATGGGGAGGAAGGTCGCCACGCGGTCGCCGGGTCGCACGCCGCGTGCGACGAGCGCCTCGGCCAGCCGTGTCACCTCCGCCGAGAGCTCTCCGTAGCTCACTTCGCGCCGCCCGCCGTCCTCGGCGGCCCACACCACTGCGGGAGCCCCGGCCCGCGCACCCTCCCCCCAGCGATGCACGCAGTTCCAGGCGATGTTCAGTCGCCCGCCGACGAACCACGTCGCCCACTCGGGACCGCTGGAGAGATCGACAACCTGCTCCCAGGGGCGCGAAAACTGGAGGCCGAGGTCCTCCACGACGGCAGGCCAGAACCACTCGGGCTCCTCCTGCGAGCGGCGCACGAGTTCCGAGTAGTCGGCAATGCTGTGGCGGCGCATCAGCCGGACGACGTTCGCCCGCTCGAGCACCTCGTCGCTCGGCCGCCAGACGACCTCCGCCACGCCGCCAAGCCTAGACACCTCTTAAGAGTGACAGTCACCGTAAAGAGAGCCGCCTGCTAAGTTAGTGACGCCTAACTATGCGCGCGCGACTGGTCACGGACGAGAACCGTAGGTGGTGGACGCTTGGCGCGGTGGCGTTCGGACTCTTCATGATCATGCTGGACAACACGGTGGTGAACGTCGCGCTGCCGTCCATCCAGCGCGACCTCGGCGTTGACCTGTCGGAGCTGGAGTGGATCGTGGCCGGCTACGCCCTCACCTTCGCGGCGCTCATGCTGCCGGGCGGGAAGCTGGCCGACTTCTACGGCCGCCGGCTCGTCTTCGTGATCGGGCTCGTCGTCTTCACGCTTTCCTCG
This sequence comes from Gaiellaceae bacterium, assembly GCA_036824245.1. Taxonomy (GTDB): domain Bacteria; phylum Actinomycetota; class Thermoleophilia; order Gaiellales; family Gaiellaceae; genus JACVRM01. Next base: position 5,552 of record DAITAO010000063.1, on the reverse strand, counting down.
CTGGCCTGCGGGCTCGCGGAGAGCGGCGATGTGCTCATCGGCGCACGGGTCGTCCAGGGCGCGGGAGCGGCACTCATGAACCCCGCCACCCTCTCGATCATCTCCGCCACGTTTCCGCCCCGCGAGCGCGGCACGGCGATCGGCATCTGGGCGGGAGTCTCGGCGATGGCACTCGCCATAGGGCCCCTCGTCGGCGGGCTGCTGACCGAGCACATCTCGTGGAACTGGATCTTCTTCGTCAACGTGCCGGTGGGCGTCCTGGCAATCGCCGCGAGCTTCCTGCTGATCGAGGAATCCCGAGACATGCGCGCCGTCCAGCGGCTCGACCTGCCGGGGCTCGGCACCTCCGCGCTCGGGCTCTTCGCACTCACGTATGCGCTCATCGAGGCGAACACATACGGCTGGACGTCGACGCGCATCGTGCTCTCTTTCCTCGTCGCCGCTGTCGCGCTCACGCTCTTCGTCGTGATCGAACGTCGCGGCCGCGCTCCCATGCTCGACCTGGCCCTCTTCCGGAACCGGACGTACACCGGGGCGAACGTCGTGACGCTGCTCGTCGCCCTGGCCATGTTCGGGGTGTTCTTCTTCGTCTCGCTGTACATGCAGAACATCCTCGGCTTCTCGGCCGTCGAGACGGGCGCCGCATTCCTGCCCATGACCGTGCTCATCATCCTCGTCGCCCCGCTCGCGGGGAAGGCGTCGGATCGCCACGGCTCGAGGTGGCTGATGACCGGGGGGCTCGTGCTCGTCGCGTTGCAGCTCCTGTACTTCTCGCGCCTCGGCACCGACGAGAGCTTCTGGACGTTGCTGCCCGCGCTGCTGGTCGGCGGCGCCGGGATGGCGTGCACGATGACTCCGAGCGCCGCGGCTGCCATGCGGGCGGTGTCGGTCGATCGGGCCGGCGTTGGCTCAGCGGTACTGAACTCGGCACGCCAGGTGGGCGGGTCGCTCGGAATCGCACTGATGGGGGCGATCGTGGCGGCCCGGACCGGGGATCGGCGAACGCCGGAAGCGTTCGTCGACGGGTTCTCCACCGCGCTGCTCGTCGCGGCCGGCATCGCGCTCGCCGGCGCCGTCGTGGCGGCGACTACCGTCCGGCAGGAACGACATGACGCCCCGGAGCCCGTCATCGAGCCGGCGGCGTGAAAGAAGCTCGCGTCAGGCTCACGGCCGAGGCGCGCCGCGCGGCGATCCTCGAGTCGGCGTGCACCGTCTTCTCGCAGGGCAGCTACCGCGGCACCACCACCGCGCACATCGCGCTCGCGGCGGGAGTCACGGAACCGATTCTCTATCGCCACTTCGGCTCCAAGCGAGACCTCTACCTCTCCTGCATCAGCGAAGGCTGGCGTCTGCTCCGCGATCTGTGGGACAAGGCGCTTGCGGACGAGCCTGATCCGGGTGCCTGGCCGGCGGCCATGGCCCGCGCCTACTTCGAGGCCCGCGACCCGCGGCTGCATGTCGCGAATCTCTGGGTGCAGGCGCTTACCGAAGCGAGCGGTGACGCCGAGATCCGCAAGTTCCTGCGGCGTCACATGCGCGAAGTCCACCGCTACGTGGCCGGCGTGATCCGCCGCTCGCAGGCCGCCGGCGGCATCCTGCCCGATCGCGACGCGAGCGCGGAAGCGTGGATTTTCATCTCGATCGGGCTGCTCAAGACCGTCGGCGAGCGGCTCGGTGGCCTGCTCGAGGTGGAGCTGCCCGCAATCGCGGCGGCCCGCCGCGAGTGGATGACCGGCCGGCGTCCCTAGACGAGCGCAAAAGGAGAGACACCTCGACGACGAGGGCCCGAGGGCTTGGCTCTGCGGCCCAGCCACGCCCCCGGGCCTTCGTCGTCAAGGTGTCACGTTGTTCCTCGTTCCGGCTTGGCGGTTAGCCGGGGTGGCGAGGTGGACTGACTATAAGACGCCTGTCCAGGGAAGTCAAGTACCTCGGTCAAGTGATTTGAGGTACAGTTGCTTCACTTCACTTTTCTTTAGGACATGACCCTTTTGGGGGATGCCCGGAAAGGACATCTTGCGTACAGGTGAAGTGTGAGCTTCACTCCGAGTGACGCCCCCCCGATGACGCCGACATCGCGCACCCGCACGCCAAGTGGTCCCCGCCCGGGGACGCGGCTCGGCGACCGCCTTCGGCAGCTTCGTGTCGCGGCCGGCCTCACCCAGAGCGAGCTCGCCGGCGAGCGGTTCTCCAAGGAGTACGTCAGCCAGATCGAGCGGGGCAAGACCCGCCCGACGCCGGAGACGGTCGAATGGCTGGCCGCCAGGCTCAGCAGCGATCCCGGCTACCTCTCAAGCGGCGTGTCGGCCGACGAACGCGGCCGCGTGGAGGCGGCGCTGGCACGCGCCGATGCGCTGACGCAGGCATTCCGGCCCGAGGAGGCCCTCGAGGAGTACGAGCGCATTGCGCGTGTCGTACGCACCACAGGCTCCGTGGAGCTCGAGGTGCGTGCGCTCGCCGGCGAGGCCTGGGCCCGGCAGCTCGGCGGCGACGTCCGCCCGGCGCTCGATCAACTCATTCGCGCGCGCACGCTCGTCGAAGGGCCAAGCTTCTCGGACCTCGACCGGGCCGACGTGCTCTTCCGGCTGGGCGTGTGCCGCTACAAGCTGCAGAGCATCACGACGGCGCTGGGGCTGCTGAGCGAGGCGCTCACGCTTGCCGAGCGGTCTGAGCTGCCGAGCGACCATCTGCGCTCGGAGATTCTCGGCTGGCGTTCCCGCTGCTACCGGCGCCAGCGTGACTACGAGGCGGCTCGTGAAGATGTCGAGCGCGCGCTCGAGCTTTCGCAGGGCATCGAAGACCGTCGCAGCATCGCCAACACCTACTTCCAGGCCTCGCTCGTCGCGGAGCGCCTCGGACACCTCGTGCAGGCTCGCACCTACGCTGAACGTGCCAGGGCGCTGTACGAGCAGCTCGAGGACGAAGTGCACGTCGGGCGCCTGCTCAACAACCTCGGTGGTCTCAACCACATGCTCGGCCGTTCAGAGCAGGCCGTCGAGAACCTCAAGGCCGCGTTCGCCGTGGCGCTCGAGCACGACACTCATGCCGACGCCGCCACGGCGGCGGGCTCGCTCGCCCGTGTGCACCTCGATCGGGGCGAGCACGACCAGGCGGAGCGGCTCGCTCGAGAGGCGCTAAAGCTCCTCGGCGATCGTGCCGACTACGTCTACGAGGTCGCGGGGTGCCAGCTGACGCTGGGCCGCGCGTTGATGGAGCAGGACCGACTGGATGAGGCTGACGAATGGCTGCAGCGTGCCGACGAGAGCGCCGAACAGGCTGCGTCGGCGAGCCACAGAGCAGCCGTATGGGTCGCCCGCGGAGATCTCGCGGGACGCAGGGGGGAGGACCGGACGGCCGCGCGGTACTACCGCCGAGCCGCAGAAGCACTCCAGGACGTCCGGTTCTAGCGAAAGGAGGTGCGGAATGAAGGCTCGCCTCGCAATGGCGTTCGTAATCGCGCTGCTCGCTGCCGCGACGCTGCCGACTGCCGCGAACGCAGGCATGCACGACGGGAACGGCAAGGGCTGCCTGAAGCTGGCTCTGATCAAGATCTGCCTGTTCAACCCAGGCATGCAGGACGGACACGGCTAGGCCACGGCTCCGCCTCGCTGCGGAGGCCGAGCCCGGCCTAGGTACGGAGCCGGGGGCGCCCGGGCCCCCGGCTTTCTCATTGTTTGCAGCCCCTTCTGGCCCATAGCGCGTAACTAGACTCGTGGGCGTGCGCCCGATCGCCCTCTTCGTGTTGGTCTCGCTGCTCGCCGTCGGCTGTGCGGGATCGTCGGACGAGAACGCGGGCGAGCCGTCTTCCGCCGCGCCTTCGCAGCGGGTCGCAGAGCGCACGCTCGACGAGTTCGCCTCGAAGCCGGGCCCCGAGGTAGCGGTCACTCCCGGCACGGCCGACCTCGCCACCGGCCCGGTGCGGTTCACCTTCCTGGTGCTCGACAGCCGCGGTCGTCCGATCGAACGGCCCCGCGCGAAAGTCTGGCTTGCGCAGGCGCTGGACGAGCGACCCTTCCTGACCACGTCGGCTCGGCTCGAGCCGGTCGGCGTGCCCGGCGGCTACACGGATGACGGCGGCATCAAGGGGCTGTACGTCGCGAAAGCGACACTCGAGCGGCCGGGAACCTACTGGCTGCTCGCAGAGCCGCTCGGAGGCCGGCCCGTCCAGGCCTACGGAAACCTGGTCGTAAAGGACGAGTCGCAGTCGCCTGCGGTGGGCGACAAGGCCTATCCGTCGCGCACGCCGACGATCGGCGAGGCGCCCATCGCCCAGCTGACGACGCGGGTGCCGCCCGACCGCGAGCTGCTGCGTCACTCGGTGGCCGACGCCTTGCGGGACAAGTCTCCGTTCGTTGTGGCGTTCGCCACGCCGAAGCTGTGCGCGAGCCGGGCGTGCGGGCCCGTCGTCGATGTCGTGGATACCGTGCGTCGGGCCTTCAGGTCTACAGACGTCCGCTTCATCCACGTGGAGATTTTCGAGGAGAACAACCCGGCACTGGGCTACAACCGATGGGTCCGGGAATGGGCGCTGCCCAGCGAGCCGTGGGTGTTCCTGGTCGGCCGCGACGGCCGCATCAAGGCGAAGTTCGAGGGCGCCGTCTCGGTGGGGGAGCTCCAGGCTGCAGTACGGCGCACCTTGCTCGATTGACCAGCCCGGACCGAAACACGTAGCTTCTGGTCACAGCCTGCACACAAGGAGGACCTAATGGCCGGAGACGGGTACGCGAAGCCGGTGCTGGTGGCGACCGACTGGCTCGCCGAGCACCTGAAGGATGACAACGTCGTGGTCGCGGAGGTGGACGAGAACCCTGACCTCTACGACGAAGGGCACATCTCCGGAGCGATCAAGCTCCACTGGCGCGATGACCTCCAGGATCCCATCGAGCGTGATCTGATCGAGAAGGCGGACTTCGAGCGGCTGATGGGAGAGCGTGGTATCTCCAACGACACCACGCTCGTGCTCTACGGCGACAAGAACAATTGGTTCGCGGCGTACGCCTACTGGTACCTGAAGACCTACGGCCACGAGGATGTGCGCATTCTGGACGGCGGCCGCCAGAAGTGGATTGACGAGGGGCGCGACCTGACCGCGGACGCTCCCTCGCCGTCCCCGGCTACCTACAAGGCGAGTGACCGGGACGAGTCGATTCGCGCACGACGCGACGCGGTGCGCGACGGGATCGGCCGTGAGGCGCTGGTCGACGTGCGGAGCCCGCAGGAGTTCTCCGGCGAGCTGATCGCCCCGCCCGGCTACGAGCAGGAGGGCGCGCAGCGCGCAGGTCACATCCCGAGCGCGCAGTCGATCCCCTGGGCCTCGGCGGTCCGCGATGACGGCACGTTCAAGAGTGCGGACGAGCTCAGGGCTCTCTACGAGGGCAAGGGCGTCACAGCCGACCAGGACGTGACGGCGTACTGCCGCATCGGCGAACGCAGCGCCCACACCTGGTTCGTGCTCCGCGAGCTGCTCGGCTACCAGACCGTCCGCAACTACGACGGCTCATGGACCGAGTGGGGCAACCTCGTCGACGTGCCGATCGAGAAGGGGGCTTAGCAGG
>DAITAO010000014.1:0-50688 GCA_036824245.1 Gaiellaceae bacterium | reverse complement strand
CGGCCTGGTCCAGCATCACCAGCAGCCGCGGGTGGACGCGGGCGATCTGGCGGCACAGCTCGGCGCCGATCGAGCCGCCGGCGCCAGTCACGAGCACCTTGCGATCGCCCAGATAGGCACCGACGCGGTCGAGCTCGACGTGCACCGGGTCGCGGCCCAGGACGTCCTCGACCTGCACCTCGCGCAGCTGCTTGGTCAGCTGTACCCCGCCGCGAAGCAGCTCGAAGACGGTCGGCAGCGTGCGCACCGCGATCTCGCGCTCCCGGCAGGCAGCCACGACCAACCCGCCGCCGGCGCCCGTGCACGAAATCCGGCACGGCAGCGTGGCCGGCCCGGGAGCCCACAGCGATCACCGCGTGGTCGTGACTGGCACCGACTTCCCGCTCGCCGTGACCGCGATCGCACCGGGCGCCTCGCCGCCCGATGTCGACCTGGCGCTCTTCGACCCGTCCGGAACCCAGGTCGCAAGCGCAGGGGGGGTGGGCCGGCAGGAGGACCTCTCGCACCAGCCTGCGGGCGCCGGCGCGTACACCGTGCGGGTCACGTCGGCCTCCGGCGCGGGTGGCTATTTCCTCGACATCTCGGGCTTGGTCACGAGCCCTCCGGTGAACGAGGGGGCGCCCGGGATTGCTGGCGAGGCACGCGAGGGCCAGACCCTGATTGCCGGGGTGGGCCGCTGGTCAGGAGGCACGCCGCTGTCCTTCGCCTTCCAGTGGGTGCGCTGTGATGCTTCCGGCTCGGTCTGCGCCGGCATTCCAGACGCGACGGGCGGCGCCTACAACCCCGTGGCCGTGGATATCGGTTCCGCGCTGCGCGTCGTGGTGACGGCGTCGAATGCGGCCGGCACTGCGAGCGCGACCGCGGGTGCGACGGCGCCCATCGCGCCCCTGGCGCCGGCGAACACGAAGGCGCCGACGCTCGCGGGACGTGCCGTCGACGGCCGCACCGTGCGAGCCGCCACCGGCGAATGGCGCAGCTCGCAGCCGCTGGGTTTTGCGTACCGCTGGCGTCGCTGCTCACGTACCGGCTCGCAATGCGCCGACATCGCCGGCGTGACGGGCGCTGCCTACAAGCTGCGCAGTCGTGACGCCGGGCGACGCGTCGGTGTGGTCGTGACCGCCACGAACGGCGGCGGCTCGGCCTCGGCCGCTTCCGCCATGCCGCTCGTCGACGCACTCAAGCCGAGACCGACGGCCCGACCCAAGATCACAGGAACGGAGCGCGTGGGCCGGCTGCTGAAGGCGTCGCGAGGCCACTGGCGGGGAACGCCGCCCGTGCGCTACGGCTGGCGCTGGTCGCGCTGCAACGCATCCGGGACGCATTGCGACCCGATCCCGGGTGCGCGCAACCAGACCTACCGGCTGCGCCGCGCCGACATCGGCCGGCGTCTCCGCGTGCGCGTCTTCGCCGACAACCGTCGGCTACCGGGCGGCGCGCGCATGTCGGCCCCGTCGCGCGCAACCAGGGTCGTGCGCCGCTAGCCGGCGGGGAGCTCGACAGGCCGTCCGTCCGCCTCGACCTCCGGAGCGGAGAAGATGCAGTCCACGTGGATGGCGGCCTCGTTGTCGCCCCCGTAGGCGCCCTTGTTGTGGCCGATGGCCACGTGTGCCGTATTGGCGGCTTTCTCGTCGAGCATGACGTGCCCTCGCGGTGCCACGCCCGGGTTCAGGCCGATGCCGAGCTCGGCGACGACGTCCGCGCCGCTGCCGGCGTCCTCGACGATCCGGCGCAGGAGATCGGCCGCCCGGCCCCCCTCGATGGCGGTCACACGGCCGCGCTCGAAGTGCAGCGTCACCGGGGCGTCGACGAGCCCTTCCACCGTGTAGGGCACCGTGAGGTCGGCCACCAGCACACCGTCGGCGCCGTCGGCATACGGGGCCACGTACACCTCTCCGCCCGGGAAGTTGGCCATCTGGCCGGGCTCGAGCGGCCCCACATCCGTGAGCCAGGGCCGGCCGCCGACGCGCAGCGTGAGGTCGGTGCCGCCTCGGCCGCGGATCCGGATCGTCCCAGCCGCCCGTACACCTGCGAGCACCTGCTCGGCGGCCGCGGTCAGGTCGGGGACCGGACCGGATAGCTCGTGCAGCAGCTCGCCGTCGACGAAGCCCATGAAGATCTCGCGGCCGCCGTGCGCGCGCATCCGCTCGATCAGCCCGAGGCGGGCGTGGGCCTCCTCCGCGAGCGGCTGCTGGGCGAGGAAGTAGGCGAGCGACGAGGAGTCGGCGGCCTCGAGCACCGCCGGCGGCGGCTCGCTGAGCGGGCGCGGGCCGGTCCAGAGCTCCAGGTGTGCCTGCCCTCCGGCGTCGGCCACCGCCGCGGCGAGCTGCGAGCCCTCCTCGAGCAGCGGCTCGTCGACCACGACGAGCACCTGCTCGCCGGACTGCAGGCCGGCCGCCTCGATCAGGTTCACACACCAGCCGGGATGCCGGAGTCGCTCTGACGCGGGAAGAACGGTCGACATCGGTCGCGAACGCTACCTGGCGGCTTCGTGGCAAACGCGCGTCTTGTGGCACGGCACCGACCGGCGCCCTCTCTACCGTTGGCAACCAGGAAGAGGAAAGAGAGGAAACGGTTATGCGAACACGATTGCCAATCGTGTTCTCGATCACCGCGTTGGTGGTCGCGGTGCTTGGGGTCACGCCGCTCGGGGAGGGAGCGCGCAAGGCCGTGCGTGTCGCGTTTGCGATGAACGCCGGCAAGGTGGACGGGTTCAGCGCGGCGCGCAAGCCGAAGGCGAACCACCTGATCCCACTCGGAAAGAACAAGAAGTTCCCCGCCAGTGTGCTGCCCGCGCGGGTGGCTGCTCAGGGCCCACCAGGGGCCGCAGGCCCCACCGGCGCCACCGGCCCTACCGGCGCGGCGGGCACCACGGGCGCGACCGGCCCCACGGGAACGGTCGACACTTCCAACTTCTACACGAAGGTCGAGAGCGACGGCCGCTACCTCGCGACCAGCGTCCGCGGCGTCGCGCTGGCGGGTGTGCGAGTGAACGCAGCGGGAACGTTGCTCAGCTGGTTCAACCGCTCGGGTGGGCAACCTTCGATAGCGCACGCGGCTGGCTCGGGGCAATACACGATCACGTTCCCGGGGATCAGCTTCAACGCCAACATCCAGCTTGCTCTGGCAAGCGTTGTCGGCGACGTTGCCAATTTCATTTCGCTGAGCAGCGGCGGAGGCGACCTAATCGTCTACACGAAGAACAACCTCGGACTCGCTGCAGAACAGCAGTTCGTCGCCACGATTCACCCGGCGTCGTCAACGGGCTGAGCGGTGTGCATTGTCGGGTGCGGCTCCTGCGGGCGCCGCGCCCGACCCCCGCAGGTAGCGTGAATCCATGAGCGGCTACTGGGGCGTCGACGGTGACGAGAGCGCTCAGCGCCCCGCCGACCCGGCCGTGCGCCGGGCGAACCTGCGGCGCATAGTCGGCCTCTTCCGGCCCTACCGGCTGCGGCTCGGGGGCGTTCTCGTGCTGATCCTGGTCTCGTCGGCGCTCGGGGCGATCTCGCCGTTCCTCGTACGGGAGATCTTCGACCAAGCTCTCCCCGAAGGGGATACGAGGCAGCTCAACCTCCTCGTCGGAGGCCTGATAGCGATCGCGATTGCGACGGGCGTGCTCGGCGTGCTGCAGACCTGGTTCTCGAACGTCGTCGGCCAGAACGTCATGCACGACCTGCGAGCGGCCGTCTACCGCCACTTGCAGCGCTTGTCACTCGCCTTCTTCACGCGCACCCGAACGGGCGAGGTGCAGTCGCGGATCGCGAACGACATCGGTGGCATCCAGACCGTCGTCACGTCGACCGCGACCTCGATCGTCTCCAACGTGACCACGGTGGTCGCCGCGGTCGTCGCGATGTTCCTCCTCGACTGGCGCCTGGCGCTCTTCTCGCTGGCGCTCGTGCCGGTCTTCGTCCTGCTCACGCGACGCATCGGCAGGGAACGACGGCAGATCACGACCACGAGACAGCGGACGATGGCGGACATGTCCGCGCTCGTCGAGGAGTCGCTTTCGGTGTCCGGGATCCTGCTCGGCAAGACGATGGGACGCGGGGGCGAGCTCGCCGAGAGGTTCGAGCGCGAGTCGTCCCAGCTCGCCGACCTCGAGGTGCGCCAGCGCCTGGCCGGCCGCTGGGTGATGGCCTCCATCCAGACGAGCTTCTCGGTCATGCCTGCGCTCGTCTACTGGTTCGCGGGGCAGCCGTTCCTCGGCGCGTCGATCTCGCTCGGAACCGTGGTTGCCTTCACCACGCTCCAGACGCGACTCTTCTTCCCGGTCGGCTCGTTGCTGACCGTGCAGATCGACGTGCAGACGTCGCTTGCGCTCTTCGACCGCATCTTCGAGTACCTCGATCTGCCCGTGGAGATCCGCGAGCGCGCAGACGCCAAGCCGCTGCCGCCCTGTCGGGGCGACGTCTCCTTCGAGCACGTCTGGTTCCGCTACGACCCGGATGGCGAGTGGACGCTGCGGGACGTGTCGTTCGAGGTCGCCGCCGGGACGCGCACCGCGATCGTGGGCGAGACGGGCTCGGGAAAGACGACGCTCGGCTATCTGGCCGCGCGGCTCTACGAGGTCGAGCGTGGACGGGTGCTGCTGGACGGGATCGACGTCCGCGACGCGACGTTCGCCTCGCTCGCCGAGACGATCGGCGTCGTCTCGCAGGAGACGTACCTCTTTCACGCCTCGATCCGCGCGAACCTTCGCTTTGCGAAGCCCGGGGCAACCGATGAGGAGATCGAGGCAGCGGCGCGCGCCGCGCGAATCCACGACCTGATCGCCGGGCTCGAGGAGGGCTACGACACGGTGGTCGGCGAGCGCGGCTACCGCTTCTCGGGCGGCGAGAAGCAGCGCATGGCGATCGCACGGACGATCCTGCGGAACCCGCCGGTGCTGGTGCTCGACGAGGCGACGAGCTCGCTCGACACCCGCACCGAGCGGGCCGTGCAGGAGGAGCTCGACCGCCTGTCCGAGGGCCGTACGACGATCACGATCGCGCACCGGCTCTCGACGATCCGGGACGCCGACCAGATCGTCGTGCTGGAGGCGGGTGAGCTCGTCGAGCGCGGCACGCACGACGAGTTGATCGAGCTCGGTGGGCTCTATTCGGCCCTGGTGGCGCGCGACGAGCTCCGCGCACTCGAGGTCGAAACCCTCGGTTAGCCGCCGCACGCGTCCACTCGAGCTCGCCATGAGTCGCGCTCGAGCGATCGTCGAGCGGGTTCAGGCTCGTGTGCTGTCGAGGCGCTGTAGGAGCTCGTGGGCGGCGAGCTCGACCTCTTTGTGCCGCCACTCGGCCGCCCGGTACTGACAGGAGATCAGGCCCATTCGATGGACGCGTCTGAAGTCGCCGTAGACGAACGCGTAACGCGCCTTGGTGCCGTCCCTCGCGCCCTCGGTGAGCCCCAGGTGCCATACGGAGTAGTCATCCCACGAGTGCGACTCCAGGAAGGCGTTCTCGTCGGCGGCCCTGGGCTGGACATCACCCCAGTCGCTGTCGAGCACGTACTGGTGCGCGTCGATGAGCCGTCTCGCGTGCGCCACGGCGTGCTCGTTGACCGAGTACGAGGCCATGACGGCATTTTGGCCCATGCGCTCCTGCGCCCGAACGACGCACGGGACGCCACGATTCTCCACCTGCCCTGCGCTTGCAGGTTCCCCGCTCACCCGGCCAAGGAGGCGTCATGCAGATCGACGCGAGGTGGCCGCCGCCGCCCGGATGGGTGACGTTGACCGAGCGGCCAGCAGGAGGGTCGGCATGCGGCGGCGAACGACTACCTCGCGGGCGTGAGCCTCCGGCCCGGGTCTCCGGAGGACAGCTCGGCGGTCAACGACGTGCAGAGGAGGTTGCAATGAGGGCTGGAGAAAGACGTGGTGGATGGCGCCTTAGTCCGCTCACGGCCGTGGCGACGGTAGCCGCGGGCCTGCTTGTGGGCCTGGTGGGCGCAGCCGCAGCAGAGACGATCACGGCGCGCGCTCCTTCCGGGAAGGCGCCGAGTGCGAAGGCGGCGGCGGCGGCCCCGACAGTCCTACGCGGGCCGCGCGGTCCGCGGGGCAGGCGGGGCCCGAGAGGCCTCCGCGGTCTCCGCGGTCTCCGCGGTCTGACGGGCGCTCAGGGTGCGACGGGCGCCGCGGGCGCCACGGGCGCCGCTGGCGCGACAGGCGCCGCTGGCGCTCAGGGTCTGAAGGGGGACACCGGGCCTAGCGACGCAGTCTCAGTAAGAGGAGCCGTCGTCGTGAACTTCACACCGGCAGCTGATCAGACGATCGTCTCGGCCAGTCTTGCTCCCGGGAAGTGGGTGGTCACGGCGGCCACGACCGTGAACAACAATGGTGCGACGCAGATCGAGGTGAGGTGCGAGCTCAAGATCGCCGGAAACGTCGTTGCTCGGAATCACGCCGGGGCGATTGGAATACCGCTGGCGGCCGACGGCGGACTCGACAGGCAGGTGTTCGCACTCACGGGCGCGGCCTCAATCGATGCTGCTTCGACGGCGGATCTTGTCTGCCAGGCCATAACCGGTGGTGCGTCCGGAAACTTCGTGGAGCCGAGCATCACGGCGATCCGCGTTGCGACTCTGAACGGCGCCTAACCAGGTGTGGGCATCTGGTCAGGTCCTGCGGGCAGCGGGGCCTGACCAGCCTCGGCTCCCTGGCCGCGGGAGCCTTCAGCCCGGCGCGCGAACGCGCCAGAAGTCGAGGTCGGCGGTGTCGGCGACGGTGGTCTCCAACGCCTCGACAATCGTGATCTCGGTAGCGACAGACGCGCGTGCGGACAGCCGGTCGACCCAGTCCGCGATGTGGTCGAAGCGACGCACCGGGACGCCACGCTGCTCGGCTCTCAGGATCCACGGCAGGTAGCCGATGTCCGCGAGCGTGATCTGCTTACCGACGAGATAGGCAGAGGTCTCGAGGCGGTTGTCGAGCTGCTCGAGCTGCGCGTCCAGCTTCTCGGCCGGCCCGCTGCGGAAGCGCCATGCGTAGTAGGCGTCTGAAAACTGCCCGAACTGATCGAGGGCGAGGCGGACGCGTGCCCGATCCTGGAGGTGTTCGGGCAGCAGCGGAGGATCGGGGAAGCGCTCCTCCAGGTACTCCATGATCGCGCGCGACTCGGGAAGGACGAAGCCCTCGTCCTGTTCGAGCACCGGCACGGTGCCCGTCGGGTTCTTCTCGTACATGAACGCCGGACGGTCCCGCAGGTTGATCTCGACCGGCTCGTAGGGGATCCCCTTCTCGTCCAGGGTGATCCGTACACGCGCGGCGTACGGACACCGTTCGGCCGTGTAGAGCGTCAGACTGCCGATGGTCGCCGGTCCCGCCTCGTCCATATGGACGCGGCCGCGTGTCCCGCCGCCCTGCTCGGGCTCGGTCACTCGACCGGCGCCTGCTCGGAGGGCCTCGCCGTCCCGTGCCTGTCCACGTACAGCGCGCTCGGGGGACGCTCGTCGCCCGCGAGAATCGGCACCAGGTGGGCCCTGCCCGCCTCGAGGGAGGGCCCCTCCTCGCACGCCGCGTCCCAGAGGACCCGCACCGTGGCCATGCCTCTGCCCTCCCGGCGGAGGTCGAACCTCGCGCGTAGCCCCTTCACGTCCATGCTGCCTACGCTGGGCTCCATTTCCTCGTGCGCGATCGTCCACACAGGACCGATCATCGCAGCGGGGCCGCAAGGGGCGTGCGGTCGACGTGCACGGCGGCTGGTGCCCAGTGACCCGGGAGACAGCGTGAGGCTAGGAACCGCGCCCGATCCACTCCTCCCCGCCCTCGTAGACCTCCTTTTTCCAGAGAGGCACGCGTTCCTTGAGCTGGTCGATGGCGTCGCGGCACGCTGCGAGCGCGTCGTGGCGGTGGGGGGCGGAGACCGCGATCACGACGCTCGTCTCGCCGATGCCGACGCGCCCGATGCGGTGGTGCACCGCGACATTGCAGAGTTCGTAGCGCTCGCGGAGCCCTGCGGCTATCTCGGCCATGACCTGCTCTGCCATGCCCTCGTAGGCCTCGTACTCGAGATGGACGACGGTGCGGCCGCGCGACTCGATGCGTGTCGTGCCCGTGAACGTGGCGATCGCTCCGGCGCGCTCATCGGCCACGTCGGCGGTTACTGCCTCGAGCGAGAGCGGCTGGTCGGACAGGCGGAACGCACCGCCCGAGACGGGCGGGATCAGCGCCACCTCGTCGCCGTCGACGAGAGGCCTGTCGCTGCCGGCGTACTCGCGGTTCACGGCGTAGAGCAGTCCGGCCGGCTCGTCACCAAGCGCGAGCGCGGGCCAGATGTCCGCGACGCTCGAGCCGTCCGGGAGCTCGAGCCGGCGCTCCGCAGAGCCGGCGCGCTCGCGGAGCCCCGCAAACAGCCTGACCGTCACCTCCACTGAAGGGAGCGTAGTGATCGCGTAGGGGACTGCCCAGGAACGCGCCGGCGCGCCTCAGAAACGACTGTGGCTGCGCGTGACTCCGGCGAGGCGATCGCCCGCAGGCGCCCATGTGTAGCTCTGTACGTCGCTCAGCGGTGTGAGAACCGGCCCACCGGCTCGCGCGACGAACTTCCCGGCGCCGAAGGCGATCCAGCGGCCGCCGGCGCTCCAGCGCGGGCTGGAAACACCGCGGCGCACGAGCACCCGATCGCGGCACGTATCGAGGTCGACGGCGTGGAGCGCGCCGCCGCGCACGAATGCAACCGAGCCGAGGCGCTCGTCTCCTGGCACGTGACCTGCCGCGACCCGGGCGCCGATGAAGCGGCCAGGAGCGCGACGAGCGCGAGCGATGAAACGACCACGCGCACGGGGAAATCGTACGCCTGGGTCTACGATGCTCTCGATGGCCACGACCGAGGATCGGCGCGAGACCGAGTCGGGCATCGAGGTCAAGCCCGTCTACACCGACCAGGACGCCCCCGGGCTCGAGCTCGAGCTGCCCGGCGAGTTCCCCTTCACGCGGGGGCCGTATCCGGACATGTACCGGGGCAGGCCGTGGACGATCCGCCAGTACGCGGGGTTCGCGTCCGCGGAGGAGACCAACGAGCGTTTCCGCTACTTGCTCGAGCGCGGCCAGACCGGGCTGTCGGTCGCGTTCGACCTCCCGACCCAGCTGGGCTACGACTCGGACGACGAGCGCGCGCTCGGTGAGGTGGGGCGAACCGGTGTCGCCATCGACTCGATCGCCGACATGGAGCTGCTGTTCGAAGGCATCCCGCTCGCCGAGGTGTCGACCTCGATGACCATCAACGCGCCGGCGGCTCTGCTCCTGCTCCTCTACGAGCTTGTAGGCGAGCAACAGGGTGTGCCCGGCGAGCGGCTGAGCGGAACCGTCCAGAACGACGTGCTCAAGGAGTACTGCGCGCGGGGCAACTACATCTTCCCGCCGCGGCCGTCAATGCGCATCACGACCGACCTGTTTGCGTACTGCCACGAGCGGCTGCCGCGCTTCAACACCATTTCGATCTCCGGCTACCACATTCGCGAGGCAGGCTCGACCGCCGTTCAGGAGCTCGCGTTCACGATCGCCAACGGCATCGCCTACTGCCAGGCGGCCGTCGACGCGGGGCTGTCACCGGACGAGTTCGGCGAGCGGCTCTCCTTCTTCTTCAACGCGCACAACCACTTCTTCCAGGAGATCGCCAAGTTCCGGGCCGCGCGGCGCATCTGGGCGGGTGTCATGCGCGACCGCTTCGGCGCTACGAATCCGAAGGCGCAGGCGCTGCGCTTCCATGCGCAGACGGGCGGCTCGACATTGACGGCCCAGCAGCCGGAGAACAACGTCGTGCGCGTCGCCGTACAGGCGCTTTCCGCAGTCTGCGGCGGCGCCCAGTCGATCCACACGAACTCGTTCGACGAGGCGCTGGCGCTGCCGACGCAGCGCTCTGCGCGCGTGGCGCTGCGCACGCAGCAGATCCTCGCGCACGAGGCCGGCGGCACGGACACGGCCGACCCGTTCGGCGGCTCGTACTTCGTCGAGGCGCTCACGGACGAGCTCGAGGAGCGCGCCCGCGAGCTGATCGAGCGCGTCGAGGAGCTAGGCGGCGCCGTGGCGGCGATCGAGCAGCAATTCGTGCAACGCGAGATCGAGGAGGCGGCTTTCCGCTACTCGCAGGAGGTCGAGGCCGGCGAGCGTGTGCTCGTCGGCGTCAACCGGTTCGCCGAAGCCGAGTCCGAGCCGATCGAGCTGTATCGCCTCGACGCGGCGGCCGAGCGACGCCAGCTGGAGCGCACGGCCCGAGTGCGGGCAGAACGCGACGCCGAGCAGGCCGGGCGCGCGCTCGACGAGGTGCGACGTGCTGCCCTTTCCGACTCGAACCTGCTGCCGCCGATGCGCGAGGCGCTGGCCGCGCGGTGCACGATCGGTGAGATCTGCAACGTCTTGCGGGAGCAGTTCGGCACGTACGACGCGCAGCGCGCGTGATCTACGCCGACGTTTGAGCGGCGAGCTGTAGAGGGTCGCGCGCCACGCCCTCCTCCGTGACGTAGGCGGTCACGAGCGCGGCCGGGGTCACGTCGAAAGCGCGGTTCTCGACCTCGACGCCGGCGGGCGCGATGCGCCTCCCGGCCAGCACCGCGACTTCCTCCGCACTGCGTTTCTCGACAGGGATCTCGTTCCCGCTCGGCGTGGCCAGGTCGATGGTCGCCACGGGCGCCGCAACGTAGAAAGGTACGCCGTGGTGATGAGCCAGGACGGCCAGCGGATACGTCCCGATCTTGTTCGCAACGTCGCCGTTGGCGGCGATGCGGTCGGCTCCGACGAGGATCGCCTCCACCTCGCCGGCTGCCATCAGGCTGCCCGCCATCGCATCCGCGACCAGCCGGAACGGGATGCCGAGCCGCGTAAGCTCCCACGCCGTCAACCGCGCGCCCTGCAGCACCGGACGAGTCTCGTCGACCCAGACGCTCGGCTCGAGCCCCCGGTCGTGCGCCGCGCGGATGACCCCTATCGCCGTCCCGTAGCCCACACAGGCGAGCGAGCCGGCGTTGCAGTGCGTGAGAACGCGTGAGCGTGGTGCGAGCAGCTCGGCACCGTGGGCGCCGATGCGGCGGTTGCAGGCAACGTCTTCCTCTGCGATGCGCACAGCTTCGGCGGCCGGGTCGTCGGCGGCGAGCGCACGGTCGACTCCCCAGCCGAGGTTGACGGCCGTGGGCCGTGTGGCCTTGAGCCGTCGAGCAGCCTCCTCGACCGGCTCGCCGGTCGCAGCCGCGAGCGCCACACCCATCGCGCCTGCCGCGCCGAGTGCCGGAGCGCCGCGCACGGCGAGCGTGCGGATCGCTTCGCAGAGCTCCTCCACGCTGCGGCAGTCGAGGATCTCGAGCTCGTCGGGGAGCTTGCGCTGGTCGATCAAGCGCACCACCCCGTCTCGCCACTCGATCGTCGGCGGCATCACATCGCTCACGTGCGAACCGCCTCGACGGTTGCGCGCACCGCCTGCCGCGGGCCTGGCGGATACGCGTAGGCGGCTGAGCCCAGCAGCACCATGAGTCCCGAGCGGGTGCCCGCCTCCTCGACCTGGCGCGCAGCGTTCAGCGGCCCGACGCCGCCGCCCAGCACAGCCACCGAGCGCCTGGCCGCGCCGATCTGCCGATGGCAGCCGTGCACCTGCGCGCGTACGTCCGCCGGGGAATCGGCCACCTTGCGCGTGAACGAGCCGACGAGCACGAAGTCGGCGCCGCAAAGCCTTGTCAACTCGGCGACCAGCGCCGGGGCGACGCCGATCCGCGGGTGGCGCATCCAGAACGCCGCTCCGACGCGATGCGCGAAGACGGGCACGCCCAGCTGCGCCTCGCGGAGCAGCCGCACGGAGTCGAGGCCCTGAGCGAACGCGTTGACCATCACGCCGCCTGCGCCGAGTTCGACCGCACGGCGAGCGCGCGCCAGCAGCGAGTCGATCGGCCCGGTCACGTTCGCGACGTAGGTGACCTCCTGCGGAATCGCTGTGACGACGGCGCGCACACGATCCTCGAGTGGACACCACGGGGGATTGCCCAACAGCTCGTCGTCCTTGACCAGGTCGGCCCCGCCTTCCGCGAGCACCGCAGCAGTTTCTGCGTGCTCGCTGGGCGTCATACCGAGGGAGGGCTTCACGATCGCGCCGACCAACACGGTCTCGGGTGCCTCGAAGGCCGGGCCGGGGAGGAGTCCGTCGGGCCAGGTCATAGCCACCAGCCGGCAGCGCTCGAACGTCGCCAGGTCGGCCCACTCGCCCGCGAGCAGAGCCGAGACGAGCATCGTCACGTCGGCGCCCCAGTTGGCGGCCGGGAACTCGAGCACAGCGTGCCCGTCCTGCATCGACACCGTCGGGCGCACGTGCTCGGGACCGTTCGGCACGCCGGTCGACTCCAGCGTGGCGAGCACCTCGGCGGCGCTCAGCGGTTCCAGCTCGTACGTTGCCCTGATCACGTCAGAACACTTAACAGTGACTGTCACTGTTAAGTGTTGCGCTGTGCGGATCCTGCTCGTCTCATCCATGTGGCCGGGCCCTGCCGACCCCGACTACGGGGTCTTCGTACGACAGCTTGCCGAGGCGCTCGAGCGGCGGGGCCATGTCGTCGAGCCGGCCGTCATCGACCGTCGTGGAAGTGGCGCGGCGAAGTATTTGGGGCTCGCACGTCGTACGCGCGCTGCAGCCAGACGCTTCCGCCCGGATGTCGTCTACGCGCATTTCCTCGTTCCGGCCGGGCTGATCGCGCTCGCCGGGCGCGCGCCGCTCGTCGTCACCGCGCACGGGCGCGACGTTCGGAACGTGGGCTCTGTGCCGGGTGTGCGCGCGGCCACTCGAATCGTGGTGCGGCGGGCGGCGGCCGTGATCGCGGTCTCCGACTATCTGCGCCGCGAGCTCGTCGCACGGGTGCCCGAGGCGCGCGGGAGGGTCGAGGTCGTGAACTGCGGCGTCGACCTCGAACGCTTTCGCGGTGCAGACGCGAGCGCGGCTCGAGCGGCGCTCGGCTGGGACGTCGACGGCACCGCCTTCCTCTGCGTCGGCAGCCTTGACGGGCGCAAGAACGTCCTGCGCCTCGCGGACGCGTTCGAGCGCCTCGCCGAGGGCCGCCTCGCCTTCGTGGGTGACGGGCGTCTCCGTCCACAGCTCGAGGGGCGCGAGCGGGTGCGAGTCGTGGGCAGGGTGGCCCACGACCGGGTGCCGCAGTGGCTGGCCGCCTGCGATGTGCTCTGTCAGCCGAGCCTCGTCGAGCCGTTCGGTCAGGCGCTGCTCGAGGCGATGGCGTGCGAGCGCTCCGTCGTCGGGACCACGGTGGGCGGCCCGCCGGAATTCGTGACGCGTGAAGCGGGCGTGCTCGTCGATCCCACCGACGGCGAGGCGCTCGTCGACGCGCTTCGTCGCGCCGCGGCCCTGCCGCGCCCGAATCCTGCGGCCCGCGCGGCGGCCGCCGCGCACGACGTCGCCCGCCAGGCCGAGCGCGTCGAGGCGATTCTCGAGCGAGCCGCTCGGGGTCTGCGGGCCTGACCCTGGCACGTGCGTCCCCAGGCTGGAGCCCGGGCCGCACATGTGCAGACGGATCGGCGGCATTCACGCGGCCAAGCTCGCTGCCTCTGGACGACTTGTCACAGATAAGTCACACAACCAGGGACAGTCCCTGGAGGTGTCCGCTCGAGACAGGGTGTGGAAGAAGGGGCACACGTTTGTGACGGAGGGCTCGGCTATCCTGAGTGGCCGATGCTTCAGGCCGCCGTCTTCCTCCATTTCGTCGTGGCGCTCGCCCTGATCGGGCTCGTGCTGATGCACTCAGGGCGCGACACGGGCATGGGCGGCCTGGGCTTCACGCCCGCCTCACAGGGCGGCACTCACATCGTGGAGCGGAACCTGACGCGCGTTACGGTGGCCGTCGCGGTCGTCTTCTTCCTCAACACGCTCGTCCTCTTCCGCCTGCTGGACTAGCCGAGCCGCCGCCTGCGGCGCCCCGGCCTGAGCCTCACCGGCGCCCGCTAGAGCCCTGGTTCCGAGCCGACGCCCGTGACGGCGAAGCGGGCCGTCGCGATGCCGGGCACGAGCGCGCCGTACGGGAGCCGCTCGCCGTAGTACTCCGTGAGGTTGACGAGCTTGCGCGCGCGAGTCAGCCCGGGAACGTCCGCGAGCAGCTCGGGCACGGACACAGTGAAGCGCAGGTTGACGAGCGGCCCCGCGCGCCGACCGTCGCGCACGCGGAACGTCCCGTCGCGCGTCATGCCGGTGATGATCCCCTCGCGCGGGCTGACGATGCTCAGGTAGTGCAGTCGGGTCACGTGGATTCCCTCGCCGACTAGCTCGTCGAGCTCGTCGAGCGAGTCCGCCTCGCCGCTCGCCATCGAGAGTGCCAGCGGCACTGGCCCCCAGTGAGCGATCTCGGCCGGCAGCGCGTGGCCGGTCGACTCGTGTCCGTCGCCTGCGCGGGCGGCAGTGACGCGATCCCAAACGACGCCGCGCGCCACTCCGTCGGTGGCGAGCTCAACACGCTGCTTCGGCACTCCCTCGAAGTCGAACCCGCGCGGCAGGTTGGCGGGTTGGAGGGCGTCGTCCGTGATGGTCACCTTCGGGTCGAAGACCTGCTCGCCTAGGCGGCCGGCGAAGTAGCCGGATTCCTGGAGCAGGCCCAGGCCGCCGAAACTGTCGGCCGCGAAGTACTCGAGCAGCTCTCCGAGCGCCGCCGGCTCGAGCACGGCCCGGTAGACACCCGGCTCGATCGTCGCCGCGCTCCGCGTCGTGGCAGCCTTCTCGGCTGCTTCGCGCGCGGTTGCCGCGGGGTCGATCTCGTCGACCGACCAGGCAAGCTGCTGGGCGTAGCCCGAGGCCCCGTTGTCCGCGGCCAGCGCGAGCACGGCGGCGTCGGTGAGTCGGTGCTCCAGCGCGACGCCTGTCGTGGAGGCAACCGCCAGCACGGTCACGCCGCTCGTCACGTAACCGTAGAGAGCAAACGGCCGCGCGGCCTCGATCGCCGCGGAGGCCAGTTGAGCCTGCTCGTCCGGGCCGAGCGCCGCCGTGCGCTCGTCGTATCCGTTGACAGCGGGCGTCGCCTCCGGCTCAGCAAGCCCCGGAAAGTCCGGATCACGCGGTGTGCTCTCGACGGCCTCGGCGGCTCGCAGGGCCAGGTCACGGAAAGCCTCCTCGCTCGTGCGATTCGTCGACGCCGCGCCCACTCGGCCGTCCCGCACGAGTCGCAGGCGAATGACGTCGTTGTCGATCAGCGTCGGCTGATGCACCTCCGACGCGGCGAAGCGCGCCAGCGCCGACGACTCCCTCTGGACGACGACCTCGGCCTGCTCGCCGTCCGCCGCCGCGAGGGCGGCGTGCGCGAGCTCGAGCGCGCTCGTCACGCCTTCGCGCCGAGCTGGACGTTGCGGAAGCGCGCCACCGGGGCGCCGTGCGACACGTGCGCGCTCTGCCCGGGCTGTCCCTTGCCGCAGTTGGTAAGCCCGTACAAACGCCAGGTCTCCGGGCCGCCGAGCCCGTCGAGCGAGCCCCAGAACTGCGGCGTGATGCCGGTGTAGACGGCGTCGCGCAACATGCGCCCGAGCCGGCCACGTTTGATCTCCCAAGCGATCTGGGTGCCGAACTGGAAGTTGAGGCGCTTGTCGTCGATCGACCAGCTGCGGTTGTTCTCGAGATAGACGCCCTCGTCGACGTCTGCGAGCAGCTCTTCGAGCGTTCCTTCGCCCGGCTCCAGATGCAGGTTCGTCATGCGCACGAGAGGCATCCGATTCCAGGTCTCGGCGCGCATGGAGCCGCCGAGGCCGCTGCCGATCTGGGCGGCGGTCTCACGCGAGGTGAGGAAGCCGCTGAGCACACCCTCGGCTACTACAGGCTCGCGCCGAGCCGCCACGCCTTCGTCGTCGAAGGCGAACGTGCCGAGGCCGCGCGGCGTCGTCGAGTCGGCGGTGACGTGCATGAGCGGCGAGCCGTAGCGAAGTGAGCCGAGGTCCTGCGGTGAGAGGAAGCTTGTGCCCGCGTACGACGCCTCGGTGCCGTAGACGCGGTCGAGCTCGGTGGGGTGCCCGACCGACTCGTGCACCTGCAGGGCCATCTGCTCGGAGTCGATCACGACCGTCGTCACGCCGCCTGGACACGGATCGGCCTGCAGCAGCGCCACCGCCTGCTCACTCAGTCGCGGCGCCTCGCGCTCGAGGCCCAGCTGGTCGACGTACTCCCAGCCCGCCTGGGCGCTCGAGCCGCCGAAGGCACTCGGGTAGCTGCGCACCTGGTGTAGGCCGTCCCCTGTCGCCGTCACGTCAAGACCCGCGCCGCACTCCACGATCTCCTGCTCGAACTCCGCGCCCTCCGAGGAGACGAACTCCTTGCGCTGAGAGAGGGCCCGCGCCGACGCCGCGGTGACCTTGACGCCGGGATGCTGCGCGGCTTCCTCGGCGCGCAGGCAGAGATCGACCTTCTCGGACAGTGGCACCGAGAACGGCTCCCGCTCGACGGGCGTGCGGTAGCTGCCGGCGCGGGCGTCGAGCGGCGCCAGCCCGCGAGCGTGATTGCCCGGAGCTGCCCGGGCGAAGGTGGCCGCGCGTCGTGCGGCCTCGCTGGCGCCGGTCTCGTCAAGCCGGCTGGAGCAGGCGAATCCCCAGGCGCCGCCGACCAGCACGCGCACGCCGATGCCCTCGCTCTCCGCGTCGGTCAGCGACTCGACCCGCCGGTCGCGCGTCGCGACCCGCTGCGCCCGCTCGACGACCGCCCGCGCGTCCGCATAGCTCGCTCCCGCGGCTAGGGCGGCGTCCACAGCCTCCCGGCACAGCTCGCGCACGAAGCAACCTTATCTCCGCCGCGAAATCCGCTCGCTGCGCTCGGATGACGATTTCGCGGCGGAGGTTCTATCGGCCGGCCGCAGTGGCAAAGCCAAGCAAAGCGCGGCTTTGCGGCGGAATCGAAGGCGCCGAGGCGCCGCTACAATGCGTTTCGCTCGCGCTGGTGGCGGAATTGGTAGACGCGCAAGGTTGAGGGCCTTCAGCGCCGCGAAATCCGCTCGCTGCGCTCGCATGACGATTACGCGGCGGAGGTTCTATCGGCCGGCCGCGGTGGCAAAGTCGAGCAAAGCCCGGTTTTGCGGCGGCCCTCTGGGCGCCTTGGAGCGTGGCTACAATGCGTTTCGCTCGCGCTGGTGGCGGAATTGGTAGACGCGCAAGGTTGAGGGCCTTGTGCCCTTTTAGGGCGTGGAGGTTCAAGTCCTCTCCAGCGCATCGGGTCGCGCGCCGTCGATCGCGACGTGCGCGCGACACTGTCCCGTTTTGTCCGCGAGCTCGTGAAGATCCGGTACCGCGCTCTTGACCTCGGCCGCCTGTTCGCGGGACAGTGACGGCCGTGGATACCGATTTCGAGCTGCTCGTGATCGGCTCCGGGCCGGCGGGCCAGAAGGCGGCGATCCAGGCCGCCAAGCTCAAGCGGCGCGTCGCACTGGTGGAGCGGAAGCACGTTGTGGGCGGGGGCTGCGTCAACGTCGGCACGATCCCGTCCAAGACCATCCGCGAGGCCGTCCTGTACCTCACCGGACTCAATCAGCGGACGATCTACGGACAGGGTTACCGTCTCAAGGACGAGATCAGCGTCGGCGACCTCGCCACGCGAACGCGCTACGTCGTCGAGCGCGAGCGCGCCGTGATCCGCGATCAGCTCGTCCGCAACCACGTTGCCATCGTGAACGGCTCGGCGCGCTTTGCCGACGAGCACGCACTCTTCGTCTCGGAAGACGGCGAGGAGCGGCGGCTTAACGGCGAGCACATCGTCGTCGCGACCGGTTCCACGCCGGCGCGCGACCCGGGCATCGCCTTCAACGGCCGCTCGATTCTCGATTCTGACGACGTCGTACGCCGCCTCGATCGCATTCCGTCGACGCTCGTTGTCGTGGGCGCCGGCGTGATCGGAGTGGAGTTCGCGTCGATGTTCGCGGCTCTCGGCACGAAGGTCACGCTCATCGACGGTCGCCGCGAGATGCTGGATTTCTGCGACCGCGAGGTCGTCGAGGCGCTCAGCTACCACCTCCGCGACCTGGGTGTGACGTTCCGCTTCGGCGAGCGGGTCACGAGTGTCGAGGAGCACGAGTCCGACACGCTCACCACCCTGGCGAGCGGGAAACGCATCGCCGCGGAGGCTGTCTTCTACTCGGCCGGGCGGCAGGGTGCCACGGCCGACCTGGCACTGGAGAACGCCGGTCTCGACGCCGACGACCGCGGCCGGATTCGAGTCGGGCCAGGCTTCCGGACCGGCGTGGAGCACATCCGGGCCGCCGGGGACGTGATCGGCTTCCCGAGCCTCGCCGCCGTGTCGGCCGAGCAGGGGCGACTGGCCGCGGCCGACGCCTTCGGCCTCGAAGCCCGGGCGCTTCCCGACCTTCTACCGATCGGCATCTATTCGATCCCCGAGATCAGTTTCGTGGGCAAGACCGAGGAAGAGCTGACGGAGGCCTCTGTGGCGTACGAGGTGGGCATCTCGCACTACCGCGAGCTGGCCCGCGGCGCAATCCTCGGTGAGACGCACGGGCTCGTGAAGCTCCTCGTGGCGCCCGGCGACCGCACGCTCCTCGGTATCCACGCGTTCGGCACGGGCGCGACCGAGCTCGTGCACATCGGCCAGGCCGTGATGGGCCTCGGCGGCACCGTCGACTATCTCGTGGACACCGTGTTCAACTACCCGACGCTCGCCGAGGCCTACAAAGTCGCGGCGCTCGACGCCGCCAACAAGCTCCGAGCCGTCTCCGCGCTCGTCCACTAGTAGGAGGGAGGCCAAAGGCACCTACGAAGTGAGGCGGTGTACGTTCGTGCCACATGATCACCGCGCTCCTCTTCGACTTCGACGGCGTCATCGTCGATACGGAGGTTCCGACCTTCCAGTCGTGGCGCGACACGTACGCCGCATACGGTGTCGACCTCGCTCTCGACGACTGGCTGCCCGCAGTTGGCAGCGGGAGTTCCACCTCGGGGGCTTTCGATGCCGTTGCACATCTCGAGCGGCTGACCGGAACCACCGTTGATCGGGAAGCCGTCATCGCACGTCGAACGCGGCGGAAGACTGCGCTGTACGAGCGCGCTCCGCTTCTCCCGGGCGTACGCGAACGCCTCCTTGAAGCTCAGCAACGCGGCATCAAGACGGCGATCGTCACACGGAACCGTGCTGATCGAGTGAAGGCCCACTGTGAGCGCGTCGGTCTTGACCACGAGTGGCAGGCGCTCGTCTGCGCAAACGACGAGCCGACGCGCGACAAGGCGCACCTCTATCGCTACGCGCTTGCCGTCCTTGAAGTTCACGCGAACCAGGCGTTGGCGTTCGAGGATTCGCCATCGGGCGTTCGTGCGGCCAAGCGCGCGCACGTGCGTTGCGCAGTCGTTCCGAACGAGATCACGCGCGGTGCAGCGTTCGACGAAGCCGATGTTGTTCTTTCGTCTCTCGCGGAGCATTCGCTAGACCAGATCTTGCGGCTGGCGGGCGGCAACTGAACGCTCGCGACCGGTCAAATCGTGAGTGCTAACCCCGCGTGTGGGCGAGCGACGTACGCGCGACAGAGTCGGATGGAGCGGAAGCCTTGGGCAGCCCGCAACGCGGAGGGCCCCACGATCTTTGGCCCGTTTTACTGCACTCTGCCGGAACCGCGCGCTTTGACGCCGTCCGCCGAGCGCGCTACGGTATCGAACACACGTTCGAGAGGAGCCCAGATGGTGACCGAACGACAGCAACAGATCTTCGACTTCGTGGCGGAGTACGTCGACCAGCGCGGCTACCCGCCGACGGTACGGGAGATCGGGGAGAAGGTCGGCCTGGCATCTCCGTCGACCGTGCACGCTCACCTTGCAAACCTGGAGCGAGCCGGCCTACTGCGCCGTGACCCCACCAAGCCGCGCGCTCTGGAGATCGTGGGACGCGCCGCCGAAGCCTCGGCGCCTGGCGTACACCGCCTGCCCCTGGTCGGCGAAATCGCGGCCGGCGGGCCGTTGCTCGCCGAGCAGAACATCGAGGACTACCTGGCTGTCCCCGAGCCGCTCTCGCGCGGTGGCGACGAGTTCCTGCTGCGCGTCAAGGGTGACTCGATGGTCAACGCCGGCATCCTCGACGGCGACATAGTCGTCGTGCACCGGCAGCAGACCGCCCAGAACGGGGACATCGTGGTGGCGCTCGCCGGCGAGGACGAGGCAGCCGACGAGGCGACCGTCAAGCGCTTCTTCCGCGAGAGCGGTCGCATTCGCCTCCAGCCCGAGAACGACGCGCTGGAGCCGATCTACGCGCGTCATGTGCAGATCCTCGGCAAGGTGATCGGAGTGTTCCGCTCGTTATGACCCACGTGATGCCGCTCAACCGGACGCTCGACCAGGAACTGCTCGCCCTCATGCGCGGGGCCAGCCTCGAGTGCCTGGTTTGCGGGGAGTTCGTGCTTCGCCGCCCCGGCGGCGCGCTGGAGTGTCCCGAGTGCGGGACGGCCCTGCGCGGCAGAGGCGGCGCCGAATCGGGGCTACAATTGAGCCTGCAGGCCGGGTGACCGCGGGCCGCGTGAGCGGCTCGAGGAAAGTCCGGACACCGCAGGGCAGGACGCTGGGGAAACCCCAGACGGCGAAAGCCGATGGAAAGTGGCACAGAAAGGAGACCGCCGGCGGCGAAAACTCTCCGGAGACGCCGAAGGTAAGGGTGAAAAGGTGGGGTAAGAGCCCACCAGCGCCGTGGCGACACGGCGGCTAGCCAAACCCCGTCCGGTGCAACGCGAAGCAGGTTCCGATGACGCTGCCCGCCGAGGAACCGGGTGCGCGGCACGAGCCGCCGGGTAACCGGCGGCCGAGAGAGATGGTCACCCACGACAGAATCCGGCTTACAGGCCTGCTACGGAAAGGCCCCGCCATGCGGGGCCTTTTCTATTACTCCGAGGCGGTCCGATATAGACACGTGACTAGACGTGTCGAGCGAAGCCGCAATCGAAGCTAGGAACCTCCGTAAGCGCTACGGCGCTGTAACTGCCCTCGGCGGGGTCGATCTCTTCGTGGACACAGGGATCATCTTCGGGCTGCTGGGCCCGAACGGCGCCGGAAAGACGACCGCCGTGCGCATCCTGACGACGCTGCTACGCCCTGACGAAGGGACGGCACGCGTTACAGGCCTCGACGTCATCAACGACGCCGCCAGGCTGCGCGCCCGAATCGGGCTCGCGGGCCAGTACGCAGCGGTGGACGAGAACCTGACCGGCTTCGAGAACCTCGAGATGGTCGGCCGGCTCTATCACCTGGGTCGCCACGCATCACGCGAGCGAGCAGGCGAACTGCTCGCCACATTCGATCTCTCGGACGCGGGCGAACGCCTGGTGCGGACGTACTCCGGGGGCATGCGTCGGCGCCTGGATCTCGCCGCGGCGCTCGTCGCCCGGCCGCGGGTGCTCTTTCTCGACGAGCCGACCACCGGCCTCGATATTCGCAGTCGCATCGCCCTCTGGGACGCGATCGAGGCGCTGGTCGCCGAGGGTACGACCGTGCTGTTGACCACGCAGTACCTGGACGAGGCCGATCGCCTCGCCGACCGGATCGCCGTCATCGACCGCGGGCTCGTGATCGCCGAGGGCACTCCGGACGATCTGAAGGCGCAGACCGGAGGTGATCGCCTCGAGATCCGGCTCGACGACGCCGCGCACAGCGAGGCGGCGATCGCCGCCCTCACTCCGATCGCCGGCGGCCCGCCTGCTCAGGACGACGGATCGTTGCGCGTGCCCCTTCGCAGCCGCAAAGGGGCTATCGCCGAGGCGGTCAGGCGGCTCGACGAGGTGGGCATCGGCATCGACGACATCGCCTTGCGCCGACCGACGCTTGACGACGTCTTCCTGCAGCTCACCGGGCGTCCTGCGGAGGCGAATGGCGACGGCGCGGAGTCGGAGGCCGAGAGGGCGACGCTGCGGTGAGAGCGCTCGCGTACGCCGCCGCGGACACCGTCGTACTGGCGAAGCGCAGCCTCAAGCGCATCCCGCGACAGCCGGATCTGCTGCTCGGCTTCACCATCCAGCCGGTCATGTTCGTGCTGCTCTTCGTCTACGTCTTCGGCGGCGCGATCGAAACGCCGGGCTACGACTACGTCGACTTTCTGATGCCGGGCATCATCGTGCAGTCGGTCGCGTTCGGCGGATTCGTCACCGCGCTGGGTCTCGCCGAGGATCTGAAGAAGGGTCTGATCGATCGCTTCAGGTCGCTGCCGATGTGGGGGCCGGCCGTGCTCACGGGCCGGATACTCGCCGACATCGGCACGAACGTGATCCAGCTCGTCATCATGTTCTCGGTCGGGATCGCGGCCGGCTTCTGGTTCTCGACAAGCGTCGTGGATGTCGTCGCGGGAATCGCGCTGCTGCTGCTGATCGGCTACGCGTTCTCCTGGGTGTTCGCCTGTATCGGCCTCATCGCGTCCTCGCCGGAGGCGTCCAACGCGTACGGCTTTACGCTCCTCTTCCCGATCACTTTCGTCTCCTCCGCGTTCGTGCCCCCGGACACGATGCCGAACTGGCTCGAGCCCGTCGCCCAGGCCAACCCGTTCACGACGATGGTCGACGCCGCTCGTGCGCTCTTCATCGGTACGCCTGCCGGCAACGATGTCTGGGGAGCCGTCGTCTGGTCGCTGGCCATCATCGCCGTCTTCGCGCCGCTCGCCGCGTGGCGCTACCGCCGCGCGGTCACGCGCTGAGCGAGCGGCGGCCTAGCTGCTCGCGAAGAGGTCGAGACGCCAGTCGTTGCACTGCATGAAGGCGCCGGTGCCCGGCGGGTACTCGAACTCACGCGCCTCTACGAGTGTGAAGCCCAGTTTGCGGCAGATCGCGTTCGAGGGAGCGTTGTCGACCGAGGGGAAGGCGTGCATGAAGCGATGGTTTCCCTCAGATCTGGCCTCTGCGATGGCCTCGGCCGTCGCTTGCCCCGCGATGCCCCGGCCCTGGAAAGCGCGAAGCACTGACCAGCCGATCTCGTAGACCTGCTCGTCGCGCCAGGTTCGCTCCCAGTAGCCGACCCAGCCCACTGCCTGGCCCGTCGTCTCGTCGACGATCTTGAACATCCCGGAATCCGCCCGCTCGTAGCGGGTCTGGCGTTCGGCGAGCTTCTCGGGGCTCTCCGGCCCGCCGAGGTACTCCATCATCTCGGGGTCCCCGAGCAGCTTCTCGAGGAGCTCAAAGTCACTTTCGCCCCACGCCTCGAGGCGAACGGCGCTCCGATTACGCGTGTGATTCGGTCGGCTCCCTGCCGCCACGCACGCAATCTATCCGCGGCCCGCGGCTCCGCTATTCCTGTCTCCTCGCCCGACCTGAGAAATGGGTATCTGGCCGCTTCTGGACGACGTCGCGGCGCACGCCTTACGAGCGCAAATCGACCTGGAGCGCGGTGCCGTGCCCCGGCTCCGACCGCAGCGCGAACGCGCCGCCGATCGACGTGACGCGCCGGCGGATGTTCTGGAGCCCCTGGCCGGCGCCGTTGGGCTCGCTCTCGAAACCCTCCCCGTCGTCGCTCACCACGAGGCTGCGGCGCCCGTTAACGCGGCCGATGTGTACCTCGGCGTGGCTGGCGTTGGCGTGCTTGCGAACGTTCGCCAGGCTCTCCTGGACGATGCGGAAGATCTCGATCTGCTCGTCGGGAGCCAGCCTGATGCCCGTATCGATCTCGAGGTCTACCTCGAGCGCTCCGTCGGCGGTGAGCACGTCCACATAGCGGCGGAGTGCCGCGTCGAACGGAGCGTTGCCGCTGGCCGTGCCCAGCGCGAGCACGGCGAAGCGTGCCTCCTGCTGCGCGGCCGAGACTGCTCCCCTCAGCTGGTCGATGGTCGCGTCGCTCACCTGCCCCGGCTTGAGCATGCTCAGGTGCGTTGCGAGCGAGAAAAGGTACTGCTGGAGCCCGTCGTGGATCTCGCGGGCGACGCGCGCACGTTCCTCCGCAACCGCACGCCCGAACTCGGCCGAGCGGATGGCGCGCCAGACGCCGGCGAGCAGCACGCCGTAGGAGACGACGCGCAGGAAGTCACCGTGCGAGACGTATGAGGCAGCCGGGAGCGGTGTGAGCACGTTGTGCACTTCCGCGAAGACGACGAGCGTCGACGCCAGCGCCAGCCAGCGATCGAGATCTTCGCCGCCGTCGCGGTAGCGCCGCCAGAAGCCCACGAGAGCGGCCAGGCCGAGCAGCGCGGCGATTGCAAGGGTCGCGGTGAGCAGCAGCGGCTGGTCGCCGCTGGCGCCTGCGATCGGCGCGGGCAGGATGTCCTGGCCGAGCCGACAGGCAACCCACAGTCCGGCGAGCACGGCCGCGGCGGCCGGCAGGGCGACTGAGAGAGCCAGTCGGGGTTTGCGTATGCGCCCGTGCACGAACGGGGCCAGCGCGATGAGGGTCATCGACAGCATGCGGCCTCCGTGCCAGGCCCACCCCTCGACCGAGGTGCGATCGGACCCGTAGACGAACATCGGTACCACGGAGAACGCCAGGTTGGTCGCAGCTGCCGTGGAGAAGCCGGCGCAGAGCAGGAGGTCGATCCAGCGGCGGTCGACCGTCAGGCGAATTCCCGCCAGCACCGCGACGATGAGCGCGGCGAGCATGACGGTGGTGTCGAGGAAGAGCCGCACTTCGGGCAGCTCGTAGGGCTCGCGCAGCGTCGGGTAGGCGACGAAGAGCGTCAGCGCGGCGGCCAGCAGCGCGAGCAGCAGGGCTTCCCCCCACAGCCACGCCTGATAGGCGTCGTGCGAACGTCTTCTCACATTGCCCCTAATCGGCAAAGGGGTGGCGGCCGATAAGGGTCACGTGGGAATCCGCATTGTCGTTGTCGACGACCACCCGCTGACCCGCGAAGCGCTCGCAGCGCTCCTCGCCGGTCACGGCTTCGAGGTGGTCGGCGAGGCTGCCGACGGCCGCGAGGCGATCGAGGTAGCCCGCCGCCTGCAGCCACAGCTCGTGCTGCTCGACCTCTCCATGCCCGATGTGGACGGTCTCGAGGCGCTGCCGGCGCTCAAGGAGGCCGCCCCGAGCTCGGAGGTCGTCGTGCTCACGTCGTCGGAGGCCGAGGAGAATCTGCTGGCCGCCATCCGCGGCGGAGCCTCCGGCTACCTGCTCAAGACGGAGCCGCCGGAGCGCATCGTCGAGTTCCTGCACGCCGTCGCCCGTGGCGAGGCCGCCCTCTCCGGCACCGCGGCGCGCCGCCTGCTCGACCAGGTCCGAGCCGGCGGACACCGCGACTCGGGAGTTCCGCAGGCCGTTGCCTCGCTGCTCAGCGCACGCGAGCTCGAGGTGCTGCTACTACTCGACGAGCACCTCGGTACCGAGGACATTGCACGCCGGCTTTTCATCTCCGAGCACACGGTCCGCTCGCACGTCAAGAGCTTGTTGCGCAAGCTCAACGTGTCCTCGCGGCGGGAAGCGCTCGAGGCGCTTTCTCGCGCGCGCGAGCAGCGCCCTGCGGCCGCGTTCAACTCGCGTTAGCGGCCCTCTCCCGAGAATCCCCCACTCTGGGGGATAAGGGTTCCTCACCCGCGAGGGTGCCGTGGGCGATGACAAGGTGGCCGGAGCGACCGATACTCAGATCACAACGCCCTTCCACACGGGAAGGGTCGTGGTACGGACGTGGTGGCCCATTCTCGGCGGTCGGTTCCCAAGGAACCGGCCGCCGTTGTCCTTTGTCAGGCGGTAAATCCCTCGAGCGCGGCCTCCACGAGCCGCGGTAGCGTCGCGAGGTTGTAGCCGCCCTCGAGCACGGCAGCCACGCGTGGGCCGGCAGCCGCGCAGCGGCGGGCCAGCTCGCGGAACCCTTCGTCGGTGAGCTCCATCCACGCGAGCGGGTCGGCCTGATGGGCGTCGAAGCCGGCCGACACGAGCACTAGATCGGGCCCGAAACGACCCACCGTCGGCTCCACGACGTCGCGGAATGCGCGCGCGTACTCGGCATCTCCCGAGGCCGGCGGGAGCGGCACGTTCACCGTCGTCTCACGCTGCTCGTCGGGGCCGCCGGTGCCTGGATAGAGAGGCCACTGGTGCAGTGAGACGTACAGCACGCTGTCGTCGTCCCAGAACATCGCCTGTGTTCCGTTGCCGTGATGGACGTCGAAGTCGACGATCGCCACCCGCTCGGCGAGCCCGTCCCGCTGGAGCCGTCGCGCCGCCACCGCAACGCTGTTGAAGATGCAGAAGCCCATTGCCCTGTCAGGGAGCGCATGGTGGCCCGGCGGGCGCGCGAGCGCGAAGGCCGAGGTGCGTGCCGCGTCGATGGCCGCGCCGGCTGCGAGCAGAGCCGCTTCGTAGGTTGATCCCGACGCGACTGTGTCTGCGTCGAGCCAGGTTTCGGCAGCCACTCGGCTGATGAGCTCCACATAGTCCGGCTCGTGGCAGAGCGCGATGTCGTCGACCGTCGCAGCCTCTGCCTCGCGCCAGACCGGGAAATGCTCGAGCACCGCCGTCAACCGCGCCGGCGTCTCGGGAAGCGCTCTCGTCGGATGGAGCTGTGTCAGCGCGGGGTGGGAGACGAGCTCCACTAGCGGATCTACTCGATGCGAGCCTTCAGCCGGCCCGCGAGCTGGCCGAGGCCCCACGCGTCAACAAGAGAAGACGCCTCCGCCCAGGTAGGGGTCTGATCTCTCAGGGGAGGGAGAGGGGCGGAGGCGTCGAGGGTCGCTATTCGGCGGTACAGGCGCAGCTCCTCCTCCACTGCACTGAAGCGACCTTGGGCGAGCGCCGCGTCCAGGGACCCGTATTGGGCGAGCACAGAGGCGGCCGTCTTGGCGCCCACGCCGGGCGCGCCGGGCAGCCGGTCCGAGGGGTCGCCGCGCAAGGCGATGAAGTCGGGCACCTGCGCAGGCTCGACTCCGTAACGCTCGCGCACCTCGGCGGGGCCGACGCGCTCGATCTGGGAAACGCCTCGCCTAGGCACGAGGAGCGTCGTGCGCTCGCTGGCCAGCTGAAAGAGATCACGGTCCGAGGTTGCCACGAGGACGTGGCCGTCGGCGGCCTCTTCCTGGGCCACGGCCGCCGCCAGGAAGTCGTCCGCCTCGAAGCCGGGGGCCTTTCCCGCTGTGAACCCGAAGGCCTGTACAAGCTCGGGCAGCATGTCCAGCTGTTCGAGTAGCTCGGGGTCGAACACGCGGCCCGACTGGTACTGAGGAAAGGCCTCGTGCCGGTACGTGGGCGTGTCGAGGGAGTCCCACCCGACCATCACGGCGCGCGGCTGCTCCTGGTCCCAGAGGCCCAGCAGCATGTTCGCAAAGCCGATGATCGCGCCTGCGGACTTTCCGCCCGCGCGCTTGATCGACGCAGGCAGGGCATGGTAGGCGCGGTGGGCAAACGAATCGCCGTCGACGGCGAGCAGCGGTTGCATCAGAGGCCTCGCTCGAGCTCCGCGATGCGGGCGAACAGGCGGTCCGTAGCCGCCTGCGCCGCGCGCCGCGCGTCGGACGCATCCAGGTCGCCCAGCTCGACTGGCGCTCCGTAGGCGACGCGCAGCGGGCCGAGCCGCGTGAGTCGGTCGCTGCCCGCGATGGCTGCCGGCACGAGCGGCACCTGGGCCTCGAGCGCTACCCGCGCGGCGCCCGTGTGCCGGCGGGCCTCCCGCTTCTTGCGCACGCCCTTGCGGCGCCGCGTGCCCTCGGGGAACATGGCCACGACTTCCCCTGCGCGTGCCAGCTCAACCGCCGTCGCGATCGCGGCGGCGTCGCCCTCGCCGCGCCGCACGGGGAACGCGCCGGCCGCACGCAAGAACGAGCCGAGACCCGGCTTGAAGAGCTCCACCTTGCCCATGAACCGAAGCTGTCGCTTCGGGAAGAGGGGGTACCCGAGGGCCCACGGATCGAAGTTCGAGATGTGGTTGGCGCTCAGCACGAACCCGCCCGCCGGCAGATTCTCGAGCCCTCGCGCGCGCAGCCGCAGCAGCGGGCGCATGAGCGGCCAGCTGAGCACGCCGACCGCGAAGTAGACAGTCGACACTTGCACGGGGCGCAGACCGTAACGGAGCGACCGGCTTCGAATCCGGATTGTCCGGCGCGGCCGCGTTTCGGGGGTGGTCGACGCGACCCTCAGCTACCCTGGCGGCCGCGTTATGTCGAAGACCCTGGTGATAGCGGAGAAGCCCTCCGTCGGCCGCGACCTCGCGGCGGCGCTGCCCGGCTCCTTCGAGAAGCACGACAACTACCTCGAGTCCTCGGACTACGTCGTGACGTGGGCGGTGGGGCATCTCGTCGAGCTCGTGGAGCCCGAGCAGTACGCCGAGCGCTACAAGCGCTGGCGCATGGCCGACCTGCCCATCGTGCCGGAGGAGTTCCGCCTCAAGCCGATCGATGGCAAGGCGGAGAAGCAGCTCAAGCTCATCCACAAGCTCATGGCCCGCGACGACGTCGAGCTGGTCGTCAACGCCTGCGACGCGGGGCGCGAGGGAGAGCTCATCTTCGCGTACGTGTACGAGACGGCGAAGGTCAAGAAGCCGGTCCAGCGCCTCTGGCTCAACTCGATGACGCGCAAGGCAATTCAGGAGGCATTCGAACAGCTCAAGCCGGGTGAAGAGATGGCGCCGCTCGAAGCGGCCGCCCGGTCGCGCTCCGAGGCCGACTGGCTCGTCGGCATGAACGCCACCAGAGCGGCCTCGATCCGTCTCCGCGCCGCTTTCGACGGCGCAGTGTCGCTGGGCCGCGTCCAGACACCCACGCTCGCGCTGGTGGCGCGCCGCGAGGAAGAGATTCGAGCTTTCAAGCCCGAGCCGTACTGGCTCGTCGAGGCGCTGTTCGCCGCCTCGGGCGAGCGCCAGTACCGGAGCCGATACCTGGGGGGCAAGCGCATCCCCGAGGAGCAGGCGGCCCAGATCGTGGAGGAGTGCCGGGATCGCGAGGGGACAACCACGAAGCTCGAGCGCAAGGAGGAGCGCGAGCGCCCCGACCTGCTCTACGACCTCACGTCCCTCCAGCGGCAGGGCAACACGCTGTTCGGTTTCTCGGCACGCCGCACGCTGCAGGCCGCGCAGCGACTCTACGAGGAGCACAAGGCGATCACGTACCCACGGACGAGCTCGCGCTTCCTGTCCGGCGATCTCGTCGAGGAGATCAGGCCCACGGCCGAGCTGGTGGGGCGCAACACCGAATACGCCAAGGCCGCCGCCTACGTGACGGGCCTTGCCCAGCTGCCGCTCGGGCGCGTCGTCAATGACAAGAAGGTCACGGACCACCACGCCATCATCCCGACCCGCGCGGAGCACGATCTCGGCCGTATGGGCGAGGACGAGCGACGCATCTACGACCTGGTCGCCAAGCGCTTCCTGGCCGTGTTCCACCCGGAGGCTGTCTGGGAGCGAACGCGCGTCGAGACGACAGTCGAGGAGCATGTCTTCAGGACGAGCGGGCGCGTGCTGGTCGAGGCGGGCTGGCGCTCCGTGTACGGCGAGGAAGCGCGTCCGCCGCGCGGTGCCGAGCAGGCCGACGACGACTCCGGCGGGGACCAGCAGCTGCCGCGGCTCGAGCAGGGCGAGACGGTTGAGACACGCTCGGTCGAGTCGCTAAGCAAGGAGACACAGCCGCCGCGGCGCTTCACCGAAGCTTCGCTGCTCGCGGCAATGGAGACGGCAGGCAAGGACATCGAGGAAGCCGAGCTGCGCGAGGCGATGAAGGACTCCGGCATCGGCACGCCGGCGACTCGTGCGGCAATCATCGAGCGGCTCATCCAGGTTGGCTACATCGAGCGCGAAGGGCGCGCGTTGCATGCCACGGACAAGGGCATCCAGGTCATCCGGCTGCTCGGCGACCACCCGCTCACATCGGCCGAGCTGACCGGCGGCTGGGAGCACCGGCTCGGGCTCATCGAACAGGGCACGGACAGCCGTCCGGCATTCATCTCCGACATCGTGCGCTTCACCGCCGACACGGTCGGCGAGCTCGACAAGCTCAAGGACGTCAAGATCGAGCGCGCGAATCTCGGCCCGTGCCCGATCTGCGGCCGCGACGTGATCGAGAACCGGAAGGGCTACTCGTGCTGGTCGAAGGACGACCCGGGCTGTGGCTTCGTGATCTGGAAGCAGAAGGCGGGCAAGACGCTCTCGCCGAGCGTCGTTAAGGAGCTGATGGAGAAGCGCCGCACCGAGAAGCCGGTCGCCGGCTTCCGCGGCCGCTCGGGCCGCTCCTTCAGCGCCAAGCTCAAGCTTGTCCAGAACGAGGAGGGCAAGTGGCGTGTCGAGTTCGACGAGGAATGGGCCACGAAGCCGCGCGAAGAGGAGGAGGCGGCTCAGGAGGACGGAGCGGCCGACAAGGATGGAGCGGCTCAGAACGACGGAGCGGCACAGCAGGGCGGAGTGGGTCAGGAGACCGACGGCGCGACGCCGGCGCGACGCCGGCCCTCCCGGGCGAAGGCCGAAGCAGAGTAGTCGGACCCCTCCCCCGGGGTTAGCGCGAGTCCGCAACCGGGAATACCCGCTTAGACCGAGGTACCCGCGCAAGCGCCTCTTGACTTGGCGGTCCTGAAACGGTCAGGCTGCAGCTGACTCTCGACCGGCCTGCAGTTTGAAGGAGCGTGAGCGCCGGACGCCCAATTTGCGGAAAGGACCTGGAGCAGAACACAAACCTTTTCCTCCCGCCCGCGTCTTTCCTAGTAGAGGCGCGCCTCGTCCGGACGACGCTCGGACCAAACCAAACGTCCACCCAGAGCGGAATATCGGGATGCGGCGCCGCGTTTCTCTCGTAGGAGGCATACGCCTGTAGATGTGAAGGTTCACCCGAACGGGCACAAAGTTTTCACAGACGCCGACCGAGGTACGTCTTAGAGTTGAAGCCCCCACGGCAACGAAAGGACGCTGACAGCCACTTTGACCCAGCATCAACTGCATGAACTGCTTGAAACTGAGGGCGGCCGCTCGCTGGTCGAGGCCGCCGAAGAGCGCGGCTTCGTCGAGCCGGCGGAGCTGGAGGCGCTCGCCCTGGAGCACGACCTCGCAGACGACGACGTCGAGGCGCTGACTCATGCGCTCGAGTCGATCGGCCTCGAGGTGGGCGAGCCTGCTGCGCAGCCGGCTGCAGCCGCCGCCGCTCCCGCCGAGCAACAGGCCGCCGCTCCCGCCGAGCCCGCGGCTCCCGACCCTGACGTTCTGCCCGGCGCCGCCGACAGTCTGCAGCTCTTCCTGGCCGACGTCGGCCGCCACAAGCTGCTGACGGCCGCCGAGGAAGTCGGGCTGGCTAAGGCAATCGAGCGAGGCGACCTGACCGCCAAGCGGCGCATGATCGAGTCCAATCTGCGACTGGTCGTTTCCATCGCCAAGGGATACCGAGGGCTCGGTGTCCCGTTCCTGGATCTCATTCAGGAGGGCACACTGGGCCTCAACCGCGCAGTCGAGAAGTTCGACTGGCGCCGCGGCTTCAAGTTCTCGACGTACGCCACCTGGTGGATCCGGCAGTCGGTGCAGCGCGCCGTGGCGAACCACGCCCGCACCATCCGGGTGCCGGTACACGTGGTCGAGCGCCAGCAGAAGCTGAGCCGGGCCGCGCGGCGTCTCGAGGTCGAGCTCGGCCGCGAGGCGACGAAGGACGAGTTGGCCGAGGCCACGGGGCTGCCCATGCAGCACGTGGACGAGGCACTCGGCGCCGCCCACGCCTCCGTGTCGCTGAATCAGACGGTCGGAGCGGACGACGAAGGCGAGCTCGGCGACCTGTTCGCCGATCGAGAGGCGGCCGACCCGTTCGACGAGGCCGAAGAGTCGCTCCGCCGGCAGGGCGTCCGCAAGGCGCTCGATGCGCTGCCCGAGCGCGAGCGGCGCATCCTGGAGCTCCGCTTCGGCTTCGAGGGTGAGCCCTGGACGCTCGAGGCGATCGGCCACGAGCTCGACCTCACGCGCGAGCGAGTGCGGCAGCTCGAGGCACAGGCGCTGGCGCGACTCTCCGCGCTGCGCGACATGATCTCTGTGGCTGCGGCCTGACGGCCTCCGCCTAACGCAGAAGGGCGGCCAATGGGCCGCCCTTTTTGCGCGTCGTGCGATACTTCGCGCCCTCTGACGCGCGTACGGGAAAGGAGATGCAGGTGAGACGCAAGTCCCTGTTGCTGATGCTGCTCCTCGCCGCGGCGTCGCTCGTTCTGGTGGGAGCGGCGTGTGGCGGGGACGACGACGAAGGAGGCGAGGGAGGCGGCACACTGGTCTTCGCCGGGGCGGCCGACCCGGTGTCGCTCGACGGCGCCCTCGTGTCGGACGGCGAGTCGATCCGCGTCATCACGCAGCTCTTCGAGACCCTCGTCGGCCTCAAGGCTGGCACCACCGAAGTGGAGCCGCGCCTGGCCGAGAGCTACGAGGTGAGCGACGACGCGACGACGTTCACCTTCCAGATCCGCGAAGGCATCAAGTTCCACGACGGGACCGACCTCGACGCCGAGGCCGTCTGCTTCAACTTTGACCGCTGGTACAACTTCAGCGGACCGACGCAGAACGCCAGTGCGTCCTACTACTGGCAGTCGTTTTTCGGCGGTTTCAAGAAGAACGAGAGCGAGGATCTCTCTCCGAGCCTCTACAAGAGCTGCACGACACCCGATCCGATGACGTCGGTGATCACGCTCACCAAGCCGTCCGCGTCGATGCTTGCAGCGCTCTCGCAGCAGGCCTTCTCGATCGCGAGCCCGCAGGCGCTGGAGCAGTACAAGGCCGACGCCGGCACGATCGACGAGGAAGTGGGCTTCCAGCCGAGCGGCACGTTCGGAACCGAGCACCCGATCGGCACTGGGCCCTTCAAGTTCGAATCGTGGACGCGCGGCGACCGTCTCGTGCTCGTGCGCAACGACGACTACTGGGGCGAGAAGGCCACGCTCGAACAGGTGATCATCCGTCCGATCGGCGACAACGCTGCTCGCCTGCAGGCACTCCAGAACGACGAGATTCAGGGTTACGACCTCGTCGAGCCGCAGGATGTTCCGACCATCGAGGGCGACGACGCCCTGCAGGCGCTCGAGCGACCGGCATTCAACGTCGCGTACGTGACGATCAACCACGCCATGGAGCCGATGGACAACCCGCTCGTGCGCCAGGCGGTGGCGCACGGCCTCGACCGCGAAGCCGTGGTGGACAACTTCTACGGCGGCCGGGCAGTCGTGGCCAAGGAATTCATGCCGCCCGAGGTGGTCGGCTACGCCGACGACGTCAAGGAGTACCCGTACGACCCCGAGAAGGCCAAGCAGCTGCTGCGCCAGGCGGGGCAGACGCTTCCGGTCGAGATCGACTTCTGGTACCCGAGCGACGTGTCACGGCCGTACATGCCGGATCCGAAGCGCAACTTCGAGGGGTTCCGCGCGAGCCTCGAGAAGTCCGGCTTCAAGGTCAACCCGCACACGGCACCCTGGAGCCCGACCTACCTCGGACGCGTCGATGAGGGGAAGGCGGGTCACCTGAACCTGATCGGGTGGACCGGCGACTTCGCCGACGCCGACAACTTCGTAGGCGTGTTCTTCCAGTCCTTCTCGCCGCAGTGGGGCTTCCGCAACCAGGAGATCTTCGACATCCTCGATCGCGCCGAAGCCGAACCGGACGAGGCCAAGCGCGAGGAGCTCTACAAGGAAGCGAATCGCACCATCATGGAATTCCTGCCGGGCGTGCCCTACGCACACTCCGAGCCGGCGCTGGGCTTCCGGGCCGACGTGCAGGGCTACGTGCCCAGCCCGACCACGAACGAGGAGTTCGCGAGCGTCTCCTTCGGCGAAGAAGGAGGCGAGTAGCGCCAACCGAGTAAGCGACCGGCGGACGGCGAGGACTGAATGCTCCGCTTCGTCGTCCGCCGGCTGCTTCTCCTCGTCCCGATCCTCGTCGGGCTTTCGATCCTCGTCTTCCTCTGGATCCGGGCGCTGCCCGGCGGGCCGGCTCAGGCGCTGCTCGGCGAGCGCGCCACGGAGGCATCGGTGCGTCAGATCGAGGAGCAGTACGGGCTCGACGACCCCATCTACGTGCAGTACTGGCGCTACGTCGAGACCGTAGCCAAGGGCGACCTGGGCACAAGCATCACGTCGCGCCGTGAGGTCTCCGACGAGCTGAAGGACCGATTTCCCGCCACAATCGAGCTCGCCCTCGCGGCGATGCTGTTCTCGGTGGCGCTGGGGATTCCACTCGGATTCGTCGCAGCCAAGCGCCACGGGACGCTCGTCGACCACGCCAGCCTGCTGGCGTCGCTGCTCGGCGTCTCGATCCCGATCTTCTTTCTCGCCATCCTGCTCAAGTACCTGTTCGCGATCGAGCTCGGACTCTTACCAACGGTCGGCCGCATCGATGTCCTGATCGACGTCGACCATCCGACCGGTTTCTACGTCCTCGATGCGCTTTTGGCGGGCAATCTCGAGGCCTTGTGGGATACGCTCGAGCACTTGATCCTGCCGGCGATCGCGCTCGGCTCGATCCCGCTGGCGATCATCGCGCGGATCACTCGCGCCGCGGTTCTCGACGTGCAGAACGAGGACTACGTCCGGACCGCCCGTGCGAAGGGCCTGACGCCGCGCGTCGTGGATACGCGCCACGTGCTGCGCAACGCGCTCCTGCCGATCTCGACCATCATCGGCCTCCAGACGGGGCTGCTGCTGTCCGGGGCGGTGCTCACCGAGACCGTCTTTGCCTGGCCCGGTATGGGCACCTGGCTCGTCGAGGCGATCGACAGCCGCAACTACCCCGTTCTGCAGGGCGGCATCCTCTTCCTGGCCATCATCTTCGTGCTGGTCAACCTCCTGGTCGACCTCTCGTACGCCCTGATCAATCCGAGGATTCGCGTCTCATGAGCATTGCCGAGCTCGAGGCGAGAGAAGTCCAGCTCGAGGCGCCGAGCGGCCTGTGGCGCGATGCCTGGCAGCGGCTGAAGCGCAACCCCGGGGCGCTGGTCGGCTTCGCACTCGTGGCGCTCTTCGTGCTCATAGCGCTCTTCGCTCCGCTCATCGCTCCCGAGGACCCGACAACTGGTGATCTTTCGCGGCTCGAGGGCAGCTGTTGCCCGGGTCCGTCCTTCGACCATCCGTTCGGCATCGACCAGCAAGGGCGCGACCAGTTCTCACGGGTCGTGTACGGGGCTCGTTACTCCCTGCTGATCGGCATCGTGGCCGTCGCCGTCGGGCTGTCGATCGGCCTCCTTCTCGGAGCGGTAGCCGGCTACTTCGGGCGTGTCATCGACTCAGTGATCATGCGGCTGATGGACATCATGCTGTCCGTTCCGGGCCTGCTCCTGGCGATCGGGGTCGTGGCGGCGCTCGGCCCCGGCCTCACGGAGATCATGATCGCGGTCGGGGTCACGCAGGTCCCGATCTTCGCGCGGCTCTTACGCGGCTCCGTGCTGGCGACCAAGGAGAACGACTTCGTGCTGGCGGCGCGTGCCGTCGGCGTCCCGCGGCGGACGATCCTCCTCGCCCACATCGTCCCCAACTCGATCTCGCCCGTGCTCGTCCAGGGCACGCTGGCCATGGCGACCGCGATCATCGACGTGGCGGGCCTCGGCTTCCTCGGGCTTGGACCGCCCGATCCGGCCACCGCTGAGTGGGGGACGATGCTCACCGATACGACGCGCTACCTCCAGACCGCGCCGCATCTCGCGTTGATCCCGGGCGGCGCGATCGTCGTTTCGGTGCTCGGCTTCAACCTGATCGGCGACGGGCTGCGCGAGGCGCTCGATCCCCGCTTCAGAGGCCGTGCGTAGGGAGCCCCTCCTCTCGGTCGAGGATCTCCACGTGCACTTCTGGACGGCGCGCGGCATCGTGCATGCCGTCAACGGCGTCTCCTTCGACATCGCCCCGGGCGAGACGCTCGGGATCGTCGGCGAGTCGGGGTGCGGCAAGAGCGTGACGTCGTTGGCGCTCCTCGGCATTCTGCCGCGGGCCGGCCGGGTCATCAGTGGAACGGCAATGTACGAGGGGCGTAACCTCGTCGAGCAGTCGGATGAGCAACTGCGTTCGATCCGTGGCCGCGAGATCGCGATGATCTT
Source organism: Gaiellaceae bacterium (assembly GCA_036824245.1). GTDB lineage: Bacteria > Actinomycetota > Thermoleophilia > Gaiellales > Gaiellaceae > JACVRM01. The sequence goes on along the minus strand of DAITAO010000014.1, from coordinate 14,877 downwards.
CCAGGATCCGATGACGAGCCTGAATCCCGTGCTGACCATAGGGCGGCAGATCCGGGAGGCACTCGAGACTCACTTCGACATGGAGAAGCGGCCGGCCCTGGCGCGCACGGCCGAGCTCCTCGACCGAGTCGGAATTCCGAGCCCCGATATGCGACTCAAGGACTACCCGCACCAGTTCTCAGGCGGCATGCGTCAGCGCGCCATGATCGCGATGGCGCTCGCGTGCGAGCCGAAGCTGCTGATCGCGGACGAGCCGACGACGGCGCTCGACGTGACGATCCAGGCGCAGATTCTCAACCTGCTGCGCGAGCTCGTGGTGGAGCAAGAGACTGCGCTAATCCTCATCACGCACGATCTCGGCGTCGTGGCCGGAATGTGCGAGCGCGTCAACGTCATGTACGCGGGCATGTTTGTAGAGACGGGCTCGGCGAAGCAGCTCTTCGGGCGTCCGCGGCACCCCTACACGCTCGGCCTACTGCAGAGCGTGCCGCGGCTCGACGCCGCGCGGCACACGCGGCTGCAACCCATCGAGGGCGCGCCGCGCGACATGCTGAGGGCGCCGGCAGCCTGCCCCTTCCAGCCGCGCTGCCGCTACGAGGTCGAGGAGTCACGGCGGGAGGTGCCGCCGCTCGTGGAGATAGAGGCCGGACACAAGGTGGCGTGCTTCAACCCGGTTCCAGACGACGAGTGGCAGCGCTCGCGCGCCGCCGCGGTAGCTCGATGACGCCCACTTCCCCACCCAGGGTGGGGAGGGTTCCACCCGCCACCCGCTGTGAGCGTAGGCCAAAAGGGTGCCCGTGTCTGTGACGGAAGTCCGACAAAAGCGTGAAAGCTCCGCGGGAGACGGCGCGCTCGTCGAGATCGAGCGGCTCAAGGTCTACTTCCCCATCAAGAGCGGGGTCGTCCTCGATCGCCACATCGGCGACATCAAGGCGGTCGACGACGTCTCATTCGAGATCCGGCGCGGGGAGACCCTCGGCCTCGTCGGCGAGTCCGGCTGCGGGAAGTCGACCGTCGGTCGCGCCATTCTGCGGCTCTACCAGCCCACCGCCGGTCGCATCCGTTTTGACGGCCAAGACATCACAGAGCTCGACGAGGCCGCTCTCCGTCCGTTGCGCCGCCGCATGCAGATCATCTTCCAGGATCCGTATGCGTCGCTGAATCCCCGCCACAGCGTCAGCCGAATGGTGGGCGAGCCGCTGCGCGTGCACGGCCTCGCCTCGGGCCGGCAAGCGCGGTCGCGCGTTCGCGAGCTGCTCGAGATCGTAGGCCTGCCGCCCGATGCCGCTTCCCGCTACCCCCACGAGTTCTCAGGCGGCCAGCGTCAGCGCATCGGCATCGCGCGCGCTCTCGCGCTCAACCCCGACTTCATCGTCGCGGACGAGCCGGTCTCTGCGCTCGACGTGTCGATCCAGGCACAGATCATCAACCTGCTCGAGACCCTGCAGAGCGACTTCGAACTCACCTTCCTCTTCATCGCGCACGATCTCGCGGTCGTTCGCCACATCTCGGATCGCATCGCCGTGATGTACCTGGGCACGATCGTCGAGCTCTCCCCGGCGGACGAGCTTTACGACAACCCGCTGCACCCGTACACGATCTCGTTGCTCTCCGCGGTGCCTATCCCCGATCCCGAGGTGGAGGAGACGCGGGAGACCATACTGCTGGCGGGCGACCTGCCGAGTCCCGCCAACCCGCCGCCCGCGTGCCGTTTCCATACGCGCTGCCCGTACGTGCAGCCGACGCGGTGCCGCGACGAGGTGCCGCCTCTGCGGACGCTCTCGGGCCACTCGGTGGCCTGTCACTGGGCCGAGGAGATCAAGGCCGGCCGGATCCAGCCCCAAGAGGTGGAGCCTGTGTTCGACCCCGGCGTGAAGGTGCCCGCCTGGGAACCGCCGCCTGTCTAGCCGTCCGGGCTGCGGTACTCTCGGACGGTGCGCCGGTCCACGCTCTACAAGGTGCTCGCCGTGTTGCTGGTGGCCGCGCTGATCGCTGCGGTCGCGTCGGCAGCGTCGAGCCGGCCCTCCACGACGCCGGCCGAGCGGGAGCCCGCCTTCTGCCGCGCGAAGGACGTGAAGGCGGTCGTCGATGATTTCATCGCGGCGTTCAACCGCGGCGACCGCCGCGAGCTCGGGTTTCTCTGGGTGCCGATCCGCTTCCAGTGGTACGCGGTCAGCGGTGCCGGTCGCGGCGGCGACCTGCGTAACCACACCGAGTACGAGCGCCGGAGCCTGCTCCGCTACTTCGCCGAGCGACACGAGCGCGGCGAGCGGCTTCAGCTCGCGAGGTTTCGGTACCTCGGGTTCAGCGCGGCCTGGGGTCACTTCGCGTTTTCGTTGCGCAGACGTGCGGGCGACATTGACGGAGGTCGTTGGGCGTCGTACCGCGGCATGGGCGCGGTGAGCTGCCTCAGGGGACCCAGCGGCCTTGCCAGCTGGACAATGGCACTCAGCGAGAACCGCTAGCTGAAGCCAAAATCCCCCGCCACGAGGGATAGAACTCGCCTAAAGCGCGCTCGCGTAGAGGCCGATATCTCGGGCGTGGACGCTGCTGAGCGCAAGGAGATCCTCTCCCGTTACATGGACCACTCGCGCCGCTTCGACGAAGTGGCGGCGCGGCGTCGGACCACGGGGAACGGACCGACCGCGGACATCATTCCGTTCTCAGCGCCGCTGAAGGAGCTCGAGCAGGAGCCGACGCCCCGCGAGATCGAAGTGCTCCAGCTCATCTGCGACGGTCTCGTCAACCGCGAGATTGGCAACCGCCTCTTCCTCTCGGAGGAGACGGTGAAGTCGCACGTCCGTCACCTGCTGGCCAAGCTGCAGGCGCGTTCGCGCGCCCACGCAGTCGCCGTAGGCTTCCGGCGCGGGTTGATTACCTAAAAGAATCGCCTGCTAAGCGCCGTTTCCGCCGGCGCTGAGAATCCCTCTATTGGGGGACGCCGCGCGCCGGCGGACAACGGAAGCTTTAGGCAGTGCTACCAACCTTTGATCTGGCCAGCCATAGCTGCCAGCGCAGCCAAGCTGGTAAGCGCCGCGTAGAGGCGGATGCGCATACGTTCACTCCTAACGTTGGACTGACGGCAGAGGCAAGTTTAAGCAGGTTCGGACGGTAATTGCAAGGTCTGGTCACGATGCGATCTCACCTCCGCCCACGCCGATTGGCTCCAATTCAGCTGTACGGCGCTGCATTGGGGGCCATCGCGCTGACAACCGTAATAGCCCTCGTGGCTGGCGGCTTCAGTCTGACCGCCGGGGAGATGGCGTGGCCCTTGCTCGGAGTTGCGGCGGTCGCCGTCCTCGTTGAGCGCCAGAGCATCAAGATCACTCCTACGCTCGAGGTGTCGGTGGCCTTTCTTCCGATCGTCTTCGTGCAGGTTGTGTTCGGACCGGTGGCGGCCGTTTGCATCGCAGCTGCGACGATGCTCACCGAGTTCCCTCTCCGTCGAGGTCCAGCCACAGCGTCAGTCGATCGGCCGTACCTGCGATGGGTCGTGTGGACGTCGAACCGTGTTCTCGTCGGGGCGCTGGGAAGTCTCGCCGCCTACGGGGTCTTCGTGACGATCGACAACCGGCCAGTTGCAGTGGGACTCGCGACGGCGGCGGCGACCGTCACGAACTTCGGTTTGGAGTTCCTCCTGACCGGCATCGTTCTGCGTCTACGCGAAACGGGTGGTACCCGTGAGCTAATCGGCGCGGCATGGCGAATTGCGGCTGTCGGTACACCGATCTACAGCGCTGTGGCTGCCATCCTCGCTTACGCGTACACCGAAGTGACGCCATGGAGCGCCGTGTTGTTCTTCGTCCCTGCTCTCGCGGCGCAGCGCCTGTTCGTTGCCTGGCGACAGCAGCAGGATGCGCTCAAGGATCTGGCGGAAGCGTACTCGACGCTCGAGAAGGCGAACCTTTCGTTCGCGACCGCGCTCGTCGCAACACTCGATGCGCGGGATCAGTACACCGCCGGCCATTCGGCAGCTGTGGCGATCTACGCCAGGGATATTGCGCGGCGCCTCGAGCTTGGTGAGGAGGCCCAGAAGTTGGCGCACCTCTGCGGCCTAGTACATGACATCGGCAAGATTGGTCTTCCGCCGGGCCTGCTCGAGAAGCCTGGGCCTCTCACCTCGGACGAACGCCGGGAGATGGAGGAGCACTCAGCAATCGGAGAGCGCATTCTCGCCAACGTTGAGGGCTATGAGGATATTGCGAACATCGTCCGCCACCACCATGAGCGGATCGACGGAGCCGGCTACCCGGACGGCGTAACTGACAGCGAAATCCCTGTGATCTCCAGAATCATCGGCGTCGCGGATGCTTACGACGCCATGACCTCCGACCGGCCTTATCGCGCTGCTATGCCGAGCGACGTGGCTCGCTCGCGACTCATCGACTGTGCGGGAACCCAATTCGACGCCGACATCGTCGCGGCGTTTGACAGCGTTCTTGCTGATGCAACGGAGCGTTACCGTCGACGGGCGGGAGTCAAAATCGCGAGCGACTTTGACAACGATTCGGTACCGGCGCGTCCTGCCCTCGTCGCGTTGTAGACCCGCCAGGCGTCTCAGGTCGACACGGGAGATTTCCTGTGCACCGCTGCGGGCCAAGGCTCTGGAACGAAGATTGCACTGCTGTGAGCTCAGTTGTCGCTGGGGTCTCGGTGGGACTGCATCGCCTGCAAGACCGCTTCCGTGCGAGACCGGACGCCCATCTTCGCGAGGATCCGGCGGACGTGTACCTTCACAGTCGATTCGCTGATGAAGAAATGAGCCGCGATTTCTTTGTTCGTCCGGCCTTGCGTAAGCTGTTGAAGTACCTCTCCCTCCCGGCGAGACAAAATCTCGCTCAGTGGTAGCTCGCCGGCCGACGACATCCGAAGACTTTCGTGATCTCCCAGTCGCGTTACCAGGCTTAGAACCGCGTGGCTGGCCCACTCGGTGTCCGCGACCGCGCGCAAGAGCGCAGGGCAACCGCGATACGCGCAAATAAAGTAGTCAACACATCCGGCTGTCGACGCGGTGCGAAATGCATCGAGCGCGAGATCTTGCTGATCGTCCGACCCGTCCTGGAGAGCGAGTATTGCCAAGGTGCACGAGCGAAGAGTCTTGGTCTCGACGGTACGCGTAACGCCTTCGATCTGGCCTAGAGCCTGTCGGGCATCGGCAGACTTCCCAGCGCACGCGTACGCTAGTGCATGAGTCGCAAGGTACTCAGCCCAAAGAGACGGAAGAACATCGGTTTCGAGATTAGGTGCCCCGACGGTTGATGCCTTTCCGAGGCTGATGAGAACTCGGGTGTAAAGGGCTTGAGCATTTTTCAGGGAGTACTGATCCGAAATCTCGGTAGCTGCTGAGATGGCTTGTCTAGCGAAATTCAGAGCTCGTGAGTATCTGTGCAAACCAGCTTCAGCCTCCGCGCGAGCGATCAGAAAGTGTGAGGCAGCGAACTGCAGGCGGTAGCGTTCGGCTTCCGCGAGTCCCTCAATAGCTAGTTCTTTTGCTTCTGCATAACGCGCCGTGTGTGCCAGGCCTCGTGAGAGCAGGTTGAGGAAGGAAGTACGAGCCAGCGGATCATCGGAGCGACGGACCATGGGGCGTATGAGCTGGGCCTGAGCAACGACCTCATCAAGGCCGCCAAGTCGAGTCGCTAGCAGTAACCGAGCGCTCCCGACGCGTAACAGTGTCGTTGGTGTGCGGTCTCGGAGCTCTTCCAGCTCTTTGAGTATCGCTGCCACGTCGTCAAGCTCAAGATCAAGCGCCGCATTAAACTGCCCGATCAGCGCTTCCCGATGCTGGGTGCTCTTCCTGGGCACGAGCTGAGCCGCGTGCCTGTGGAACGCGAGCGCGTCCGCCTCGCGGCTTGCTAGCAGTGCGCTCTGTCCCGCCCTGTTCAGGCAGCGTGCTTTCCACGTCGGGTCGGCGATGCGGTCCCCTGCTCGTTGCGCCAGAGCGATTGCCTCAACGTAGTTCCCACGGCATAGAGCGACTTCCGATTCTGCGAGATCCACAAAGGGATCGTCAACGCGTTGCTCGCCTGCAAATGCAACCCAGCGCTCAATTGTCGCGAGGCGTCCATTCGCGATTAGCTCATGAGTTGCCTCGCGGAGAAGCTGGCCGAGTTGCTCACCACTTGCTGTCCGCTCGACTAGTTCAAAAGCTTCGTCCCATCGATTCGCGTCAAGGAGGAATTGGAACAGGGTGGATAAGACGTCCTCCTTGTGAGCGCGTTGCTCGGACGGAAACTTTGCAAGCAGGAAACTCCTGAGCAGAGGGTGGATCTCGAACGCGTCGTGGCGCGTAGGAGTCAGGACGCCTGTCCGGACGCCGTGCGTGATCACAGACTCACCCGCGTCGGGGCCAAAGAGGAGGTCACTCAAGTCGCTACTGATGAGAGGTGAGAGCGCCAGCTGACAGAGGCCCCAGCGCACCGCAGGATCCGCGGCTTGATACAGCTCCTCAGCGAAATACTCGTACAGAGGTGCGGGCAAGTCGTCTTGCGGGATTCCGGCCTCTGTGAGAGCCGCAAGTCCAATCACGGCCGGCCATCCCTGGGCTTGGTGAAGCAGCGTGCGGGCCTCCTCGTGCGACCTGGCAAGGACGCGCTCTGCTTCGTCGTCGTTCATTGCGAGCGCTTCACGGTCGAGCTCGAACATCTCTCCGTACAGAATTCGCCTCGCGGAGGCCCACGAGGGGCGGCGACGACTCGTGAGCAATGTGCGCACGGGCGCCTGCTCGATCACTCGGCGCACGAAGCGCTCTGACGAGCGCGAGTCGATCGCGAACTGGTAGTCATCGAATACGAGCAGCGCATCGGCCGGCCACTCCAACAAGTCCTCCGCGAGCATCTCTGCGAGGAGGTCGGTCTCCTGCTCGGGCTGGTTTGTGGCACGCAGCCGTTCTCGGATGCGCTTGTCCGCGTCCGGGAGAATCTCCGCAGCCGCCTCCGCCAACCCCACGGCTAAGGCGGCAACGTCCGCGGAAGCCGGGCCGCCGCGGTACCACGCGTACTGTTTTTCCTCCAGCCATTCGCGCGCGAGCGTTGTCTTGCCGTAGCCGGCCGGAGCGATGAGGAGAATGATTCGTGCTCCGCTTTCGTCGAGAAGGCGCGTCAGACGCGGGCGTCTGATGATGTGCCGACGCCCGGCGGGTACCTCTACAGCCGCATCGAGGCCCATATGCGCTCTCGCGCCGTAGGCTAACGCGCTGCTGCCCCTGCCGGGGCCCCCGCCTGCGGCCCGGGCCGCAGGCGAGGTCGCCGTCAGCAGCCGCGCTTGTCTCTACGGAGGGGAAGCGTTCAACAGTGGATCCTCGCCGGTCAGCGCGCGGTAAGCCGCAGGAAGATGCCGTCGCCGCGTGACACCGAGCTTATGCCGCAGAACGTCGCAGTGCGCCTTCACCGTCCGGCCGGAGATGCCCAGCCGAGCGCCGATCTCCTCGTTGGAGCATCCTGCCGCGATCAGCTCCACGACCTGCCGCTGCCGCTCCGTCAGGCTCAGCGGGCGGTTTGTAAGGACAGGCTGCATACGGCCGACGCTAACAGCGCGCTGCCGCGTTCACCATTGTCCGTTAGGCGTATTTCCCGCAAATACGCCCCACGCGGAACCTGCCCCTCAGGCGTCGTGTAGATCCGGTGGTGCGTGTTCGAACGGGTCTCGGGGCAACTGCACTCACGCTGCTTGTCGCGGCTGCGGCGGCTTCCGCCCCGCCGCCCGTCTCGCTGTCGGCCAAGCTGCCGGGCTCGATCACCACCGGTCGCTCCTTCACCGTCCGGCTCGTGGTGCGCAAGACGGCGCGGCCGCCGGTCACGGTCAGCGCGCGCAAGGGGCTGGACCCCGGACGGCTCGCTGCTCGTCACCGAGGGAGGCGCCAACCGCATCGCCCGCGTCGATCTCGCCACGGGCGCCGTGGCTGCGTTCGCCGGCAGCGGCGCACAGGGGACGTCGGGGGACGGAGGGCCTGCGGCGCAGGCGGCGATTGGTAACCCCTTCGGCATCGCCGTCTCACGTGCGGGCGACGTCTACGTGACGAGCGACCGCCGCCTGCGGCGGATCGACCCGTCCGGCCGCATCTCCACCGTGTTCGTGGCGCCGAGCGACACCGGCCCGATCACCGTCGACGCGCAGGGAAATGTGTTCTTCACGACGGCTACGCGTATCTACCGCGTCGATGCCGCTACCGCTGCGATCGACGTCTACGCAGGCACCGGCGTTGCGGGGGGAGCCGGTGACGGAGGACCGGCGGCTGCGGCGCAGCTCAACACGCCACACGGCTTGCTCATCGCGACCGACGGTGCACTGCTCGTCGCAGACACCGAGAACAACAGCGTGCGGCGCATCGACCCTCTCTCTCGAGCGATCACCACCGTCGCGACGAGCATCGCCGGCGGCGGCATGTGTCACGGACTGGGCGGCGTGCCGTACGTCACGGACTTCAGCGGCCATGCGGTCAAGCGACTGGACGCGACCGGCCCCACCGTGATTGCCGGAAACGGTCGGCTCGGATCGTCCGGAGACGGCGGGCCTGCTACGCGGGCGAGCCTTGCCACGCCGATCGGGTGCGCCGTCGACGCCGCCGGCAACCTCTACATCGCGGAGGGGGGCGACATCAGCAGGATCCGGCGAGTCGACCCGGCCGGGATGATCACCACGCTGTCCAGGCGTCGCTAGCGCGCGGCGACCGGCGCGGCGCGAACGAAGGCCGCCTCGTGCCCGCGCTGGTTCGCTTCACGGAGCTCGTCTTCGTCGAGCGCGCCGATCCGCAGCAGCAGGTCGAGCTCGTCGCGCAGATGGGTGCGCATCATCTCCGGGCCGTCGGTGGCGATCGTGAAGGCGACACCGTTGTCGGCGAACGTGCGCAGCGTCTCGCGCACCGCCTCCTCATCGGGGAGCGCCTTGGTGAGCATGTTGGACGTGGGGCAGATCTCGAGCACGATGCCGGCCTCGCGGAGGGCGTCCATCAGCCCGGCGTCGCGGGCGGCCAGGATGCCGTGGCCGATGCGCTGGGGCCTGAGCGTCTCGACTACCTCGCCGATCTCGGCAATACCGTGCTCACCGCCCTCCTCCCCGACGTGGATGGTGATGCCCAGCCCCGCGTCCCGCGCCTCGTCGACGAGCGGCGCGAGCTGCTTGTACGGATAGCGACCCTCGCGTGGACGAGGACCGGCGATGTCGATGCCGACGATCCCGCGCGGAGCCCAGCCGATTGCCTTCTCGACAATTACGGAGTTCTGCCGCTCCGTGAATGTGCGATCCATCATCACGATGAGGCCGGCGCGAACCTGCGGGTACTCCAGGCTCGCCAGGTCGAGGCCGCGCACCGCGGCCAGGAGGATGTGGTCGAGGTCGCGCTCGCCGCCGCGGTTTCGCTTCATCGGGTTGAAGCGCAGCTCCAGCGTGGTGATGCCCTGCGAGCGGTAGGCGCCGCCGATCGCCGCGTGCACGGAGCGCTCCACGGCGAGTGGGCTCGACTGGATGAGCTCGGTCCAGCGGTAGATCTCGTCGAGTGCCTCGAGGTTCTCGACGCCGCGCGGGTCGGAGACGGTCACGAGCCGGTCGAACTCCCAGTAATCCTTGACCGGCAGCGCGATGCCCTGCTCGTGGGCAAGGCTCCACAGGATCTCCGACGCAACCGCGCCGCCGAGATGAATGTGCAGCTCGGCGAGCCCCTCGGTCATGCCGTGCGAGTGTACGCCGCTCACGCAGGCGACGCCGTCGCGCGCCGCAGACTCGCCGTTGCTTCCCGGTAGCGGAGGGACTCGTAGGCGATGAGCGCCGAGCAGACGGCCGCCACCAGCGCTAGCGCGGCGAGGGCAGGCACCTCGAGCGCGACGGGCAAGAGCGCGAGGAGCACAACCGCCGCAAGCGGACGCCCGTGCCCCAAGCCTCCGACCGTTCGGCGCCTGAAGGCGATGTGGGCCAGTAGGTAGAGGGCCACGCCGCCACACAGCCCGATGGCAGGGATTGTCGAAAGGGCGTCGTCGACGTCGCCGAGCGTCTTCTTCATGCCGAGCGCGAAGAGGATGATGCCGGCGACCATCGGCAGGTGCAGGTAGCTCCACCCGTCGCGCGCCATGGCAGCCCGCGCGGTTCCGGTCGCCTTGGCCAACTCCTGTTCGGCGACGATGACCACGAAATCGAAGTAGGCCCACCAGAGCGCTGCGGCGACGAGGATGCCGAGCACCGCGGCGACGATGATGCCCATGTCGATCTCGAAGCCGGCTGCGCCGATCGCCACGATGGACTCCCCGATCGCGATGATCACGATCAACCCGTGGCGCTCGGCGAAATGGGCGGGAGACACTCGCCATCCGGAGCCACGGCCGATCAGCACACCGAGGTAGTCCAGCGCGAGCGCAACGATCCACAGCGCCGCCTGGAGCGAGCCGTCAAAGGCTGCTGCGAGCAGGATGAACGCCGGCCCGATCGTCGCAGTGGGCGTCATGCGGCGTACCGCGGCCAGAACGTCGGCGTCGCCGCGGGTGCCCACGATGTACAGGGCGATGTGCAGCACCTTGACCACCAGGTACGCGAGCCCGAAGAGGAGCGCGTCGTCGCCGAATGCATCGGGAACGGCGAGTGCGGCCAGCAGCATGGCCGCCATCGCGGCCAGCATCGCCAGTCGCACGCGGCTCTCCTGCGGGTCGAGCGTGTTCGTCAGCCACGCGTACGCCGCCCACGCCCACCACAGCGCGGCCAGCACGAGCATGCCCTCGCCCAGGCCGCTCCAGCTCGGGTCGGCCGCCATCAGTCCCGTCACCTGGGTGAGCGCGAAGACGAACACGAGGTCGAAGAAGAGCTCGAGCGGGGTGACCCGCTGTTCGGTGTCGACGTTGTCCGCCACCGGGGAGACGCTAGCGGCCCGCTCCGCATTGCGTTACCCGCCGTAGTCTTCGCGCCGTGAAGGTCGGCATCGTGGTCCCGTACTCCTGGTCTTTCTGGGGCGCCGTCATCGAGCACGCCGAGCTGCAGGCGGACGCGCTGCAGAGGCTGGGCGTCGAGACGCGCACGATCATGGGCAACGACCCCCCGGGCAGCTTCACGCGCGTGCTGCACCCCAGGCTCGGGCGGCACGGCAACCCGCCGCCTGACGTGATCCCCGTTGGCCGCTCGGTGATCGTGCCCGCCAACGGCTCGCTTCCCAACATCGTGCTCAGCCCGCGCACGGTCGGCCGCATCCGCCGGGCGCTCGAGCGCGAGCGATTCGACCTGCTGCACGTGCACGAGCCCATGACGCCGGCCATTTCGGTGGCGGCGCTGGCGCTCGCCCGTTGCCCTGTGGCGGCGACGTTCCATGCGTCCGGCGAGCTCGGCTGGGCGAGGGCCGGCGTGCCGGTCTGGGGCTTCCTGCTCGACCGCATCGACGAGCGTGTGGCTGTGTCGGAGGCCGCGCGCCGCTCGGCCGAGCAGTACGCGCCCGGCGACTACCACGTGGTGCCGAACGGCGTGCTCATCCCTCCCGAGGCTGAGGCGGAGGGGCGCGAGAACTCCGTCCTCTTCGTGGGTCGCCAGGAGTCCCGCAAGGGTCTGCCCGTGCTCCTGCGCGCCTGGCCGGAGGTGCACAGCCGCACCGGCGCACGGCTGCGCATCATCGGCTCCGACCCGCTCGCCGTGCGACTGCTGCTGGCGCGCGAGCGCCTCGCCTCCGACGCGATCGACGTGCTGGGCTTCCTCCCTCAGGAGCAGTTGACCGCCGAGCTCCTCCGCGCCAAGGCGATGGTGGCTCCCTCGCTCGGTGGTGAGAGCTTCGGCATGGTGCTGACGCGCGCCTTCGCCTGCGCCACCCCGGTGGTTGCGTCCGACATCCCCGGGTACCGTGATGTCATGGACGAGCGCGCGGGTGTGCTCGCGCCGCCGGGTGATCCGGCTGCCCTCGCTGCGGCCGTCATCGAGCTGCTGGGCGACGAGGAGCGGCGGCGCGCGCTTGGAGCCGGCGCCCGTCTGATCGCCCAGGAGCGCTATTCGTGGGATCGCCTTGCAAGGCGCCTGGTGACCGTCTATGAGAGGGCGCTCGGGTCACAGCCGAGCGCGGTGGCGGCTTGAGGCTCGCTGCTTTCAGAAATCAGTGGGCGCGGGCCGCGCTCATCGTGCCCCTCTTCGTGCTGGCCGGCGTGCTGCTGTGGTGGAGAGGTCCGGAGTGGGGGCGCGTGCTCGATGCGTTCCGGCTCGTGTCCTGGGCATGGATCGCGGCCGCGCTCGGCCTCAACCTGCTGTCGGTCGTCGTGCGCGCGCTCGCCTGGCGCACAGTCATCGCTCAGGCGCTGCCCGCTCCGCATCCGCCTTTCATGCGCATCTTCTCGGCGTTCTCGATCGGCCTGCTCGGGAACGCCGTGCTGCCCGGGCGCATCGGCGAGCTCGCCCGCGTTGCCGTTCTGCGCCGGCGCATGCGTTCGGGTACCGGAGTGGGAGCCACCCTGCTCGGCACGGTCTTCGCACACCGGGTGTTCGACCTTATCCCGGCGCTGCTCCTGACTGCCTACGTGCTCGCCACGGCGAAGATCCCGCACTGGGCGGTGACGAGCGTCGTGATCGTCGCCGGGCTGGGGGTCGTGCTGTTCGTGTTCGCGGTAGTCGGTGGACGCATGCGCCACCGTCCGGCGCTCGAGGAGCTCGGTGCCGTGCGCCGGCTGCTCGCTATGGCTCGCCGCGGGCTCGGCGTCATGAGAGCGCCCCTTCCCGCCTTGCTGGCCATCTTCCTTCAGTGCGTCGGTTGGTTCCTGCAGCTGCTCGCCGTCTACGTGGCCATGCGCGCCTTCGACATCCACGCGCCGCTCCCCGCCGCCGCGCTCGTGTTGCTGCTCATGAACGTTGCCACGATTTTCCCTCTCTGGCCGGGCAACTTCGGCCTGCTTCAGGCGGCGGTCGCCTTCCCGCTCGTCTCCTACGGCGTCGCCTACGCACGCGGGTTCGCCTTCGGCATCGGGCTCCAGGTCCTCGAGATGTCCGTGGGTGTCGGCGTAGGCGCGCTCTTCCTGATGCGGGAGGGTCTCTCCTTCGCGATGCTGCGTCGTATGCCTGAGGAACAAGTGGAGGACCTCGAGAAGCTCGCCGACGCGCCCGAGGAACAGCCGGAGACCGTGGGCGCCAGCGTCCGCTGCTAGCGGTCGCCGCGCCGGCGAGCCTCAAAGGGGTACTTTCCGCCCCGGCCGCGGCCACTGCGCTGGCCGAGGGCCTCCGGCGGGCGGGTGCCGCCACCGACGAGCTGCCGGTCGCGGATGGGGGCGAGGGCAGCGCGGAGGTGCTCGCAGCCGTCCTGGGCGGCGAGTGGCACGTGGCCGAAGTGATCGATCCTCTCGGACGTGCGGTGCAGGGGCGCTGGCTGTTTCTGCCGGATGGGACTGCCGTCGTCGAGGCGGCCGAGGCGCTGGGTCTCGGCCTCGTGGCCCCGCATGAGCGCGATCCGCTGAGCTCGTCCAGCCGGGGCCTCGGCGAGCTCATCCACGCCGCGCTCCTGGCCGAGCCCGACGAACTCCTCATCTGCCTGGGCGGCACGGCCACGGTGGACGGCGGTGCGGGTCTGCTCGAGGTGCTGGGCGGCTTCCCCGTGCCGGCGCGGGTGGCCTGCGACGTCCGCAGCCCGCTGCTCGGGCCACGCGGGGCGGCCCGCGCGTTCGGGCCGCAGAAGGGTGCCACGCCGGCCATGGTCGACGAGCTCGAACGACGTCTCGCCGCGATGAGCGCATTGGCCCCCTACGCAACGCTCCCGGGGGCGGGCGCGGCGGGCGGGCTGGGCGCAGCTCTGGCCGCCCTGGGCGGCGAGCTGGTCGCAGGCGCCGAGCTCGTCCTCGACGCGGTGCGCTTCCGCGAGCGGGTCGCCGATGCCGCGCTCGTCGTGACCGGTGAGGGCATGGTCGATCGCACCACCTTCGAAGGGAAGGCTCCGGCCGCAGTGCTCGCGGCGTGCCGGGAGAGCGGTGTGCGCTGCGCGCTGTTCGGCGGCGTCGTCCGGGAGGCGCCGGCCGGCCTGGAGGTACACGTGCTGTCGGGCGATCCGTCGCGGGCGCGGGCCGACCTCGCCGCGCTGGGCGAGCTGCTAGGCGGACAGGTTTCCTAGTCCCCGGTCTGCTCTGCTGCCCGCAGGCGCTTGACCATGGTGCCGAGGAGCTTCCAGGCGATGCTCGCGTTGCCCTCCACGAGCGGTCGGAACTCCCATGCGGTGAGGCCGTAACACGTCAGGTCCGTGGTGGCCGTCACAGTGGCCGTGCGAGCGCCCTCGTCGATGAGCGCCACTTCGCCGAAGTGGTCACCTGACTTCATGCTTCCACGCTGCTCGCCGTGGACGCTGACCCCGGCCTCGCCCTCGCCGATCACGAAGAATCCGACTCCGCCGCGCCCCTCCTCGGCCACCGTGTCGCCGGCCTTGAAGGTGCGCTCCTTGAACGAGCGCGCAAGCGTCTCGAGCTCCCGCTTGTCGAGGTCGGCGAAGAGCGGAATCCGCTGGAGCAGCTCGATGGGCGCCATTGGCGCGCGATTCTACGCAGACGCTGCGGGCCTTGCGCTCTCGACGCGCTTGGCAAGCTCCTCGATGCTTCCCTGCGCTGCGTCGAGCTTGGAGAGGCAGAAACGATAGAGCTCCTCGCCGCGTTCCCAGAGAGCGATCGCGTCGTCGAGCGGCACCTGGCCGCTCTCGAGCCGCTGGACGATCTGTTCGAGCTCCCGCTGTGCACCCTCGAAGGACAGTTCCTCGCTCACGTCACGTCCTCCACGCGGGCGCCGAAGCCGCCCTCCGCCAGCTCGACCGCCACCGCCTGCCCTGCGCTCAGGGTGCGGGCAGCACGCACGACGCGGTCTTCCGAGCGCACGATCGCGTAACCGCGTTCGAGCGTCGCCCGCGGCGACAGCGCCCGCAGGCGGCCGGCGCACTGCTCGAGCGCGGCGCGGCGGCGCTCC
>DAITAO010000130.1:0-5582 GCA_036824245.1 Gaiellaceae bacterium | reverse complement strand
CCCCGGCGCCTCGCCCGCGACCGTGCGGGACGCGCTGTTCGCCGGGACGACCAAGGGCATCGTCACCGGATCGAATACCGCGAACAATCACCTGCTGTTCACGAACTACTAAGCGTCCCCAAAGGTAGGGGCGGTCTCCTGGAGCCGCCCCTGTCGCTTCCTCTGCGGGCGTAGCTGGGACTTGAATCCCGCAACCGTGCCGCTGAGCCCGTCCCTGGCGGACGAGCTCGACCTCGAGGACGAGGGCGGCGCCGCCGTGCTGAGCGTCGTCGAAGGGTCGCCGGCCGACGGTGTCCTCCGGCCGGGAGACGTGATCACCCGGGTGGAGGACCAGCCGATCGAGTCCGTCGAGGATTTCTACGCGACGCTCCGCGGTTCAAGCCGGGGCGGCGCGTCACCATAGAGATCCTGCGCGACGGCGAGCGCCGGCAGGTCGAGCTCCGGCTCGCTAAGCGATCCGAGTAGCTACGGCGTGCTGGTGGGTTCCCTGCCCGCCGGTACTTCGCTAAAAGCCGCCGCCGCCGGCGTCGAACCCGCCTCCGAAGCCTGCGTCGCCGACGGAGCCGACATCGAAGCTGCTGCCGTCGTAACCCGTATCGGCAGGCACGTCGCCACCGTGGTCGGGTTCGACCTCGCTGCCGCCTGCGCCGGCTACCAGGGCGGCGGCACCGACGATCGCAACTTGCTCCCCGGGCGTTCGCCCACGGAACCAGTCATAGAGTCTCGAAAACATCGTCACATAGTTAGACGTCAGCGATGCCAAAGTGATGGGCGTTGGGAGGGGGCGACCCTCACCTCGTCGCTCCGCGCAATCCGGTGTCAGGTCTTGCGATTGAACAAATCGTGCTGCAAGTGGATTGTTGTAACGCAAGACCTGGCCTCCAGTTCAGCCGTTGAGCGTCATATAGGCATTAAGAGGGCAACACCAAAGTGGGCGCCCGCCTGGCCGTGGACGGGCGTCGATTCTTGGTGATCCGACTGCCTTGATCAGCCGCCAGCGGTCGGCGTGCTCGTCGTCGAGGAGGAGTCGCCGCGCGTCCGGCGACCAGGTGATCCAATCGAAGTGCCGGTCGGTGGCCAGGAAGCGCCGGGGTTTCGCGGTCGGCCGGTCGAGAACGAACAGCTCGTGCGGGGTCGGGAAGCCGCTCGTCGTCCAGGCGAGTCGGTGGCCCACAGGCGACCAGGCGAACATCGAGATCACATACGGGGACGTGACGACACGGATCGGCGTGCCGTCCGACCGTGCGATCACGAAGCCGGCCGAGACGCCCCTCGGCCACTTTCCGGCCACGAGGGCCGCGAGGTAGCGCCTATCCGCCGACCACCGGGGCGGGCCAAGCGCGGCACGCTTGAGATGCGCCGCAACCGCTACGCGCTGTGGGGAAAGAGGAAGCGTCCGCCGGCCCGTAGTGATGTCGAGCGCCTCGTAGTGATAGAAGCCGTAGCGACGGCCGACAACGAGGAGCAAGCGCCCGTCCGGCGTCCATCCGTTGAAGTGGCCCGAACCCACCACACGCCGTCTCGAGCCGTCCGCCCGCTGGAGGTAGATCTCGTCGGCCTGGCGATAGCAGCTCCAGCGTGGGCGCTGGTTCGGCTTGCAGGGCTCGACTTGCTGGCTTGCGATGAGCTTCCCTGCCGGCGACCACTCCTGCTGCCCGTCAATGGCGGGGAGCGGCGAGATGCCCTCCCGCACGAGCCGGTCGCCCTCGAGCCGGAAGACGAGCGGCGCGCGGAATGGCGGCGCGTTGCGCGGGACGAGGATCCGGCGCTCGTCGATCCACTCGGCACCACTGAAGGAGCCGAGGTCGCGGTTGCGGATCTCGAGTCTCCTCTCGGCCGAACTGCCGACGTTGACGACGACCCCGAATCCTCCCCGCGACGACTTGCCGTAGGGATCAGTGGAGACGCCGATCGTGTACAGCACTGAACCGGGCTCGCCCGGGGAGTCGTTTGCATTGCCGCGTTCCGTCGCGGGAGTCTCATCTCCCATCGTGCACGCTGAGAGGAGCACGAGAAAGCAAGCCCCTATCAGGGCCGAGGGAGCGCCCGGCCTCATGCATCGTGTACGCACAGGAGTTCTCCTCAGGTCCGACCTCGCGGCGTGGCGCTTCTGACGGGCCAGTCCCCGTTCGGGGACAGTCCCTGCGTTTTGGCCTAGCGGTGCCCAAAATGATGGGCGCTCGGCAGCGACGAGCCAACCGCGTCACTCCGGGAGATGCGCCGCGCGAGGGGGCCGAGCGTCTCGAGGTGACGCACGAGGACATTGCGGTTCCGCCCCACCTTCTCGAACGTGCCGCGCGCCAGGATGAGCGGCTCGCCGCGCACCACCGCCCGCCAGCGATCGTAGACCTGCGGCGGGACGATCAGGTTGATGTGGGCGTGCTCGTCCTCGATGAGCATGAAGACGACGCCGTTCGCGGTTGCCGGACGCTGGCGCGCGACCACCATGCCGGCGACCGCGACGCGGCTCCTATGCGCAAGGTCCGGCAGCTTGTCGCTCGGAACAACGTCCGCCGGCAGGTGTGGCCGCAGCAGCTCGAGCGGGTGGACGCCCACCGACATGCTCGTCCCGCCGTAGTCGGCCAGCATGCGCTCCCAGACCGTCTGGTCCGCAAGCTCCGGCGTCGACACGGTCGGGTCGAGCGGGAGCGCAAGCTGGCGCTCTTCGCCGCCCGAGCGGCCCACACTCTCGCCGCGCGGCACGAGACCGAGCTCCCAGAGCAGCTCGCGACGCGGACGCCCGAAGCAGTCGCAGGCACCGGCCGACACGAGTGACTCGAGACGGTCGCCGGTCAGCGGCGCGCGCTGCGCGAGGTCACGCACGCCGGCGAACGGTCCGCCCCGCGCGCGCTCCCCGGCGAGCGCCTCCGCGTCCTGCTCCCCGACCGAGCGCACGTACCCGAGCCCAACACGCACGACCCCGTACTCGACGACGCACTTCGCCTCGCTCTCGTTGACGTCCGGCGGCAGCACATCCACCCCGCGCCGCTGGCCGTCGCGCACGAGCGTCGACGGCGGGTAAAAGCCCATCGGTTGCGCGTTCAGGAGCGCGCAGAGGAACTCCGCAGGGTAGTAGCGGCGCAGCCAGGACGACTGGTAGGCGAGCAGCGCGAAGGCAGCGGCGTGGGACTTCGGAAAGCCGAAGCCCGAGAAGGCGGCCAGCTTGTCGTAGACGAGGTGCGCCGTCTCCTCGTCGACGCCGTTGCGTAGCGCCCCGGCCACGAAGCGGCCGCGCAGCGCCTCGAGGGCCGCCTCCGAGCGCTTGCGGCTCATCGCCCGCCGGAGTGCCTCGGCCTCCCCCACGCTGAAGCCGGCGAGCGCCATCGCCACGGAGAGCACCTGATCCTGGAAGACGACCACGCCGAGCGTCTCGCGCAGCGGCTCGGCGAGCAGCGGGTGGTCGACCGGCGGCTCGAACGACGGGTCGAGGCGCTTCGCCTCGCGATGCGCGATGAAGGGATGTACGGCGCCACCCTGGATCGGGCCGGGCCGCACGAGCGCCACCTCGATGGTCAGGTCGTCGAGGTTCTCGGGGCGTGTGCGCAGCAGCATCTGCATCTGCGCTCGGCTCTCGATCTGGAAGACGCCGACCGTGTCCGCCTGCCTGATCTCCCCGTAGACCTCCTGGTCGTCGAGAGGGATGCGCGACAGGTCGATCGGCTCCGAGTGCAGGCGTGCGATCTGCTCGACACACTCCTCGACCGCCGACAGCATCCCGAGGCCGAGCAAGTCGATCTTCAGGAAGCCGGCGTCGTCGCACGAGTCCTTGTCCCACTGGCAGATCTGGCGGCCGGCCATCGCGGCCGGCTGGACGGGAACGAGCTCGACGAGCGGCCGGCTCGAGATGACCATGCCGCCCGGGTGCTGCGAGATGTGCCGTGGTAGGCCCGCGATCTCGCGGCAGAGCTCACCGAAGGCGCCCCAACGCGGCGAGAGCGCCCTGGCCTGCGCACCGGGCAGCTGCGCGACCTCTTCGGCGACCCGCTGCGCGTTCCAGCCGTCCGAGTAGCGTGCCAGCCGCTCCAGCTCGGCAAACGGGAGTCCGAGCGCCTTGCCGACGTCGCGGATAGCGCCACGGGAGCGGTACGTGGCAAAGCTCGAGACGAGCGCCGTGTGCTCGTGGCCGTAGCGTTCGATGACGCGCACGATCAACCGCTCGCGGATGTCGCGCGGGAAGTCGAGGTCGATGTCCGGTACGGAGACGAGCTCGCGGTTCAGGAAGCGGCCCAGCGAGAGGTCGGCGGCGACCGGGTCGACATGCGAGAGCCCGGTGAGGTAGCAGACGATCGAGCCGACCGAGCTGCCGCGGCCGCGGCCGGGCGGAAGCATGCGGCGTGGCGAGCCGGGCTCGCGCACCTCGTCGGCTACGTCGCGTGCCAGCTCGAGCACCTCCCAGTGCAGCAGGAAGAAGCCGGCCAGGCCGATCTCGCGGATGAGCGCCAGCTCCTCGTCCAGGCGCTCGCGGGCACGTCGTTTGTGGCCGTTGGCGCCGCCGTACCGCTCCTCGAAGGCGCGGTTGCAGACACGTGCCAGCTGCACGTCTGCGGGCTCGTCGCCTTCGGAGAAGTCCGGGTAGCGATAGCCGAGCTCCTCGGTGAGGTCGAACTCGAGCCGGGCGGCCACCTCGGCGGTGCGCGCGACGGCGTCCCGGTCGAGCGGGAAGCGCTCGGCGATCCCGGCTGGCGGGCGCAGGATGCACTCGTGGTTGCCGCGCCGCTCCGGCTCGCAGCCCTCGAGCGAAGTGTTGTTGCGGACGGCGACGAGCACGTCCTGGAGGGCGGCACGCGAGGCGTGGTGCGCGTGCACGTCCCCTGTGACGACGGTCTGGACGCCGAGCGCGCCGGCCAGGTCGCGCAGGCCTGCGTTGCGCTGCTCGTCGCCGCGCTCGAACGGACGCTGGAGCTCGACGTAGAAGCGGTCGCGGCCGAAGACACGCGCCACGCGGGCAGCCGCGTTGGGGTCCCGGACGGCCAGGCCGTGGCGCGCGCACCCCGACAGACAGACGAGCCCTTCGTTCAGCTCCAGCAGCACCTCGAACGGGAGCGCCGGAGGCAACGGAGCCCGGTACGCGGTCGAGAACGCTTCTTCTGATCCACTTTGCAACAGACTGTTGCAAGGTGTCGGGCGCGTGTCCGCGTGGGCAGCGGTGAGCAGGCGGCAGAGGTTCGCGTAGCCGCGCGACGACTCGACGAGCAGCGTCACATGGGCTCCGCCCTCCAGCGTCACCTCCGCGCCAGTGATCGGCCGCACGCCGAAGACCTTGGCTGCTTGCGCGAACTCCAGCGAGCCGTAGACACCGTCGTGGTCGGTGAGCGCGAGCGCTTCGTAGCCCAGCTCGGCGGCCATCGCGCCAAGCTCCTCGGGTCGCGACGCCCCGTCCAGAAAGGAGTACGCCGAGTGACAATGCAGCTCGACATAAGGGGTCCTCGCGCTCCGCCGGGGCCTCCGGGGCCGGGCAGCCTCGTACGGGGACAGTCCCTCGCGTCGCTGCCGGTGCGGTGTCTCGACCAGGCGATCGCCGGCGAGCTTCATTCGACCATGCCGGAGGTAGCTGCTCTCCACCGGCGGAGGCGGGCTTCGCC
>DAITAO010000062.1:0-19230 GCA_036824245.1 Gaiellaceae bacterium | reverse complement strand
GTGGCCGAACGTGCCGACGAAATTCGTGCTGTGCACCGAGGATCGCTTCTTCCCGCCCGACTTCTTTCGCCGGCTGGTAGCCGAGCGGCTGAACATCACCCCTGACGAGATCTCGAGCGGCCACTGTGCCGCGCTCAGTCGCCCGAAGGAACTGGCAGACATCCTGGAGGGCTACGCCACCGAAACTCATTCGTGAGTTCGGCGTGCATCCCTGACCGACCGCGGACGGCCGCCCCAGCGTAAGCGAGGTAGCGCCGTGGCAGGATCGCCGTGTGCGAACGATCGACGTCGCGGAGCGCCGCTCGCGGCTGGCCCGTCGTCACCGCCTGGCGCCCGGTCATCGGGCGGGTGACGTCGTGGAGGCGGCGAGGAGCATGGTCTGCCTTCACGCGACTGATCCCGCCACCGTCTACATGTCTGCATGGGCGCGCGTAGACGGAATGACGGTGACGGACATGGAGCGTTCGTTGTACGTCGAGCGGTCGCTGGTCAAGCACTTGGCGATGCGGCGTACGCTGTTCATCTTCCCGCGAGAGACGATGGTGTTTGCCCAAGCGGGGGCCAGCAGCCGTGTCGCCGAGGCCGAGCGGCGGAGGCTCATCCGCGATGTCGAGAGGGCGGGGCTGCATCGGAATGGCGAACGCTGGCTGTCCGAGGCCTGGAAGCAGGTGCTGGCGGCCCTGTCCGATGGGAGGGAGGCCACCTCCTCGGAACTGCGCAATGAGACTCCCTTGCTCCAAGGAGCGATCGCCTATGGCGAAGGGAAGTCCTGGGGCGGGCAGGCCCCCGTCGGTCCGCGAGTTTTGACCACGCTGTCCGCAGCGGGGCACATCGTGCGGGCGTCGAACGACGGCGGCTGGGCCACCTCGCGGCCCCGCTGGGCTTCGATGACGTCCTGGTTGGGCGAGGAGATCGCGCCGCTCCCGGAAGCCGAGGGAGTGGCGCGACTGGTCGAGCAGTGGCTGCTCGCCTTCGGCCCCGGTACGGCCGCGGACATCAAGTGGTGGCTCGGCTCGACCGTCGCGGCTGTGCGGAGGGCGCTGGCCGACGTCCACGCGGTGGAGGTCGATCTGGACGGACACACTGGCTACGTGCTGCGCGACGACCTGCAGGCCACCGATCCGGTCGAGCCATGGGCCGCGCTTCTGCCGCCGCTGGATCCGACCACGATGGGCTGGTTCGAGCGGGACTGGTACCTCGGCCCGCACAGGGCGCAGTTGTTCGATTCCAGCGGCAACGCAGGACCGACCGTGTGGTGCGACGGGCGGATAGTCGGCGGCTGGACCCAGAGCGATTCCGGCGAGGTCGTCCTGCAGATGCTCGAGGACGTCGGCGCGGAGGGACTACGCGCGCTCGAGCGTGAGGCTGCGCGCCTGACTGAGTGGCTGGGCGGGACCCGGGTGCTGCCGCGGTTTCCCTCACCGCTGTCGAAGGTCGTTGCGGGCGCGAAGCAGTGATAGGTGCGCGTCTCGTTCGCTGCTTGAAGGAACTCCCGATGAGATCCGCCCGCCGGCGCTGCCTGCGTGTGCTCTTGTTGCTCTGACTGCGCGTTCCTAGACTTGCGGCGTGGCCACCTGCGCCGTATGCGGGTACGAGGCCGCCGGCTCTTTCAGGTTCTGTCCCGAGTGCGGCGCGCAAGCGGACGCGCGGGGGCGCGAGCAGCGCAAGGTCGTGACCGTGCTGTTCTGCGACGTCGCCGGCTCGACGGCGCTCGGCGAGTCGATCGACGCAGAGGCGCTTCGCGCTGTACTCGCGCGCTACTTCGAGCGCATGAAGTCGATCGTCGAACGCCACGGTGGTGTGGTCGAGAAGTTCATCGGCGACGCGGTGATGGCCGTCTTCGGGCTGCCGGCGGTGCACGAGGACGATGCGGTGCGTGCTCTCCGAGCGGCGGCGGAGATGCAGGTGGTGCTGCCCGAGCTCGGCGTCGAGGGCCGGATTGGAGTCTGTAGTGGCGAGGTGGTCACGGGCACGGAGGAGCGGCTGGCGACGGGTGACGCCGTCAACGTCGCCGCGCGCTTGCAGCAGGCAGCGCAGCCCGGTGAGACCCTGCTCGGCGAGACGACCCTGCGCCTGGCGCGAGACGCGATCGATGCGGAGCCCGTCGAGCCTCTGACGTTGAAGGGCAAGCGCGAGCCCGTGCCCGCCTGGCGGCTCGTGGCCGTGTCGACTGCGGCCGTAGAACGGCGGTTCGACTCGCTCCTGGTCGGGCGCGAGCAAGAGCTGAAGGCGCTCGCCGAGGCGTGGGAGCGGGCGCGCGGCGGGCCAGCTTGCGAGCTGGTCACCATGATCGGAGCGGCAGGGGTGGGCAAATCGCGCCTCGTGGCAGAGTTCCTGGCCGCCGTCGACGCGACGGTCGTCCGCGGACGCTGCCTCTCGTACGGCGAGGGAATCACCTACTGGCCGGTCGTGGAGGTGCTGAGGCAGCTCGAGGTGCACCGGTCGCGGCTGGAGCTCGATCCCCTTGCAGCCGAGGCGCTCGACATACTCCTCGGGCACGAAGGCACATCGTCGACGGACGAGTTCGCCTGGGCGTTCCGCAAGCTGCTCGAGGCGATCGCCGCCGAGGGGCCCGTGGTCGTCGTGTTCGACGACATCCAGTGGGGCGAGGATGTCTTCCTCGATCTCCTCGAGCACGTGACGTTCCTGTCGACTGGGGCTCCGATCTTGCTGCTCTGCATGGCGCGGCCGGAACTGCTCGATCGGCGAAGTGGCTGGAGTGGCGTCCTACGGCTGCAGCCGCTCGCTTCCGACGAGGCGGAGGCGCTGATGGAGGCGCGGATCGGCGGGCGAGAGCTGGGCGCGGACGTGCGTGCGCGGATCCTGCGAGCCGCGGGCGGCAACCCGCTGTTCGTCGAAGAGATGGCGGCGATGGTGCAGGCCTCCGGCGACGGGGACGGGAAGGTGGAGGTGCCGCCGACGCTCTAGGCGCTGCTGGCAGCGCGCCTCGACCAGCTCGACCGGCCGGAGCGGTCGGTGCTCGAACGCGGCTCCGTCGAAGGTGAGGTGTTCCACCAGGGCGTCGTCCAGGCGCTCACACCCGAGCAGTCGCGGCTCACGACCCAGCTGACCGCACTCGTGCGCAAGGAGCTGATCCGCCCCGACCGGCCGCTGTTCGCCGGAGAGGATGCGTTTCGCTTCCGCCATCTGCTCATGCGCGACGCCGCCTACCAAGGCCTGCCGAAAGCCGAACGGGCAGAGCTGCACGAGCAGTTCGCCGACTGGCTCAACGAGCACGCCACCGAGCTCGTCGAGCTCGACGAGCTGCTCGGGTACCACCTCGAGCAGGCCTACCGCTACCGGCTGGAGCTGGGGCCGCGCGACGCCCACGCGCAAGCGCTCGCCGACCGGGCCGGCGAGCGGCTGTGGGCCGTCGGGAGCCGGGCGATCCTGCGGCAGGACTTCCGCGCCGGGCTCAACTTGCTGCAACGAGCGGCTGAGCTGCTGCCCGTCGAAGGGCGGGACCCGCGGTTCGAGGTCGACCTGGGCTGGGCGCGCTTCAGCACTGGACAAGCCGCCGCTGTGGTGTCGGGTCTCGCCGAGGCGGCCGAACATGCTGCAGCAGTCGGAAACCGGGCCTCCGAGCTTGGCCTGCGCCTCGAGCAGACCAACTACGAAAGCGTGTTCGACCCGACGGAGAGGAACGCGAAGCGACTGCGTGACCTTGCCGGGACGGTGATGCCGGTGTTCGAGGCGGCAGGCGACGAGTGGGGGCTCACCGTCGCCTACGGCGCGCTCCTGATCGCCGAGGAGATACAGGCCCCCTTACAGGCCGATGTCGCCGCTGCGGCCGAGCGTGTCGTCGAGCATGCGCGCCGGGCAGACGATCGTCTCTGGATCAATTGGGCCGAGAGCCAGCTCGTCAACGCGCAGTACCTTGGCCCCACGCCGGTGGAGGAGTGCCTGCACTGGCTGGACGAGCACCCCGACTTCGAGCGGCGAAGCGTCGCTCCGCCCCGCGGTCGCCTTCTGCCCATGCTGGGCCGATTCGACGAGGCGTACCGCCTGCTCACAGGAGTGGCCGACCGCATGGCGGAGCTCGGTGCCGTCAGGTCCCAGACCTTCCTGGCTTCGCGTCGCTTCGACATCGCAATGCTGGAGGGCGATGCGGCCCGTGCGGAGGCGGCAGCGCGAGAGGCATGCGAGACCGCGCACGCCAGCGGCGAGCTGAGCAACTTCATGTGGTTCTGCTGCAACCTCGCACAGGCGCTGCTCGAGCTCGGCCGCGACGCCGAGGCCGAGCAGTGGCTCGAACGCGGCCGCGAGACCGCCCCGAGCGAGGAACCCCTCCCGCAGCTGCTGTGGCGGCAGGTGCGTGGCAAGGTGCTCGCGCGGCGCGGCGAGCTCCAAGAGGGCGAGCGGCTCGCGCGCGAGGCGGTCGCGCTGGCCGCAGAGACGGACATGTTGAACGCGCACGCAGACGCGCTGATCGACCTCGGCGAGGTGCTGGCTCTTGCGGGTCAGGATGCGCGAGCGGAGCTCGAGCAGGCGCTCGCGCTCTACGAGCGGAAGGGCAATCTCGTCATGGTGGAGCGGACGCGGTCGAGACTGGCAGAGATCACGGCGCTGCGGTAAGTCCAACCCTTGGGTGCACGCGATGAACTCGTACGTCCCCTTGAACGCCCTTCAGCTGCACCGATCGCGCCTCGGTCACGAACGCGGCCAGTAGCTCCTCGGCTCCAGGTATCGACAGCATCTCATCGGTGAGGTAGATCTCGTTGGCGTCCGACAGCGCCTGCACGCGGGCAGCGACATTGACTGCCTGGCCGAAGTAGTCCAGTCGACCGTTCAGCGTCACGGCCAGGCACGTGCCGACATGGACACCGACCTTCAAGGCGATCAGGTCGTCGCCGGCTTCCTTGTTGAAACGGCCGATCTGAGCATGCATGTCCAATGCAGCTCTCAGCGCATCGAGCGGGTCGTGGAAGCTCGCCATGACGGCATCGCCGATCGTCTTCACGAGCGCTCCCGAGTTGCCGGAGATGGAATCCCTCAGACAGCCGAAGTGCAGGCGAACGAGGTCGAACGCCTTCATGTCGCCTATGCGGTCGTACAGTGCAGTCGAGCCCTGGATGTCGGTGAAGAGCAGGGCGAGGCGCTTCACCGCGAGGCCCTCGGCAGCGACGATCGTCTCCGACTCGAACAGATCGAGAAACGTCTGGTTCGAGAGCAGCTGCGCACCGGATAGGAACGGCTTCATCTTCCACTCGTAGTCACCCGGGAGGTTGACCACGAGCAGGGCGAACCGCTCGTCCGTCCCGTTGGTGACCTCGATGCGCACCGGGCCGGCGGCGATCTCGGCCTCGAACCCGGGGGATCGCGTGCCGGTGTATTCGAAGGCGAAACGCCGGCTCTCGTCCGTCCGATCGTCGCGCACGATCAGCACCGGTCCGTTCGTGAACCAGAGGTATCCGGGATCAGGAGTCGCCTCGAACGTGATGGTCTCGCCCGCCTTGAAGAAGGCGCAGAAGGCGCTGTTGCGCTTCAGGTGTTCGCGTAACGGCGATCCGTCACTCACCACGCCGTTCTCCGTGAAGCGGTAGGCGAAGAAGAACTCCTCGGGGCTCAACGACCAGGGGTCGTGGTATCGCGACTGTCTGATCTCCTTGGAGGCGCTGAAGGTGATCTCGATGAAGTCACTCAGATCGGCTTCGCGATCGGTGCTACAGACCTGGCAGAAGTAATGAGCCGTGGCCGAGGTGAGCGATTGAAAGCTCTCGACGATGTCGCCGCAGCCCGGGCACACGAAGTGCCATTCCATCCGCAGGAGACCGAGCTTGCGGGCGTGGAGGAAGAGGTCGATCAGCGCGGCTTCGTCGCAGCCGTGGCGCTGCGCGAACGCGACGGGATTGATACGCACGAGTTCTTCATCGCTCGCTGTTCGCAGGAATGACTCGAGCAGGCCTCGCAGGTCACCCGAGTTGGGGAGGAGCCGGTCGAGCTCCTCCAGCTTCGTCGCGAGCAGCCCCTCATTGACGTCCATCACGTGATCTTCGCCATCGAGCTAACGAGACGATACGAAGTCAGCAGGCGGCGCGGCCGTCGCGCGGCGAACGGAATGGACGATGCGTACACAAGGACCGCGCCGGCCGGTGCGGACTATCGACCGTCTCAGCGACATAAGTGTCGATCCCTGTCCGGCGCGTTCGTCCTCCATAGGCTGGACACCGAACGACGAGAGGGGAGCGACGATGAAATTCCTGATGCTGGTCTGCTGGGATGCCGACAAGATGGACGCCCAGACCGAGCCCGACCCGACCGACACCCCGGACGAGAACAGCTTCCCCTGGCTGGACGACCTCCAGGCGCGGGGCATCTGGGTCACCGGCGACCAGCTTGCTCCGCCGCGCCGGGCCCGCTCCGTCCGCGTCCGCGACGGGAAGGCGATGGTCACCGACGGTCCGTTCGCCGAGACCAAGGAGGTGGTCGGGGGGTTCGACATCCTCGAGTGCGGCAGCCTGGAGGAGGCCCTCGAGATCGCGGCCGGGCACCCTGTCGCCCAGACGGGAACGATCGAAGTGCGGCCGCTCTGGGGGAACTGACGACCCCCCGCGGCTCAACAGGCGCTGGCCGCGGCACGTTCAGCGGCATTCGTAGTCGCCGTATTCGACAGGAGACGAGCGGACGAGGGGCCGCGTACGCGATCGACATCCTCGTCAAGCGGCTCCATGGCCGGCTCGCGGTTCTTGCGGATCGCGTTCCTGCGCCTCTCAGAACCCGACCGACTGCCGAATGAGAACGACGTGGATGCGGCCGGGATCCTCCTGGTGGATCTCGAGGATTTTGCCGACGCGGCTGTACATCCCATAGGCGGCGTACGCGCGGGCATCCTCGAGTTTCAGGCTGTGCTGGTAGATCCGTGCGTGTGCCGCTTCCAGGCTGGGAACGAGCTTCTGCGCGCCGACGACGAAGATGACGTTGGCGGCGCCCCAGGCGTAGGAGGCGAGCTGGCTCCCGGAGGCCGAGGCGATGACGAGCGTTCCGTCGCTGGTGACAGCGTGGACGCTGCCGAGGGCGTATTCGGGCTGGCCGGCGATTGCCTTCATCTCCTGCACCTGGGTGGCGAAGTCGAGGGCGAACATCTTGTTGCGCGCCGAGTCGTACGGTCCGCCCTCGTTGATCGCTTCGGCGATGCCGGCTTCCTCGAGCGTCACCGAGGTGTTGGTCATCACGGAGGCGCCTTCGGGAATGCGGGCGAGGACAGCTTCCCGCGCAGCGTCGAGGTCATCGACGACCTCGACGCTGAATCCGTGCTCTTCGAGCGCGACGACGGTCGCCGCGAGCGTCTCCTCGTCTGGCAGTGTCGTGAAGCGGCCAGGTATATGGGTCGTGCTCACTGTTGATCCTCCTCGGTGGGGCGGTCGTTGTCGGCGACGTCCGGGACTTGGATGGAGAAGGGCAGGTCGCGCAGCCGTCGAGCCGTGGCTGCGACGCTTCGCTCTTCGTAATCGAGGTGGGCGCGGAGGTGGCCCTCGAGCGCCTCGAGCGCATCAGCGACGGCGCGGCGAGCGTCGAGGCTGTCATCGTGGGTCAGAGCTCGGGCGGCTGCTTCGACGGTGTCCAGGTAGTCGGAGACCGCCCGGTGCTCGGCCCGTAGCCGCTCGACGACCGGCCCGATCGCCGGGTTCGTCTCCTCCAGCTCGCCGAAGAAGTCTGTGTCTTCCGCGTGATGGTGCGAGTGGACGAAGCGGCAGTAGCGCAGGCAGCTGACCTGGAACTGCCAGAGCTGGCTGTTGCTTCTCAGTCCCTCGAGCTCCTCGTTGAGCCCGTCGGCTGACAACCCGTCGATGACAGCTGCGGCGAGCCGT
Source organism: Gaiellaceae bacterium (assembly GCA_036824245.1). Lineage (GTDB taxonomy): Bacteria > Actinomycetota > Thermoleophilia > Gaiellales > Gaiellaceae > JACVRM01. The sequence goes on along the minus strand of DAITAO010000062.1, from coordinate 11,422 downwards.
TCGACACTGACAAGCTCGCTGCGGATGCCCGCGTGGACGGCGAGCAGCATCCCGTACAGCATCCGTCCGCGGTTGGTCTCCGGGGTCGCCTCGAAGGCAGGCGGGGAGTTCACTCGCCGTGCTCCGGTGTTACGGCGAGCACAGGCGAGGAGGCTCGTCGCTCGGCGACGCGTTCGCGCACCTGCGGGGCGACGTCCTCGATGAAGGTGGTGAGTGTCGCCGCGTCTGGCTCGGCGACGAGGACGAACGTGCCGAAGCCGAGTTCGGTTGCGAAGCGGGTCAAGACCTCGACCCAGTGCTCGGGCGGGCCGACGACGGCCTGGTCGGTGTCGGAGGCCGGGCCCTCCGTCGCGCTCGTGAACGCTCCTTGGATGTTGTAGAGGCGACGGATCTCGCGCGGTTCGCGCCCTGACTTGCGGGCGGCGCGATCGATCGCGAGGTTTGCCCGGGCGGCTTCACCAGGTGGCTTGTAGGACATCAGCGGGCTGACCCAGCCGTCAGCCAATCGCCCGGTCAGGGCCAGTGCGCGCGGCATGTTCGCGCCGACCCAGACCTGAATCGGGTGCGCGGGAACGGGGCCGGGATGGACGCCTTTGAGCTGGTAGTAGCGGCCGTCGAAGCGGAGGCCGCGACGCTCCCCGCTCCACATCGCCCGCGCCACCTCGATCGCCTCCTCCAGCGCTTCGAGGCTCTGTGCCGCGGTCCGGCCCGGCGCGCCCATGGCATGCGCCGCGTCGAGGTACCCGCCCGCTCCGATGCCGAGCTCGAGGCGGCCGCCGCTCAGCAGGTCGAGCGTGGCCGCCGCCTTGGCGAGCACGGCCGGCGGTCGGAGCGGCAGGTTGGCGACATCGGCGAAGACCCGCACGGCCGCCGTCTGGGCGAGGATCGCCGCGAGTAGCGAGAACGTGTCGAGGTGGCGCGGCTGGTAGGGGTGGTCCTGGACGCCGATCAGGTCGTAGCCGAGAGCGTCGAGCCGTCGCGCGGTCTCGAGCAGGCCAGCCGGGTCGCCGGCATCCGGGGTGAGGAAGTAGCCGAACTCGAGCGGGTGGCCGTAATCCAGTCGCTCGTGCAATGGCTGTGCCAGTGCTTCTGCGCGCATGACATCCGCCTTACTAGATAATCAAAAGTAACTTCTAAAAGAAAAGTAACGGCGGCAGTGCTAGCGTTATTCCGTGGCGACCTCGACGAGCCGTCAGCCGCATCTCGACGCCGAATCGTGTGGGCGCCGTGACGCATCGCTCACGCGAGCGTTCGAGCTCCTCGGCAAGCGCTGGACCGGGGTCATGCTGGGGACGCTGAGCGGCGGGCCGACCGGCTTTCGCGCGCTCGCGCGCGCCGTCGAGGGGATCAGCGACTCAATGCTTGCCGACCGGCTCGGCGAGATCACCAAGGCCGGGCTCGTCAGTCGCACCGTCGACGAAGGCCCGCCTGTCTCGGTGGTCTACGAGCTCACCGACGCAGGCCGCGCCCTGCTGCCTGCGCTCGAACAGATCAGCCGATGGGCCGAGGAATACCTTTCGTCCACCGCTCCAGTCGAGTGAGGCGTCATTCTCCGCCACACGCGCACGAGCGACACGCAAGCTGCACGCGTTGCGCGCGCGGGGATCCGCTCGGTTACGAAGCCAGCGAAATGAGCGCGACGTCATTCACCAGGGAGCAGTGAGAAGAGCGTCTTGTCGATGCGTCGCCCATCCGGTTTCGGCATCGAGCGGACGACGCCCTCGCGTGTGAACCCGGGCGCGGTCGACCACACGCTCGGACTCGGTGTTGCCGACGTTCACATAGGCGGCAACTCGCTCGATGCCGAGTGAGAAGGCGTGCTCGGCGAGCATGCGCGCGATCGTCGTCGCGACGCCGTCGACGTCGTCGAGTGAAGGGAAGCGGAGAATGACGTCCCGGACGCGAATTCCCTCGGGCGGCACCGACAGGCGCGACGTCGACTCCGCCATTCCCGGTGGCCCGCTCACAGCGATCGCACCGTAGCGGTGAGCCTCATGGCGCTGCCGACGTCTGTAGACCACTGCTGGTAACTGTTGGGGCGCGGTGCGAGTAGCGGCGCTCTACGACATTCACGGCAACCTCCCGGCGCTCGAGGCGGTGCTGGCCGAACTCGCGCTGGTCCAACCGGATCTGATCGTGGCGGGTGGGGACATGGCGGCGGGCCCGATGGCGCGAGAGACACTCAATCGGCTGATCTCTCTCGGCGAGGGCGTCCGCTTACTCCGCGGCAACACTGACCGCGAGATCGTCGACCACTACGACGCGCGTTCCACGTCGAAGACGCACGACGAGGACGACGTCTGGGCCCGGCGCATTGAGTGGGCGGCGCGGCAAGTGACCGAAGCCCAACGCGACCTGCTCGCCGCCTTGCCCGCGACCCTGACGATCGAGGTCGACGGTCTCGGAGCGACGCTCTTCTGCCACGGATCCCCGCGCAGCGACGACGAGGTCATCACGCGCGTCACTCCGCACCAGCGGCTGGACGGCATCCTCGCCGGGGTTACGGAGAGCGTCGTCGTCTGCGGCCACACCCATGTCCAGTTCGACCGTACGCACGCGGGAAAGCGCGTGATCAACGCGGGCAGCGTCGGCCTGCTCCGCGAGGAGACGCCGGGGGCGTACTGGACGCTCCTCGGCCCTGACGTCGTTCAGCGGCGCACGAGCTACGACCTCGACGACGCAGCGCGCCGCATCCGCGCGACGGCGTGTCCCGAGGCGGATGCATTCGCCGACGACCTGCTCAAGCCCTGGGACCCGGCTCGGGTGAGCGAATCGCGGGAGGCGGAAGCCCCGCCTGGGGTCGACGCGGTAGGTGGCCAGTCGTAATCGAAGGGCGGCCGACGCTGCCCAAGCCGAACAACGATCTGCTCCCCGTAGCCGAGCGCATTTTTGAGCTTGGGCCGCCGGCGGGTCTACACCGAGGCTGTTTCAGGGATCCTGGCCAGGTCGAGCGCTTCCTTGATCGTGAGCCTGCGGCCGACCTCGGTGGCTCGGGCGACATCGTCGGCCGAGAGCGCTGCTCTTGCCTGGTCGACGAACTCGCGCCCCGGCGTCTCGTCGGAGTAGACGTTGACGATGCCTTCCTGGTGAGCGTAGACCTCCGCCGCGGCGGCGATCCGGACGGCCGCTGCCGGCCGGTTCTCGACTGCCTCGGTGGCCGCGAGCCCGATCAGGGAGAGCCCGACGCCCCGGACGCTCGCCACGTCGGTGTAGGCCTGCGCCGAGTCGAGAAAGTACCGGCGCGCAAGCGCTGAGTCTTCGTTCCGCAGGTACGTCCAGGCCGTCTCCGACAGGATCCGCGCCTCCTCCGCCCGGTCGCCGATCGCCTCGTAAGCCGCCAGAGACCGGTGGTAGAGGTCGAGGGCGCCCGCCAGGTCGCCGCGAATGGCTGCGAGCTTGGCGAGGCCACCGAGCGACAGGCCGGCTCCTTCCTTGTCGCCGATCTGTTGCTGGATCTCGAGCCCCTCGGAGTACCTTGCCTGAGCCATGTCGAGGTCGCCCGCGACTGTGCGGAGGATGCCTTCAAGGCTCGAGGCAAACCCCTCGCCCCAGGTGAAGCCAAAGGCGCGACCCCTCTCAATGCCCTCGCTCGTCCACCTCAGGCCCGCTTCGACATCGAGTCCGATCAGCCCGACGCCCTGGCAGAAAGCACCGATGCAGAGCTCGCGATCGGCTTTGCACTCTGCGGCGATGCGATACGCCTCGGCCCACTCGTCGTTCGCCCGCTCGATCTGACCCAGCACGTCCGAAGCCAGTCCCGCCGTGAGAAGTGCGCCCGCCCGCCCCACGGTCGGAGAGCTATCGGCGCCGGCCAGGAACGATGCCGCGTACTCCCTGGCGGACAGGTTCTTGCCGCGGATGTGCCAGTACAGCCAGAGGTCCCCGCACAGCTGCAGGCCCTCTTCGCAGGCTACGGGGTCGCCGTCCTTCGCCGCAGCCAGAAACGTGTCGAGCGCGGCCTGGATGTTGCCCTCCTCAGCGATGCCGCGCTCGAGCGACCCGATCTGATCGGTGCCCTCGAGGCCGTCACGGATCTCGCTAACGAGCGCCCCGTAGCGGCGGGCGTGGCTCAGCGCGACCTCGCGCGTCTCGCCGGCGGCCTCGAGCCGCTCGCCGGCGTACTCCGCGATCGTCTGCAGCATTCGGAGCCGGTCGCCCTGGCCGTCCGTCTGCACGAGAGCCTTGTCGACGAGCGATTCCAGCTCGTCGAGGACGTTCTCGCCGGGGTCTGCGCAGACGGCCTCGACGTCCGCGAATGTGCACCCTCCGGCGAAGACGGCCATGCGCCGGAACATGCGCTGCTCCGACCCCTCGAGGAGCGAGTGGCTCCAGTCGATCGTGGCGCGCAGGGTCTGCTGCCGCTCGGGAATGTCGCGAGAGCCGGATGTGAGCACCTGGAGGGCGTGGTCGAGCCGCTCGAGCAGCGCCTCCGGAGAGAGGAGTCGCAGCCGGGCGGCCGCGAGCTCGAGAGCCAGCGGCAGGCCGTCCAGGCGCCGGCAGACCGACGCGACGGCCCCTGCGTTCTCGGGCGTCAGCTCGAACGAGCCCCTCGTCGTTGTGGCGCGCTCGACGAACAGAGCGATGGCCGGATACGCCATGAGCGACTCGGTCGAGTCCGTGTCCGACGGTGGAGGGAGCGCAAGCGGGACGAGCGGGTACTCCCGTTCGGCGGCGATCCTGAGCGGTGTCCGGCTGGTAGTCACGATCCGGAGCCCCGGGCAGCTCTCGATCAGCCCGGCCACCTCTGAAGCCGCCGCCACGACCTGCTCCAGGTTATCCAGGAGCAGTAGCGCCTTCTTGTCACCGATCAGAGAGACGACCCCGTCGCCGAGCGTCCGTCCCTCGGCCTCCTTCACGTCCAGCGCATCCGCGAGAGCGGGTAGGAAGTCCGCGGGCTCGGTGACGTCGGCCAACGCGACGAACGCGAGACCATCCAGGAACTCGGGCGCGAGCAGCCGGCCGAGCTCGATGACGATGCGAGTCTTTCCGACACCGCCGGGACCCGTGATCGTGACGACCCGATGCTCGCGGGCGAGCTCGACGAGCGACGCCAGGTCGGCGGCCCGACCGACCACTGACGCGGGCGGGTCGGGCAGGTTGCTCGGCAGGCTGGCGAACTGCTCGCCCTTGCCCTCGAGCGCCCCCGGTTCCGGCACAACGATGCCGTCAGCCTTTACCGCGTAGAGCTCGAATGGGCGCCCGACGTTCTTGAGCCTGAACCGCCCCAGGCCGACGACGCCGACGTCAGTCCGGTTCTTGATCTGGTCGTACGCGGAGTCGGACAACATCACCCCGCCAGGTACGGCGAAGGACTCGATCCGCGCGGCGATGTTCACCGCGTCGCCGGTGAGCCGCTCGGGATCGACGACCACCTCGCCCACGTGGACGCCGATGCGAGCCGGAACGTCCTCCGCGGCGAGCTCCCGCTGGATCTCGACTGCGGCGAGCACCGCAGCAAGCGAGCTCGGGAACATGCTCATGCTGCCGTCCCCGAGCCGCTGGACGATCGTCCCGCCGAACGCGGCGTGGTGGTTCTCGAGCGCAGTCATGTACCGGTCGCGCTTGTGGAGTCCCACGCGCTCGTCCGCCTGCAAGAGCGCCGTGTACCCGACCATGTCGGTGAACATCACCGCGACGAGCCGACGATCGAGCCGATCAGTCACGGCTCCTCCCTCGGCCCGCGTGGAGGGATGGGAGCATCGGCATTGCGATGACCATATCGCGGTCCGCGCCGCGCGCTCGGGGACGAACGGGACATGCTGGACGCGGCGCGAAGTTGTCGTCGCGTTGACAATTTCGGCAACGCCGCGGTTGTGCGACGCGTGGAACACGTTCTTTGCTTGGGCGCAACGGGGGGCAACGGTTGGCTTGTTTCAGGGATTTCTAGGTTCTGAGGATTTGCCATCGGTCCCCACTGGTTGCGCCCGCTAGGCTCCACAAATGCTCCATCCCTAGGGGCCGATTGGCGTATCGGAGAGGACGATGATGGTCAGGAAGCCACGACCGCGAACGCGACGAGCATCGCAAGCGGCGCAGGGCTTGAAGCCGGCGAGGGGTTACCTTCGCGCTGCGCGGTGGACGTTTGGTGGACGTCGCGTCGTCGACGCGTCGGCTCACCTGTAACACAGAAGGGAGCGCCTAAGCAGGCGCACGTCTCGCGCGTGCAACACGACCCTCGTGACCGTCACCAACCGAGTCTTGTCGGCGCTTCTGGGTAGCGGCGCATGGTGGCGACGAGCTCGGGAGCGCACGTGCCACCGCGCGCGCAGGCGGTCCTGCTCGACCTGCTGATGGCCGTGATGAACTCGGTTGCGATCTGGGCGGCGGCGGCCGGCGGTCCGCAGCACGGGCTGGCCTGGCGGGACGCCGTGACGAGGCGAATGGCCGCATCTCGGGCGTACGTGCCGTACGAGGAACAGGTGGCCGCCGGAACGGCCGACGTCGGCCTGCCCCGAGATGCGGCCTCCGAGCTCTTCGAGCGCTGGCGAGAGATGGAGCCGTGGCCCGACAGCGCCGCGCTCTCGCGCTTGGCGCTTCCCTATGCCTTCGTCACTAACTGCTCGCAGGCGCTGGCGCGGGTCGCGGCGGCGCGGTCGCGACTGGCCCCCCGGTTCGTCCTGTCGGCCGAGGAGGCAGGGTGGTACAAGCCCGACGCCCGGATCTACCGCGAAGCCTGCAAGCGGCTCCCGTCTTCCCCCGGGTCGACCCTCTTCGTCGCCGGATCGGCCTACGACGCCGACGGCGCGCGCGCGGCCGGCCTCGAGGCCGTGCTCGTCACGCGCCGCCCCGACGAGCAGCCTCGCTCGAGCGCCGTTCGGGGCGTCGCAAGCCTCGAGAGCATCGTTGCCGAGCTGCAACCGGATCCGTAGAACGCACCGACCGATCCCGATTTGCCAACACATGGATCAAGCCGGTGGTAGTGTGCCGCGACCAATTCCACGCTACCCGGGGTCATGGGGGTTGCGCAACCGTTGGAGCCCGTGTCGAAGCGACTTGCCATGGTGGCACGCCGGCGTCTGAAGCTTGGGGCCGCGCTCGCGCTGGCGTTGCTGGCCGGGGCGTGTGGCGGGTCGGACGGCGGCGACTATCCCGACCGCGAGATCACTGTCGTCGTGCCGTTCTCGGCGGGCGGTCCGACCGACACGGTCACCCGCTTGATCACCAGGCCTATGGGCGAGGAGCTCGGCCAGCGGATCGTCGTGCAGAACGTCGAGGGGGCCGGCGGCACCGTGGCCGCGGGCCAGGTCGCGAACGACCAGCCGGACGGCTACACGATCCTGATGCACCACATCGGAATGTCGACCGCGCCGACGCTCTACGCCGACCTCCCCTACGACCCGCTCGAGGACTTCAAGACGGTCGGTCTCGTCACCGAGGTGCCGATGACGATCATCGGGCGCAAGAACCTCGAGCCGAACACGCTCGAGGAACTCGTCGCCTATGCGAAGGAGAACGGCGAGGACGTGAAGTACGCGCATGCCGGGATCGGCGCAGCCTCACATCTCTGCGGACTGCTCTTCCAGAGCGCCGTCGGCGTCAAGCTGACGGAGGTCCCCTACGACGGGACCGAGCCGGCGCTCACCGACCTCGTCGGCGGCCAGGTCGACTTCATGTGCGACCAGACCACCAACACGACCGGCCAGATCAAGGCCAAGGAGGTCAAGGCCTACGCGGTGACGACACCGGAGCGCATCGAGACGCTTCCCGATCTGCCGACGACCGCCGAGGGCGGCCTGCCGGACGTGGAGGTGACGGTGTGGCACGGCTTGTATGTGCCGGCGGAGACGCCCGACGACGTGGTCGAGGCGCTCACGGACGCGCTCAAGGTCGCGTTGCAGGACGCGAACGTGACGAAGCGGCTCGGAGACCTCGGCACCGCGCCGGTGTCGGACGATCAGGCAACGCCGGAGGCGCACCGCCAGAAGCTGCAGTCGCAGATCGACGAGTGGAAGCCGATCATCGAGAAGGCCGGTGTGAGCGAGTCGTGAGCAAAGCACGCCGGCGGGACGGCTCGCGGTGCGCTGGAGAATGCAAAGAGCGATCAAGGACCAGCTCGCCGGCCTCGTCTTCATCGGGTTCGGGCTCGCCTTTGCCGTAGGCGCAGCGACATACGAGATCGGGACGGCGCTCCGCATGGGCCCGGGCTACTTCCCGCTCGTACTTGGCTGCCTGCTCGTCCTGCTCGGCGTTCTCATCGTCGTCAAGGGGTCCGTCGTCGGAGAAGAAGCCGACATCGGGCCGATCCCGTGGAAGGCCGCCCTCGTGATCGCCGCAGCGTTCGTCTTCTTCGGGGCGACGATCAGGGGGCTCGGGGTCGTCCCGTCCGTCTTCGTGACCGCCCTCATTGCCGGGTTCGCGGGACGCCGTCCCGGGGTCGTGGCGCCCGTCGTCATCGCGCTGGGGCTGACGGCCGCGTCGGTCGTCATCTTCGTATGGGCACTCCAGCTGGCCCTACCCGTCTTCGGCGACTGGATTCCGGGGTAGCACGGCCCGATGGAGCTCGTTGCCGACCTCGGCCTCGGCATCAACACCGCACTCCGCCCGGAGAACCTCTTCTTCTGCTTCGTCGGCGTGCTGCTCGGGACGCTGGTCGGCGTCCTCCCCGGCATCGGTCCGACCGCGACGATCGCGCTGCTCCTACCGGTCACGTTCAACTTCGAGCCGGTCACGGCGCTGATCATGCTCGCCGGCATCTACTACGGCGCCCAGTACGGCGGCTCCACCACTGCGATCCTCGTCAACCTTCCCGGCGAGTCCTCGTCGGCGGTGACCGCGATCGACGGCCACGCAATGGCCCGTCAAGGGCGGGCGGGCCCGGCGCTCGCCACGGCGGCGATCGGCTCGTTCGTCGCCGGCACCGTCGGCACGACGGTGCTGGTCCTGTTCGGGCCGCCGCTCGCGCGGGTCGCACTCGAGTTCGGCCCTCCGGAGTACTTCTCACTCGTCTTGCTCGGGCTGATCGCCTCGATCGCGCTCGCCCAGGGCTCGATCCTCAAGGCCCTCGCGATGATCGCCCTCGGCGTCCTGCTGGGGACGGTCGGACAGGACATCTACACCGGCACGCCGCGCTTCACGTTCGGGGTGCGCGAGCTCTACGACGGGATCAACTTCGTCTCGGTCGCCGTCGGCATGTTCGGCGTCGCCGAGATCCTCCGCAACCTGGAGGGCGAGAAGCCGCGGACCGTCATGGCGATCAAGAGCCTGTGGCCGACTCGCGACGACCTGCGCACGGTCACGGCTCCGATCCTTCGCGGCACCGCGCTCGGCTCCGCGCTGGGCGTCCTTCCCGGCGCCGGACACGTGCTGGCGTCGTTCGGTTCCTACTCGCTCGAGAAGCGCGTCTCGAAGCGACCTCAGACCTTCGGCGACGGCGCGATCGAAGGCGTTGCCGGTCCGGAGGCGGCCAATAATGCGGCCGCACAGACGTCGTTCATCCCGCTGCTGACGCTGGGCCTGCCGGCGCACCCGGTCATGGCGCTCATGCTCGGCGCGTTCATCATCCACGGGATCACGCCGGGGCCGAACGTCCTCGTCGAGGAGCCGGCGCTCTTCTGGGGCTTGATCGTCTCGATGTGGGTCGGCAACCTGTTCCTCGTCCTGCTCAACGTGCCGCTGATCGGGATCTGGGTGAAGGTGCTGCAGGTCCCGCATCGCGTCCTCTTCCCGACGATCATCGCCTTCGCCTGCATCGGGACCTTCTCGCTCAGCCTCAACCCGTACGACGTCTACGCGATCGTGTTCTTCGGCCTCGTGGGCTACTTCCTGTTCAAGCTCGGGTGCGAGCCGGCGCCGCTGCTCCTCGGATTCGTGCTGGGACCGCTGCTCGAGGAACACCTCCGCCGCTCGATGATCATCTCTCGGGGCGACCCGTCCATCTTCTTCACCCGCCCGATCTCGCTCGCGCTGCTGATAGGGGCGGCTCTCGCCGTGCTGGTCGCCTTCCTGCCCGCGATCCGGGCGAAGCGCGAGCTCGGGGCGGCGGAGCCGTCGGGGCTCAGCCGATGACTCCCACCTCCCGCTCGCGGCAGCGGCGGGCTGGTGCGCACGCTGCACGAGCACGACCTGGTGGATGAGTACCGGCTGCTGGTCTTCCCAGTCGTCGTCGGCGAGGGGCGCCGCCTCTTCCCAGAGCGGGGCGTGGCCACGGGCCTCACCCTGGTGGACTCGCGCACCACCGGCTCGGGCGTGGCCATCTACATGTACCGGCCGACCGGCCGCCCCGAGTTCGGCGAAATCGAGCTCTAGCTGGTTCGGTAGCAGGTCGCGGCCTGCGAATAGTCCCGTTCGTAGCGGCGAGAAGGAGGAAACGCGATGACGCAGCACAGGACCGGAACGCGTGAAGAGTGGCTTGCGGCGCGGCTCGAGCTACTCGAGGCCGAGAAGGATCTGACCCGTCGCAGCGACGAGCTCGCCCGGCAACGGCAGCAGCTCCCCTGGGTCCGGATCGATAAGGACTACCGCTTCGACACCGAGGAGGGCAGCGCCTCGCTGGCGGACCTGTTCCGGGGGCGCTCCCAGCTGCTCGTCTACCACTTCATGTTTGGACCGGACTACACGGCCGGCTGCCCGGCCTGCTCGGCGATCGCGGACGGCTTCAGCGGCTTCGTCGCCCATCTCGAGAACCACGACGTCGCCATGACCGCCGTTTCGCGGGCATCGCTCGACAAGCTGCAGGCCTACAAGCGCCGAATGGGGTGGAGCTTCCCTTGGGCATCCTCGCTCGGTAGCGACTTCAACTACGACTTCAACGCCTCCCACACCGAGGAGCAGCAGCGCGAGGGGACCGTCGAATACAACTACCGCTCGATGGACGTGAAGCCGGTCCTAGAAGCCGGCGAGGGTCCCGTCGTCGAGTTCGCGGCCATGGTCGGAACCGACGCGGCGACGTACACGCGTGAGACGCCCGGGATGAGCGCATTCGCACTCGAGGACGGCGCCCTCTACCACACCTACTCCGCCTATTCCCGAGGTGTGGACGCCCTCTGGGGCATGTACCAGTGGCTCGACCGGGCGCCGAAGGGACGCAACGAAACCGGGCCGTGGTTCCGCCGCCACGACGAGTACGACAAGGGCTAGACATTCCGCCGGCCAGCGTCAGCGTCCGGACGAAGGCCGTCAGAGGCGCGTCGTGAAGCAGCTCTCCGAGCAACTCGTGCAAGGCGTCCTCCTGGCGTTCCGATCCTCGCCGGACCCGACCGGGGTAGTAGTGGAAGACGTTCTGGAATCGGCTCCGGCCAGGTGCGCTCGGCTGAGGCGTTCTCGACCTGAGGGCTGACAGGACTGAGCGCGCAGAGGTGGCAGATGGCGTCGGCGCCGAGGGCAGTTTGCGATGAGTTTCCGGGTCGCCGGGGGTCTCATTTCGTGATGCCGGTAGCGTCCGATCCGACGATGGATTCGGCTCGCGCGGGAGCGCTCGAGTCCG
>DAITAO010000061.1:0-19247 GCA_036824245.1 Gaiellaceae bacterium | reverse complement strand
GTCGCCGAAGTGCTCGACCCCGAGCGTGACGCCGTTGGCCTCGACCGTCGTCATGAGGCTGGCGCCGACGCAACGACGCCGACAGGAGTGCGGAACGAGTGGACCGTCTGATGCATCGTCAACGTCCAGGACAGCGTCGTGGACCGGTGGCGCGGGGACCGCCGCACAAGCTACGCGCCCCCGCTGGTCGAAACGAAGGAGTGCCGCGAACGCCTAACTCTCGACGAACGTGTAGTCGCGCTCGATCCGGCCGTCCGCGGCGAGGACGAGGAAGTTGAGCCCGACTCCGAACGCCTCGCCGTCCTTGGCGACCGCCTCCCAGTGGAACTTGACGACGTCGCCGAGCCGCTCGGCGTCGTCGCGCCCCCGGAAGCTGAGCCCCTCGGAGCCGACCCAGTGCTCGTACGCGCTCGCCACCCGAGCCTCTATCTCCTCGTATCCCCCGCTGCAGGAGATCCGTGGGATCGCGGCGCAACCCGGGATCGGGCTGACAAATGCTCCATCCGGGGTCGGCCAGTTCGCTCCGGTGCGGCTCGGGCGAGAGGACGCTCGCACAGCCGAACGCCGCCTCGTTTGCGCGTAGATTGGTGTTGCCATGTCGAGCTGGTACGACGCCTGGGCGGACCGATACGGGGACTGGTCCACTTGCGTCACTGCTGACGTCCCGTTCTACGTCGGGCTTGCCCGTGATGCTGACGGGCCACTGGTCGAGCTTGCAGTTGGCAACGGGCGCGTTGCGATCCCGGTTGCTCAGGCAACGGGCAGGCGTGTAATAGGGATTGACTCTTCGCCGGCGATGCTCGCGCAGGCTCGAGTGCGCGCAGTTGAGGAGGGAGTCGAGCTCGACCTGCGTGAAGGAGACATACGGGAGCTTGAAATCGAGGAGCCGGCGGCCTTGATCTACTGCCCTGGGCGGTCTCTGCTGCATCTGCCCACGTGGGCCGATCGTCGCCGCTGCTTCGAGCGGGTCGCGGCATCGCTTCGGTCTAACGGCCGCTTCGCCTGGAACGCGTTCGCCTTCGACCATCACGTCGCATCCGCCATAGACCGCCAGCATGCCGACACGCCGCTGCCGCACACGAACTACTACAGCGTCAGCGATAACCGAGTCGACATCACCTTGGACGATGGTGGAACCGGTTCGCTCTGGTGGGCAACCAAGAACGAATGGCTGGGGCTCCTCGACGTCGCGGGCCTGCGCCTCGAAGCTCTCTATGGCGGATTCGCCGGGGAACCGCTCGACGACGACAGCCGCGAGTACATCTTCGTGGCCCGTCGGTAAGCGCTCAGCCTGGCCGTCACGACAGCGCCAGGGGACATTCCCGCACACTGGCGCAGGCGATGGTGGGCGAACGGCGAAACGCGAAACGCCTTCCGCCGCCTCTCGCGGATGGCCTTGATCAGGGCGTAGAGCCGGGCACGAACTCGCGAACCTCCTGCGCACAACGGCAGGCGACGGCGATCCTCCCAGCCCACTCCAGCGCCTCCTCGCGTGAGGGAACGTCGACAACCGAGAATCCGCCGATGTACGCCTTGCTCTCAGGGTATGGGCCGTCGGTGACCGTCCCGTCGGTGGCCACCACGCTCACCTCTTCGTGGGAATGCAGCCCGCCGCCGAACACCCAAACGCCGGCGTCCTTTGCCTCTTGTACCACCGCGTGCGCTGCCTCGGCCACGTCGGCGAGATCCTCCTCGGGAAACGTCATTGCCCCGTCATCGAACGAGATCAGATACCGCGTCATCTCACGACTCCTTTATCGGCGGTCTGCTCCGGCCGCATCTCACCCTGCTACGGACACACGCGCAGTGGAGACCGACAAACCACCGAGAACTCATCGGTCCGGCCAGATCCAGCCTCACTCGCCGACACTCCCTTCCTGCTCTGCGAGCAAAGCAGCGCCCATCCCCAAGCGACGACGAACGTGTAGTCGCGCTCGATCCGGCCGTCCGCGGCGAGGACGAGGAAGTGTGCGCCCCCGTGCGGGGGTGCCGCCGCCTGCATCTCGGCCTTCCGCCGGCCGGTACGTGATGATCGCCCCGTGAGCGCAAGCGCTCGGCCATCGGGCACGGTCACGTTCCTCTTCACCGACGTCGAAGGGTCGACGCGTCTTCTTCAGGAGCACGGGCCCGCCTACGCCGATCTCCTCGCCGAGCACCGGCGGGTGATCCGCGAGGCCTTCACGCGGCACGACGGAGTCGAGGTTGACACGCAGGGCGACGCGTTCTTCTTCGCGTTCGCGCGTGCGACCGAAGCCGTCGCCGCAGCGGCCGAGGCGCAAAGGACGCTGGAGGCCGGGCCGATCGGGGTCCGGATGGGCGTCCATACCGGCGAGCCCCTCGCGACCGAAGAGGGTTACGTCGGCATGGACGTCCACCGAGCCGCCCGGATTGCAGGCTCCGCGCACGGTGGCCAGGTCGTCCTCTCCGAGGCGACCATCCGCCTTCTCGAGACAGATGTTCCGGTGCGCGACCTCGGTGAGCACCGCTTGAAGGACCTGATTGGCGCAGAGCGCCTCTACCAGCTCGGCGACGGCGACTTCCCGCCCCTCCGGACGCTCGACGCCACCAACCTACCGATCGTCTCGGCCTCGCTCGTCGGGCGCGAGCGGGAGCTCGAAGAGCTCGTCGCGATGCTCTCGAACGGGACGCGCCTTCTCACCCTCACGGGCCCGGGCGGCACGGGCAAGACACGCCTCGCGCTTCAGGTCGCGGCGGAGCTCGTCGGAAGGCTCGACGACGGTGTCTTTTGGGTGTCTCTCGCGGGGCTTACGGATCCTGAGCTCGTGGCCTCGGAAGTTGCCCAGACGATCGGGGCCCGCGACGACCTCACGGGATTCCTCCGCGGGAGGAACCTCCTGCTCCTCCTCGACAACTTTGAGCACCTCCTCGACGCGGCTCCCGTGGTGGCCGCCGTCCTCGGAGCTAGCGTCCAGGTGCGAGTGCTCGTCACGAGCCGAGCGCCGCTTCGTGTGGCAGGCGAACAGGAGTACCGGCTCGAGCCGCTTCCGCAGAAGCAGGCCGCGGCGCTCTTCGCCGAGCGCGCCCGGGCGGTCGGGCGCGAGGTCGCCCCCGACGCGACCGTCGAGGAGATCTGCCGCCGCGTCGACGGCCTCCCGCTCGCGGTCGAGCTCGCCGCGGCGCGGACGAAGCTGCTCGCGCCCGAGCGGCTGCTCGAGCGACTCGACTCGGCGCTCGCTCTCCTGACGGGCGGTGCCCGCGACGCGCCCGAGCGCCAGCGGACGCTGCGTGCAACGATCGGTTGGAGTTACGACCTGCTCGACCCGCACGCCCGCGAGCTCTTCGCACGCCTCTCGGTCTTCTCGGGCACGTTCCCTCTTGAGGCGGCCGAGGAGGTCTGCAGTGCGGAGCTCGACGATCTTCGCACGCTCGTCGACTACAGCCTGGTCAAGCCGATCGGCGACGACCGTCTCTTCATGCTCGAGACCATCGGCGAGTACGCCCTCGAGAAGCTCAGCGAGAGGGATGAGGAAGACGAGGTGCGCCGGCGCCACGCCGGGTTCTTCTCCACTCTCGCCGAGCAGGCCTACGGACATCGCTTCGACGCCGAGGCCGAGTGGTCCGCACGTCTCGAGAGGGACCACGACAACGTGCGGGCGGCGCTCGACTGGCTGTCGAAAGACGACCCCGATCGTGCGCTCGAGCTCGCGGGCGCACTCGGTTGGTTCTGGCTCTCGCGGGGGCTACTGCACGAGGGAAGCGGGCGCCTCGCCGCGGCGCTCGCCGCAACCGGCATGACCGGTCGCGTCCGCGCGCGTGCGCTGACGTCGTCCGGCGCCCTGGTCGCACGGCGGGGAGACGCGGCAGCGGGGATAGCGGAGCTCGACGCCTCTGTCGCGATGTGGCGCGAGCTCGGCGACCTCGACGAGCTCGCATCGACGCTCGACAGCCTCGGCTGGCCACTCGTATACGACGCCAATGACAACTCGAGCGCGCTGGAGGCGTTCGAGCAGAGTCTCGAGCTTCGCCGGGAGCTCGGCGACTCGGCGGGAGTGACCCGTGCCCTCGTCGGCATCGCACAGGTGCTCGTCGCGATGGGCGACACGGAGCGCGCAGAAGCGATCTCGCTCGACCTCCTCGACCGGGCGGCCGGCGATGCGCGCACAGAGCACTTTGCGTACCACTTCCTCGCCGACTGCGCGCTCATCCGAGGTGATCCCGAGCAGGCAGGAACGCGCTACCGCCAGAGCCTGCGCGCCGCGCTTCCGCTCGGCGACATCGTCGAGACGAGCTTCGAGGTGCAGGGTGTAGCGATGGCGGACGCCGGCGCCGGCAATCCGCGCCGAGCACTCGTCCTCGCCGAGTCGGTCGAGGCACTCTGGGAGTCGCTTGGCCTCTCCATATCGGTTGCTTTCTGGGACGCGCTGCTCGCGCGGTACCTCGGCCCTGCGCGCGAGTCGCTCGGGGACGAGTACGACGCCGTCCGTGCCGAGGGTCGCGCGCTCGCCTTTGACAACGCCGTCGAGCTCGCTCTGCGCGACGACGCTCAGGTGGCCACGACGCAAGGCGAGAGGCCGCGGAACTCGTAGCGTCCGTCCAGCGCGTACAACGCAGACTCTTGTCCCAACGGTCGAGACCCTCCACGTGGGAGCGGGGTCACGTCTTGCAGCGCAACCCTTCCGAGTCTGATTTCGAAGAACTCAACGCAGGAGCGATGCGGGGTGATGCAGCCCACTGGCCTGGCGTGTCCGTATGCAATGAGTGGGAACGCCACGCTTCGTGCGTGGGCGAAGGTGGACGTCGAGCCTCAGCTCTACGCTCTCGGCGTGGCGATTCTGATCCGGTTGGGTGACGCGGGTGATGTCGATGCCGCAGCTTCCGTCTACGAGCGGTCGAATCTGGCCCGCCGTCAGGGCGTGTGGCCCAACCGAGTCGCCCGGGTTGCGCGCGGCCGGGCCCACCTACGCGACCCCGCCTCATGGTTTCTCTTGGCGAACGAGGGACCGACGTTAGTTGGGATGGCATCCGCCGAGCCTCTGCGTTGCGAGGACGGAGCGGGTGCGGTCATACCCGGCGGCTGCTTCCTTAACTTGCTATTCGTCGTTCCCGAGCGGTGGGGCGAGGGAATCGGCGGCGCCATCTTGGACGCCGTTCTCGCTGAGGCGAAGCGGCTGCACTACTCGCGGATTCACCTCTGGACGCACGAAGACAATGAGCGCTCCCACCGTCTATACGGCAGCCGCGGCTTCGCGCCAACGGGCCGAACCGCGGATGGTGAGGGCGAGTGGGCGCGCGAGCTTTGACGGAGGAGGAAGACACGGAGCCGACGGTCGCGGTGAATAACCGTAAGCAGCTGTCTCGCGTCTACAGCGAGCAAACGTGGCGTGTCTACGAGCAGCTCGATGAGAGTCTCGAGCCGCGCGGCCCCGACTCGCTGTACGACCTTGCTGGTGAATATCTCAAGGCCGGCTCCAAGGTGCTTGATGCCGGCTGTCGCGACGCTGCCCACCTGATTCAGCTGGTACGGCTCTACGGCGTGACTGGGGTAGGCGTCGATCCGGTCGAGGTTCACATCGAGAGGGCGCGGCTTGCAGTCGAGGCGGCGAACCTCAAGGACAGCATCGAGGTCTTTGTTGGGGTGATGCACGATCTTCCGTTCCCGGATGGACACTTCGACTTCATCTGGTGTCGTGATGTCGTAGAGCAGGTGCATAACCTCGAAGGAGCTCTTCGAGAGACTGCTCGGGTTTTGAGTCCCAATGGGCACATGCTCGTTTACACGACGTTCGCGACGGACCGACTCACCCCGCTGGAAGCCGAGATGATGAACCGCCATCTCGGGAACGTTCCCGCCAACTTGGTGGAACGTAATGTCCAAGACGCTTTCGCAGGAGCAGGGCTAACGATTGAGCGCAAGGACGTCGTCGGGACGGAGTGGCGCGAGTACGCCGAAGAGCGAACCAGACCTGCGTCTCGCGCTCTCCTGCGGCTCTCGCGTCTGCGACGGCAGCAAGAGGCGCTAGTGGAGAAAATCGGCCGTGACGTCTACGAGCACGTCGAGGCGAACCTCCACTGGGAGGTTTTTCAGTTTCTCGGCAAGCTGGTTCCGACGCTGTACATCCTGAGGCGACGCGACTAGAAGTCTGTCGTAATCCGCGTGCCTGCACCTGGGGTAGTTCTGCAGCCCAGTGGGCACACCGAAGCGAGAGGGCTGGGCCGAGCCGCCACGAAAGAGGACAGGAGACATGGGCTATTTCGTGCTGATGGTGATCCTGGCTCTCATCGTGAGCGTCGGTGTGGTCTGGGGACGCGCGGTCTCCGCCGGAACGGCCGACGAACCTACGGGCAACGGAAGGCTGATCTCGTTGGGATCACTGGTCGGCGGCGCCATCCTCGCCGCGCTGCTGACAGCGTTCTTCTCGTTCCATACCGTCGCTGCGGGCCATGCGGGCATCGTTAAGCAGTTCGGCGACATCGTCGGCCAGACGGGCTCCGGCCTCGTCACCACGGCGCCCTGGCAGTCGCTTGACGAGGTGTCCCTCCAGATCGAGTCGCGCACGTACGCGATGGATGGCGGTGACGGTCGCGGTGCGGCCGTCTCGCGTGACTCGCAGGCGATTTACGTGACGGCCACCTTGAACTACCAGGTCGATCCGGGCCAGGTCCTCGACCTCTACCGGGAGACCGGCGGCCATTTCCAGAGCCGGCTCATCGATCCGCGCGTGCCGCAGACTCTGAAGAGCGTGACCGCCGAGTACAAGGCGATCGAGGTGGCCGCCAATCGCGAGAAGATCCGTCGGGAGACACAGCAGCGTCTAGACGAGCAGTTGGAGAAGGACTCGATTCGTGTGACGGACTTCCTGCTGACGAACATCGACTTCACACCGGAATTCTCGAAGGCGATCGAGGAGACCCAGGTCGCCGAGCAGAACGCCAAGCGCGAGCAGGCCAACGTTCAGAAGGCAAGGTTCGAGGCACAGCAGAAGATCGCGGAAGCTCAGGGCGAGGCGCAGGCGATCAGGATTCGAGGACGCGCCATTCGCCAGAATCCGCAGGTCGTGCAGCTGAACGCCATCGAGAAGCTCAACCCGAACGTGCAGCTGATCGTCCCCGAGAACAGCACCCTCGTGCTGCCCGGCATCGATCCGGCCGCAGCAGCAACGGCGGGAGACGCGGACGCCGAGTGAGGCTCCTCGTCGAGGGACTGCTGCTCGCCGTCGCACTCGGGGCGGGAGCCGTCTTCGCAGACCGGGTGCTCCGCGCCCGGGCCCGCGCCAAGAGGATGCGTCCGGCGTACTTCTCCGGCGGTCCGCTCGACGGCCAGAAACGGCCCATGCTCGAATTCGCGGAGACGATCACCTCGGGCGACGCGATCTACCGGCACAACGGCATGGGCGTCTACACTTACGTCGGCACAGTTCGGGACGAGAACGCGCTCTCGTACGACGTCGAACCCTGATCGTCGGGAGAAAGACGTGCACGTCACACGGTGATGACGACTTTCCCGCGGGCGTGTCCCTCTCCGAGATAACGGAGAGCTTCAGCGGCCTCATTGAGCTCGTAGCGTCTGTCGATGACCGGCTTCACCTTTCCGGCCTCGAGAAGCTCTGCCAGGACAACGAGATCCTCGGTCGTGATCTTGGCGAGAAAGAAGGTGACCGTCTGGCTCCGCCCCCGTGACGCCAAATACGTCCTGCCGAGGTGAGGCAGCGGTCCGAGCCCTCGATACGTCATCGGTCCTCCGACTAGCACGACGGTCGCCTCGCGTGTCAATACGCGTCTGAAACTGAAGAACGATCGGCTCCCGGCGATGTCGAGCATCAGGTCATGACGCTCGCCGCGTCGGGTGAAATCCTCTTGCGTGTAGTCGACGACGTGGTCTGCCCCGATCGAACGGACCAAATCCACCTTGTCCGTGCTGCACACGCCGGTCACCTCTGCTCCGAACGACTTTGCGATCTGCACCGCGAACGTGCCGACACCTCCGGACGCGCCGTTGATCAGAACCTTCTGGCCCGGCTGCACCTGCCCCTTGTCGCGCAGCGCCTGGAGGGCTGTTATCGCCGCAACGGGTACGGCCGCCGCTTCCTCGAACGACAGGTTGGCCGGCTTCCGCGCGAGGCGAGCTTCGCGGGCGGGCGCGTACTCGGCCCAGGCCCCGGTTCCCGTGCCGTACACCTCGTCACCCGGTCGATAGTCCTTGACGTGTCGGCCCACGGCCTCAACTCGCCCCGCCAGATCGGAGCCCACCGAGGGGAGCTTCGGTCTGCGCCACTCCCCCATTCGTGCGAAGTACGGGCCCGTCACGCCGTACCACTCAACCGGGTTGACGGACGACGCGTGCACGCGCACGAGCACCTGATCGTCCTCGACCACCGGCAAGTCGACCTCGCGAAGCTCGAGCACGTCGGGCCGGCCGTACCGCTCATGGATGATCGCTTTCATCGTGCTTTGCCGAGCCGTCGTCGTGCTCTGCTGGTTCGTCATCGTGCTCTCCTGATCCGTCGCCGTGGCCGGCATCTGCCTCCCCTCTCACGTACACTGTAAGCTTATGGCGTAAGGCTAAACGTACGCCGTAAGCTTGTCAAGGCTCAACCGATGCCTAGGCAGACCAAGCAACCCACAGAGCCTCGAGTGCCCTTGAGCAGGGAGCGTGTGCTGCGTGCCGCGATCGCCCTCGCCGACGACGGCGGGATCAAGGGGCTCAGCATGCGCAAGCTCGCGCAGGAGCTCGGGGTCGAGGCGATGTCGCTCTACAACCACGTCGCCAACAAGGACGACATCCTCGACGGCATCGTCGAGCTCGTCGCGAGCGAGATCGACGTCGCTCCGGACGGAAGGGACTGGAAGACCGCCACGCGTCGGCGCGCGATCTCGGCTCACGAGGTTCTCGTGCGCCATCCGTGGGCGTCCGGCCTCTGGATGTCGCGAGGGTTCGGTGGCGCCCGGATGCGATTCGCCGACTCGATGCTCCGAGGATTTCGGGAGGCCGGCTTCCCGGAGGGCCTGACGTACCACGCCTTCCACGTCCTGCAGAGCCACGTGATGGGCTACACGCTCTACGTGGCGAGCTTTCCGTTCGAGGTGGCGGAGCTCGAGGAGCTGGCCGCCAGGTTTATGCGGGAGTTCCCCGCCGACGAGTACCCCGACCTCGCCGAGCACATCAGGCAGCACATGATGCCGAGCGACGAACAGCAGGGCACGTTCGAGTTCGGGCTCGATCTCATCCTCGACGGCCTGGAGAGGCTTCGGGACGCGGCCTGACGCCGCGGGTCAGACCGGGGCTGGGCGCCTGCGCCGGCTCGTATCCTGATCGCCGACCCGCCGTGGTGACGATCGACGAGGTTCGCGCGTTTGCGATCACGCTTCCTCGCAGCAGCGAGGCGCTCGTGCGCGGCCGTGTGAAGTTCCGAATCGGCCGGATCGTCTATCTGTCGTTCTCACGTGACGGAACGGTCATGGGCTTCGCGTTCCCCAAGGAATGGCGTGATGCGCTCGTCGAGTCCGACCCCGACAAGTTCTCGCTACCGAGCCAGTCCGACCTTCGCTACCACTGGGTCCACGTCCGGCTCGCCGCCATTGACGCAGACGAGATGCGTGATCTTGTCGAAGACGCGTGGGCCTTTGTTGTGCCGAAGGGCGTGGCCGAGGGATACGCCGCGTCTCGGGGATGGGATCGCAAGACCTGACCCGAATGCACGCAGACGAGGTCGACACCGACGCTGCTCTTGTAGGTCGGCTGGTCGCCGGGCAATTTCCGCAATGGGCGGATCTTCCGATCGAGCCGGTCCAGGCCTTCGGGACTGACAACGCCCTCTATCGGCTTGGTGACGAGATGGTCGCCCGGCTGCCCCGCACGAAGCGGACCAGCGCGACGCTGGAGAAGGAGCGCCGATGGCTGCCGAGGCTCGCTCCGCTCCTGCCGCTGGCCGTCCCTGTCCCGCTGGCGGAGGGGGCACCCGCCGAGGGCTATCCCTTTGCGTGGTCTGTCTATAGCTGGCTGGAGGGAGAGAACGCGACCATCGAGCGCATCACCGACCCGAGCCAATTGGCGACCGATCTGGCGCAGTTCGTAGCCGCCTTGCAACGGATCGATCCCACGGGCGGCCCGTCACCCGGGGAGCACAACTTCTTCCGCGGGGTGCCGCTCGCAAGGCGAGGCGAGGCGACCCGTGCTGCCATCGCCTCCCTGGCCGGAGCAATCGACAGCGATGTAGTAAGCGCGGTGTGGGAAGAAGCCCTGCGGGCCCCAGAATGGGACCGCCCGCCTGTCTGGGTCCACGGAGACCTCGACTCGCGCAACCTGCTGGTCGAGCGGGGGCGGCTCAGCGCCGCCATCGACTGGGGTGGTCTCGGCGTTGGTGACCCTGCGTGCGATGTGATGGTCGTCTGGAAGGTCCTCTCGGCGGACACCCGCGACATCTTCCGCACAGCACTTGCGGTCGACGAGGCGACCTGGGCTCGGGGACGCGGGTGGGTGCTCTCCCAGGCGCTGATGGCGCTGTCCTACTACACCCTGGAGACGAACGCGGTGCTCGTCCTTGAGGCCGAACGGTGGATGGCCGAGGTACTTGCCGATCACGAAACGACTTCCCAACGCGTCGCGAGGCATTGAGCGGGCTGCCCTGCGAGCCGGTTGCGGTCGCTCCAATCGTCCGTATGATTCACCCCGGCTAACACAGCCGGCGCCGATCGACCAAGGAGCGGAGATGCGCCCAGCGTTCATGTCCATCGAGAAGGGCTTTACGACCTATTCGGAGGGTATGACGCTTGCACCGCAGAACGCTGAACTTGGGGATCCTGGCGCATGTAGACGCCGGTAAGACAACACTCACCGAGCGGCTGCTCTACGCCGCAGGTGTCATCGACGAGATCGGCAGCGTCGATGACGGCACCACCCAGACCGACTCCTTGGCGCTGGAACGGCAGCGCGGCATCACGATCAGGTCCGCCGTCGTGTCGTTCGCGATCGACGACGTCACGGTCAACCTGATCGACACACCGGGCCACCCGGATTTCATCGCTGAGGTGGAGCGCGTGCTGGCCGTGCTCGACGGGGCCGTGCTCGTCATCTCCGCCGTGGAAGGCGTGCAGGCGCAGACACCCCTGCTTATGCGCGCGCTGCAGCGCCTGCACGTTCCCACTCTCGTCTTCGTCAACAAGCTCGACCGTCGCGGGGCGGATTGCGAACGCCTGCTGAAGGCCATCTCGGAACGGCTCACGCCGGCGATCGTCCCGATCGGATCAGCGCGTGCCGCCGGCACGCGGAGCGCCGGGTTCACGCCCTGGGGCGTCGCCGACGCCGCCTTCGCGGCGAACCTCGTCTCGGTGCTCGCCGAACACGACGATGCGCTCCTAGCCGCCTACGTGAACGACGATGCGGGCATCCCGTACCGGCGGCTTCGGGAGGAACTCGCCGCGCAAACGAAGCAGGCGCTCGTGCACCCGGTCTACTTCGGCTCGGCGATCACCGGAGCGGGCGTCGGGTCGCTGATGTCGGGCATCACGGAGCTGCTGCCTGCAGGCGAAGCCGATGTCGAAGGCCCGCTGTCGGGAACCGTGTTCAAGGTCGAGCGCGGTCGCTCTGGAGAAAAGATCGCCTACGTCCGAATGTTCTCGGGGACCCTGCGCACGCGTGACCGGCTGCGGGGGCGTGACGACCACGAGCAGAAGGTGACCGCCATCAGCGTGTTCGAGGACGGTGCGGCTGTGCGGCGCTCGTCGGTCGCCGCGGGCCAGATCGCGCAGCTCTGGGGTCTCGGCGAGAGCCAGATCGGCGACGCCGTCGGCGTCCGGGGCGGGACGGCAGAAGCCCACCGCTTTCCTCCGCCGACACTGGAGACGGTCGTCGTTCCCCGCGGTCCGGGCGACAAAGCTGCGCTGCACGGCGCGCTCAGCCAGCTCGCGGAACAGGATCCGCTGATCAACCTGCGACAGGACGACCTGCGGGGAGAGTTGTTCGTCTCGATCTACGGCGAGGTGCAGAAAGAAGTCATCCAGGCAACGCTGGCGAACGACTTCGGCCTTGACGTGGAGTTCCGTGAGACGACGACGATCTGCGTCGAGCGGCCGATCGATACCGGCGCCGCTGTCGAGCGACTTCGCGAGGAGCCGAATCCCTTCCTCGCGACGGTGGGACTCCGCATCGACCCAGGGGCGAGCGGGTCTGGAGTGACCTTCGCGCGGGAGCGTGAGGTGCTCGGGACGATGCCGCTCGCATTCTTCAAGGCGGTCGAGGACACGGTGCACCGGACGCTGCACGAGGGAATCCACGGTTGGCAGGTGACCGACTGCACGGTCACCATGACGCATTCCGGCTACCTCCCGCGCCAGAGTCATGCTCATCAGGGCTTCGCGAAGAGCATGTCGAGCACGGGGGAGGACTTCCGCAACTTGACTCCGCTGGTCTTGATGAGCGCGCTGAGGCGGGCCGGTACGGTCGTGTGCGAGCCGATCCACCGCTTCCGTCTCGAGTTCCCCGCAGACACACTCGCGGTGATGTGGCCCGCGCTCGCGCGGCTGGGCGCCGTTGCAGAAACACCCTCCATGCAGGGCTCCACGGGGATCGTCGAGGGCGAAATTCAGGCCGCTCGAATGCACGAGCTGCAGCAACGGCTCCGGGCGCTGACCCGCGGCGAAGGCGTGCTTGAGCTCGCCTTCGAACGTTACGAGCCGGTACGCGGCGCGGCACCGGAGCGGCCCAGGACCGACCACAACCCGCTCAACCGGAAGGAGTACCTACTGCACGTGGCGCGACGCGTTCCAGGCGGGTAGTGCCTGTGCGCTCGCCCAGCGAGCGCTTCGGTCGCCCTTTCTGAGCGTCGGCTTCTTGCGATCATGCGGGCATGCCACCGCTCGGCGTGAAGGAGCGTGCACAGCTTCCGGACAGCGCCTTTGCATACATCGATTCGCGCGGCCGGCGTCGTCTGCCGATCCACGATGCGTCGCACGTCCGGAATGCCCTCGCGCGGTTCAACCAGGTGGTGTTCGAAGACGAAGGCGCGCGGGACCTGGCGCGCACCCGGCTGCTGAGGGCAGCCAAGAAGCACGGGATTGTGCCCATCGGCTTCGTCAGCGCGCAGCTGCAACCGCAGAAGAAGTTGCCAAAGGGCCAGGTCACCTTCCTGCTGACCGACATGGAGGGCTCCACCGAGCTGCTCGGGCGCCTCGACGATCGATACGCTGCACTGCTCGCAGATGTCCGCCGTCTGGTGCGCGCCGCGGTGCGGCATGCCGGTGGTCGCGAGGTTGACTCCCGCGCGGACGAACTCTTGGCGGTTTTCGAACGCGCCTCGGCGGCTATCGAGGCTGCAGTGGCGATCCAGCGGGCGATGCACGCCGGCGCCTGGCCGGGGGGGATCGACGTGCGGCTGCGGATCGGCATGCATCGCGGGCGTCCCACGCTCACGGATACCGGCTACGTCGGCCTCTCGCTCCACGCCGCCGCGCGCATCTGCTTCGCGGCGCACGGCGGCCAGATCGTAGTGTCCTCCGCCGTGCGCGCGGCGGTCCTCGAGTCGCTCCCAAAGGGGGTCAGCCTGAGGAGCCTTGGCGCGTGGCGATTTCAAGGCCTGCCTGAGCCGCTGGCTCTCTTCCAGGTGGAGGCGGACAACCTGCTCACCGACTATCCGCCGCCTCGATCAGCCATCCCTGCCGAGTAGCGGACCTGGATCAGCCGGCCCCACACGCCGCTAAAGCCGGCGCGTGGAGAGCGCCTCGAGCTCATCGAGGCTGGGTGCGTTCCGGATCGACGGGCTCAGCGTTCCCCACAGCGCGAGCACGAGGCCGAACGAGGCAAAGACGGCGACGGTCATGCGCGCCGACACGGAGCTCAGCAGCCCGCCGGCTGCGAGCGGGCCGAAAGGGGCGATGAGCAGCGAGATCGTGCTCCTGACGCTTTCCACGCGACCGACTAGCCGGTCCGGCGTAATGGCGAGGCGGTAGCCGGTTACGACCGAGTTGGTGACGGGGATTGCGACCCCGCACGAGACCAGCGCGGCCGTCAGCACGTAGACGTTCGGCCAGATGAGGAACACGGCAGTCCCGACCCAGGTCCACAGCTCGAGGAGAAGAATCGCCCGCGCCGACAACCCACGGCGGAAAATCGGCGACGCGACCGCGCCGAGGAGCAGAGAGGCGCCGAACGCGGCGACGAGTAGGCCGATCGCGCCGCTCGACAACCCTTCGCGAGTGCCGACTACGACGACGACGAGCAGCACCCCCGGGCCGATGAAGTTGGTGAGCCCGTAGAGAAACGCGCACGTGCGAAGGAACGGCTGGTTCCAGAGGAACCGGAACCCGTCGGCGACCTGCGTGCGCACGCGCGTCGTGTCGTTCTCGCGCCCCTCCTGGAACGGGGCCCGCATCATCAGGAGCGACAGGGTCGAGAACGCGTATGACGCCGCGTCTACGACGAATGGGACGGCGCGGCCAAGCCCGAAGAGCGCCCCGCCGAGGGGTGGCGCCGCCAGGGCGACCGTCGCCATCCGCGCCTCCTGGGCCCCCGCAGCTGCGGGTAGCTGGCGCGGAGGGACGACGGAACGCATTGCCCCAGCGGAGGCCACGTTGAAGAACGTGGAGCCCGTTCCCTCTACGAACGCGACGACCGGAATCAGCCAGAACGCGAGCTCGTCGAGCACGATCGCGACGACCAGGCTGCCGACCGCCAGGGCTCGAACGCAATCGGCAGCGATCATCAGCCGCTTCCGGTTCGACCGGTCGGCCGCGACGCCAGCCAAGAGGCCAAAGAGCGCGGACGGGAGGACCCGTGCGAACGTCACGAGGCCGGCCTTCGCCGGCGAGTGCGTCATCGCCAGCACGAGGAGTGGGTAGACGATCGTCGTCGACTGCGTGCCCGCGGTCGACATCAGCTGCCCGGCCTGGAGCAGCACGAAGTCGCGGTTTCGCCAGAGTGGAACCACGTTCAGGCGGTCTCAGTCGTCCTTGTCGACGCAGAAGCGGAGGCGAGCCATGATCGAGATCTCCGAGATCGTCCTCGCCTACGCCAACGGTAAACCCAACACGCGTCGGGCTTGGGGCCGCTCGGACGGCCCCGATGACGGTCGGCTTTCGGCGCGTAACCTGCCGCCCAATGCCGGCGGCGCCGCTGCGGATCGGAATCCAGCTTCCCGAGGTTGAGCGCCACGTCCGCTGGCCGGAGGTGCGCGCGATCGCGCTTACGGCCGAGGAGTGCGGCTTCGACTCGGTGTGGCTCGGCGACCACCTGCTCTACCGAGGCGGCGGCCGGCCCGAGCGCGCGCCGTGGGACGTGTGGACGCAGCTCGCCGCACTCGCGGCGGTGACGTCGCGGGTGCGGCTCGGGCCGCTCGTCGCGGCGACTGCCTTCCATGCTCCCGGGATCCTGGCGCGCGCGGCGGCGTCGGTGGACGAGGTCTCGGGCGGCCGCTTCGTGCTCGGCATCGGCGCCGGCTGGAACGAGACGGAGTTCCGAGCGTTCGGCTTTCCGTTCGACCGCCGGGTGTCGCGCTTCGCGGAGGCGTTCGAGCTCGTCCGGCGCCTGCTCGCCGGCGACCGGGTCAGTTTCTCCGGTGAGTTCGTCTCGGTCGAGGACGCCGTGCTGCTCCCGCGCCCGGAGCGGCGCGTGCCGCTGATGGTCGGGGCGAACGGAGAGCGCATGCTCTCGATCGCGCTCCCACACGCCGACGCGTGGAACACGTGGTACTCGCCCTACGGGAACACGGTCGACGGCTTCGCCGAGGCGAACCAGAAGGTGAGTGCGATCTGCGGGCGGGTCGGACGCGACGCGCGCGAGCTCGAGCGGAGCGCGTGTGTCTTCGTCGCGGTCGACGGCGGGGCCGGGGAGCGCCCGCACGACGTTCCGCCCGTCGAGCCGGCGGCGCTCAACGCGCACCTCCGCGAGCTTGCGGCCGCGGGTGCCGACGAGGCGATTCTGGTCGTCGATCCGATCACGGAACGGTCTGTGCGCTCGCTCGCTGCTGCGCTCGCGTAGGCGCTGCACTGCGCGCTCGCCCTCGGCCGGCGCGTAGCGCTCGCGCACCGGCTGGGCGCGCGCGGTCCGAGCGCGTGACAGGGAACTCCGCACCCGGACATGATCAAGAGAGATGGCGCTCAGGCCTAGTGAGCACGAGAGGTTCAGACGCCTATTCGACGAGGCGTATCGGCCGTTGCTCGCGTACGCGCTTCGCCGAACCGAGGGAGCGGCGGACGCGGAGGAAGTCGTCGCCGAGACGCTGCTTGTGGCCTGGCGGAGACGGGCTGACATGCCTGAAGGGCACGAAACTCCATGGTTGTATGGCGTTGCCCGCCGTGTGCTCGCGAATCAGCGCCGCGGCCAGGGCCGTCGCCGCAGACTGGAACGCTTCGTTGAGCCATTTACCTCATCGGTGATGGATCCGGAGAACTCCGCGCAAGTAACTGAGACCACGCGCGCAGTTGTCGGAGCCTTCTTGCGCCTGCGCGACAGTGACCAGGAGGTGCTGCGCCTCGCCGCCTGGGAAGGTCTTTCACACGAGCAGATCGCGATCAGCCTCGGCTGCAGCGAGAACGCCGCTGCACTTCGCCTCCACCGCGCGAGGCGGCGGCTTCGAAACGAACTTTTGAAAGGCGGCGGGTTTCCCGGACAAGAACTGGTTGAGGTGATCCCATGAATCCAGGCAGATCGAATCGGAGCGATCTTCACAGCGAGGTAGATCGGCTCTTTCGCTTGGCAAACCCGGTTGCACTCGGAGGTTTGCCCGAACCGCACTCCCCCTCGGCTGACTCCCTGTACGAGCGAGTGCTCGAACGCGCAGCCCGCACGAGCGAGAATGAGACCGCGCGGCCGAGCCCGTTCCGCATGACTTGGCCGTGGCTCAGTCGTCGCGTGGTGGCTGCGAGCGTGGCTGGTGTCGCGGTGGCCATCGCCATCGCGTTCCTGCCGGGACGTCTGGCCGACGAGGGCAGGGTGGACGTGATCGAGCTAGCGCTTGCGGCCGTTTCCGGCGGGCCGGTCATACACGGGGTCGTCGAGAACGCCGATTCGACCGCAACGCTGGTCGATCTCGACTCCGGGAGCGAATCGGTCGAGCCTGCCCGCATGGAGTACTGGTACGACGAGAAGACGGGCGAGCTGCGCGCTCGAATGACGATCGGCGGCGAGATCCTGCGGGACGTCCATGTCGCATCTGTTTCGGCGACGGGCCCGCCGGCATCACAGCCGGCGCTCAGCTTCGCAAGCCGTTACCGCGCGGCGCTCGAGAGCGGCACGGCGCGCGTGATCCGGCGCGAGACCGTGGGCAGCCGGCGAGCCGTGGTGCTGCAGATCGCAGTTCCCGCCTGGAAGGACGCTGAAGGTCGCGTGGTGCAGCCGGGCTTCGTCGAGGAGGTAGCCGTCGACGAGGACACGTTCAAGCCGCTGCGCTTCCGCCACGTCCCGGGTCCCGGCGTCGCCGCTGGGCCGATCTTCTGGTGGCGTGTGATCTCGATCGAGTCGATCGACCGCGATCCAAAAGACTTCACCACGCCCGAGGGTCCGGCAATGCGGAGCTTCGGCCCGACCAGCAATGACCGAGCGGTGACCCGTGCCGAAGCCGCCGCCGCGCTCGGCCGGACGGCGTACTGGCCCGGTACCGAAGTCGGGGGCGCCGAGCTCGATCGCATCGGCGTCGCCGAGAACAGAATTATCTGGGCGGATGGACGAGTGACCGAGAGCGCGTTTCTCCTGATTCGCTACGGGCCCGACGAGAATCCTGGTTCCAAAGAACCTTGGATCTGGCTGAGTGTGGGCACCTCGCCCGAGGGGACGCCGCGCTTCGGCCCGGCCGACGGAGAGGCAGTCCCGGCCGGCAAGGTCCGGCTCACGTTCGTCAAAGCCCACGACTCCCGCGGCATCGACATGTGGTTCGGGAACGTCCAGCGCGACGGGCTCTACATCAACATGCAGTCGCCGCAGCGCGAACTCGTCATCGCCGCAGCAAAGGCGCTGAAGCCGATCGAGTGAGCGTAGGCCGAAATAGCGTCGAGCTGGTCGGAGTGTGTCGATCTGCAGCGGACGCCCTGGAGGTCCACTTCTGGTCAACTAGCCGCTGCAACCACACCAGGTCGCGATAACAGAAGAGCGGCCTGGGATCCAACCCGGAGACCGTATGGACGAAGCAGCGAACTCAGCCGGCGTGCAGGAGTTACGTCTGGTCGTCACCACGCAGGACTACGACTACGCGCTCCGCTTCTACCGCGACGTGCTTGGCCTCCGTGAGCAGGCAACGTTCACGTCACCGGGCGGCCGCCTTACGATTCTCGAGGCCGGCCGAGCGACGCTGGAGCTCGCTGATCCGGCGTACGCCGAGTACATCGACGAAGTGGAGGTCGGCCACCGGGTCGCCGGTCATATCCGCGTGGCCTTCCAGGTCGACGACTCAGCGGTTGCGACGAAGGCGGCAGAAGCCGCGGGCGCGAACGTGATCGCCGAACCCGTGCGGACTCCCTGGAACTCACTCAACTCGCGTCTCGCGGCGCCGGCAGGCCTTCAGCTGACGCTCTTCGAAGAGCTATCGAGTTAGAAAGAGGGCTTGCTCGCCTCGCGCGCTCGCCTCCCGAGAGTTCACGAACGCCCCTCAGCAGGCGAGCAGGTGACTTCCCGCCGCGAACGGAGGAAGAAACCGGCCCTCTGCCGCGAATGCAGTACGCGACCCTTCGATGACGGCGCAGGCCGACGTTGTGGCCGCCACAGCAGATTGCGAAGGTTCACCTGGAAATCCGGCGTGAGCAAGCAGAAAAGGAGAGTCGCAAAATGGACGTTCTGACGAGGCTTTCACGCGAGGCGCAGGTGCTGCTCGCGGCAGCCGTGCTCTATCTCATCTTCTCGTTCTTCGACTGGCAGCAGGTGTCGGCGTTCGGAATCACGGCCGGCAGGAGCGAGTGGGACGGGATCGGCGTGGTCGCCGGACTCCTGGTCATCGCTCTTCTGCTCTGGGAGGCCGCGCGACTATTCGCGATCGAGATCCCACTCGGGGGACTTTCGGCAGGCCTTGTCTCCGTGGCGCTGGCGCTGCTGCTCCTCCTCTTCACCGTGATCACCTTCCTCACGCACAACGACTCTCGGCATTGGCCGGCGTGGGTCGGGCTGCTGCTCTCGATCGTGATCGCCGTCGCGGCTGTCCTCCGCGCCAAGGAGGAAGGCGTGCAGATGCCCGACCTGAGCGCCAGAACGAGCGGTGGCGCCGGCGGCAGCTCGGTAGGGACTCGCGTGGACACGCCACCGTCCGCGCCGTACGAGCCGACGAGCCCGCCGCCGCCTGCGAGCCCGCCGCCAGCGAGCCCGCCGCCAGCGA
>DAITAO010000129.1:0-5710 GCA_036824245.1 Gaiellaceae bacterium | reverse complement strand
CCGCCTCCTTGACGATCTCGCTGGCCCGGTCATACCCGATGTAAGGGTTGAGTGCAGTGGCCGCGGAGAGCGTCAGCTCCGCGTAGCGCTCGCACTGCTCGCGATTCGCCTCGATCCCGTCGATGCACTTCTCGGCGAGCAGCCGCGAGGAGCTCGCGAGCAGCTTGATCGAGCCGAGCAGGTTGCGCGCCATCATCGGCACGAAGACGTTGAGCTCGAAGTGGCCCTGCAGCCCGCCCACGGTGATCGCGGTGTCGTTGCCGATCACCTGGGCAGCCACCTGCGTCACGACCTCGGGAATCACGGGGTTGACCTTGCCCGGCATGATCGAGCTGCCCTTCTGGAGCTCCGGCAGGAAGATCTCGGCGAGCCCAGCGCGGGGCCCAGAGCCCATCAACCGCAGGTCGTTGGCAATCTTCGTCAGCGAGACGGCGACGGTCTTCAGCGCACCCGAGGCCTCCACGAGCGCATCGCGGGCCGCCTGGGCCTCGAACGGCTCCGCGGGAGGCAGCACCCTGAGCCGGGTCTCCTCGGCAAGAAGGCGGCGAACGCGCTCCGCGAACTCCGGATGGGTGTTGAGGCCCGTGCCGACGGCGGTACCACCCAGCGGGATCTGGCCGACGTGCTCGAGAGTCGCGGCGACGCGGGCGATGCCCTGACGGACCTGCGCCGCGTAGCCGCCGAACTCCTGGCCCAGCGTGACCGGCACTGCGTCCATGAGGTGCGTGCGGCCCGATTTCACGACGTCGTCGAACTCGCGAGCCTTTGCCTCGAGCGACGCGGCAAGCTGCTCGAGGGCCGGCAACAGATCATTGGTGAGGTCATCCAGCGCGGCCAGGTGTACTGCGGAGGGGAAGACGTCGTTCGAGGACTGGCCCATGTTCACGTGGTCGTTGGGATGCACACCGTCGCCCGCCAGCGCCGCGATGACCTCGTTCGCATTCGTGTTGGAGCTCGTTCCGGAGCCGGTCTGGAAGACGTCGATCGGGAACTGATCGTCGAGCTCGCCGGCTGCGACTCGGTCGGCGGCCGCCGCGATGCGTTCGGCGGTGTCGGCATCGAGCAGACCCAGCTCGGCGTTCGCTCGGGCTGCGGCGGCTTTTATGCGGCCCAGCCAGCGGGCGACCGGCACGGGGATGGGCTCGCCGGACACCGGGAAATTGTCAACAGCCTTGCGCGTCTCCGAGCCCCACAGCTCGTCGCGGGTGTTGCTCGAGGCCACGATTTCGAGTCTACGTCAGAGGTGCGCCCAGACGACGATGCCGGCCCCCAGCGCAAGCACGATCCCGGCGGCGAGCAACGCCGTCGGGAACCCACCGGTCCCGTCGCCGCCCGAGGAGCCGCGCGACGGTACGGGCGCCGCGGCGACGGTGCGGTAGAGGTAGCGCGTCTTCGTCCAGTCGGACCTCGCCGCGGGATGCGGGTTCTGAAGGAAGGCGCCGTACTGCGCGACCCGCGCCAGGCGCAGGAAGGTCTCGACGGTTGTGGCCAGCAACCGGCGGCCGTCGTTCGCAACGGATGGCCTCTCGAGCGCGCCCGTCCACGTTCCACCGCCTGGAGGACGCAGACCCGGGACGTCGCGCACCGCCTCTGCCTGCAGGTGCACCGAAGGCGCCGCGGCAGCCGTCGCGCGGCCGCTGATGCGGACGATGAAGTGTCGCGGCCGGCCCCCGCCGACAGTGGCCGCGAACCGGACCCTGCCGGCCGCCGCGCCGGCCCGGCCGCCCGTCACTCGAACGGAGTCGAGCCGGCCTACCGGAAACTCGAGCTCTCCGCTGACGCGAAGGCCTGCGTCGACCGGGTAGGTGGCTTCCTCGTAACCGGCGACGCTCACCAGGGTCGCTGTCGCGCTTCGGCCGGACGCCACTGCCTTCCGGGCCTCGTCGAGCACGCGCGCCAGCTGGGCGGGAATCCCCGCGCCGGCGAATGCCCCGGCCGTCGTCGCGGTTCGATTCTCGACCTCGAGCAGCACGACGAGCCGGCCGCTGCGTCGCTCACCTGGCCTGAGCACCTCTCCGTCGACAGACGCCCGCAGGCTGACGGCCAGAGGAAGCTGCCTCGCCGCCGCACGCGCGAGCGTGGCGACGGCCGAGAGCGTGCGGCGCCCGGGTGAGAATCCCTGCCAGACGATCGCACCCCGCCGGAATCCGGGCCGTGATTGCGTTCCGGGGCCGGGGCGCACATCCGTAGCCGGCGCCCTGATGATGAAGGCGTAGTCGCCCGAGCCTCCGACCTCGAGGCGCTGGTTGGCAACGAGAGAGACCGGCTCGCCCTCCGGAGCGATGCCGACACGGACGAGCGTCGAGGCCCGCAGTGTGCTCGTGAAGTTCGTCGCAGGCAGCGGTTGCGCAGCGCTGGCGAGCGGCGGCTGCGCCGTCAGCGGAGTACCCGGGTCGGGCAACGGCACGATACGAACTTGCGCTGACCCGGCGCCCGGGGCGAGCGCGGCGCCCGCAACGAACGCGGCAACGACGCCCGCACGGCGGACCATGAGGGAGGTCGAGATCATTGCGTCTGCCGGACGTTCGGGAGGGTGGCCGAAAGCGGGTCGTCCTGCACGGGGGCGTAGGTCATGTCGTCGAAGCGGGCGAAGTAGACGTCGTCGTCGATGACGCCCTCGTGATTGCGCCGGTTGAACGATCGCTCGTCGCCGTTCGCTCCCTGGATCGTGACCTCGTTCATCGCCTCGAGAACTCGTTTGCGGTCGTCCACACCGCCCGCCAGCTGCACCGCCGCGACGAGCACGCGGACGAAGTCGTACGAGTACATGGCGTACTCGGGCGGCTGAATGACCTTCTGGCCGCCGCGTGTCTCGACACCCACTTCCTCGACCCCGAAGGTCGCCTCGTACAAGGACTGGAACGCGTCGAACGCTGCGGGACCGCTCTCGGCCGACGTTCGTCCGGACGCGAACGTGAGCCCGTCCACCCACTCCGGGTGATCGGCCAGCTGCTGCCGAACGACCGGATCGGCGCCCGCGGGCGACGTGTAGATCGGCACACGCCATCCGCGCGTGCGCGCGGCGGAGACCAGGTTGGCGACGGCCGGCCCGCGGGCCCAGACGAGCAGCGCCGTGGCACCGCTGCGCTGCGCCCGCAGCACCTGAGGCGCAACGTCGGGCTGCCCGGCCGGCAGCACGATGCGATCGGCGACCGCCTCCGGGTTCAGAGAGAAAGCGCGGCCCAACGCCTCAGCTCCCTGCCGTCCATAGCCCGTGTCGTCGTAGAGCAGCGCCACCTTAAGGCGCTTCGGCACGAGGTACTCGGCCAGGCGGTACGCGACGCCTCGGTCGGTGGGTGCGATGCGGAAGACGTTGGGACGTTCCTCCTCGTCGACGAGGTCGATGCCTCCCTGGTAGACGATGCCGAGCGGCATCCCCGCGTCCGCGGCGAGCGGCCAGGAAGCGTCCACACCGGTGCCCTCGTCGATCACGGCCAGCGCGTCGTCGGCCACCGCGCTGCGAACGTTCCGGACCGCGCGGCGCGGTGACAGCTCGTTGTCCAGGCGAACGATCTTCAGCCGGTAGTTCTCGTCGCCGGCCCTGAAGGTGCCCGCCTCCGCGCTCGTCGCGCCCGTGCGGGCGGCAAGCTCGACCCCGTTCGCAATCTCGTCGGCTACGGCCGGCGAGCGCGAGAACGGCGCACTCACGACCAGGACAATGTCCTGCGTTCCTTCCGGCGTATCCGAACCGCCACATGCGACGAGCAAGGCACACGCGGCGACCGTCGAGGCACCGCGGAGGAGACCGGCAAAGTTCATGCGCCGCGGTTGGTGATGCGAACAGCGATCCGATCCTCCTCGCGGCACTGCTTCCGCAGCATGACGAGCCCCGTCGACTGGCTCCGCGGGTCCTCGTACGTGACCTCCGAGTCGAGGTCCTCG
Source organism: Gaiellaceae bacterium (assembly GCA_036824245.1). Taxonomy (GTDB): domain Bacteria; phylum Actinomycetota; class Thermoleophilia; order Gaiellales; family Gaiellaceae; genus JACVRM01. Next base: position 1,828 of record DAITAO010000129.1, on the reverse strand, counting down.
AGCTCGTCGAACAGGATCGTGTAACCAGCCTCGTCGAGGGCATCGCGATAGTCCTCGTACGCGTCCTCGAGGCCGCCGTCGTAATAGGCGTTGACGACCCGGGTCGGGCCGCGCTGCTCGGTCTTGATGTATGTCACTGCGTCGGGCTTGGGAAACGTCGCCGGCAGACCCGCCGCGCCTCTGAGCTGCGCACCGGTACACGGCACCCCACCCTGAACCGGGAGGAGCGTGTCATCGCCGCCGCCGCAGCCGGCGAGCGCGAGCGTCACCAGTCCCACGACGATCGGGCGCACGGCCGCCAAACGGTAGACGAAGGGGTTTCACAGACCGCGCCGTCCGAGGTACGCCTCCCGCACCGCAGAGTCGGCGGCAACCTCATCGGCCGTTCCCGAGGCGATCACGCGTCCGGCATCCATGACGATGACCCGGTCGGCAACGCGCCGCACGAGCCGCAGGTTGTGCTCGACGACGAGTAGGGCGAGCCCGCGCTCGCGCTGCCCGGCGAGAAAGGCCGCCAATCGCTCCAGATCCTGTGCGGCCGCTCCCGCCGACGGCTCGTCGACGAGCAGCACGAGCGGCTCCGTCGCGAGCGCCGCAGCCAGCATCAGCCGGCGCTGCTCGCCGGCCGTCAGCTCGGCTGCGTACCGCGAAGCCGAGGTCTCGAGACCCACCTCGGCCAGTGCCCCGAACGCGATCGCGCGCCGCTCCGCGAGCTCCCGCCGTGCATTCGGCGTGGCGAGGAGCGTTCGCAGCAGGCCTCCGTGGCGTGCGTGCAGACCCGCGCCCACCAGCACGTTGTCGATCGCGGTCAGCTCCGGGAAGACGGAGGTCGCCTGCAGCGTCCTCACGACGCCGCGACGTGCCCTCGCACGCTGCCCGGGCTTTAGCTCGTCTCCGCCCAGCCAGACCCGTCCTTCGTCCGGATCGAGCGTGCCGGCCAGCAGCCGCAGTGCCGTCGTCTTGCCCGACCCGTTAGGGCCCACGAGCGCTGTGATCGAACCGGCTTCGAGCACGAGATCCAGGTTCTGGACGGCCACGGCGCCCCCGAACTGCTTGACGAGCCCGGCGGCGCGCAGAGGCGGAGCGGGAGGACCTGTCGGCAAGGGCGCGGAGAGCAGCCGCGCGGCCTTCTGCCGTGGCCGTAGCCGCCGGGCAAGCTCGGTCGACAAGCCCTCGCTGTCGATCGCGAGCACGCCCAGTAGGAGCACTCCTGCGAATAGCGCATCCAGGCGTCCGGCGGCGAGCCCCGAGAAGTCGGCGAGCCGGTCGGCCGCCCAGAAGAGCACCGCGACCGCCAGCGCCCCCGCGACCGCTCCTGAGGCGGTCCGCGCACCGCCCAGGAGCACGGCGAGGAACAGCGTGAACGAGAGCAGCGGCGTGTAGTCCGCCGGGTCCGACACGCCCGCCAGCTGCACGCCGAGGCCGCCGGCGAGGCCGGCCGCGGCAGCCGAGACTGTCAGCGCGCCGAGGCGCAGACGAAACGAGGGAACACCGAGCGACGAGGCGGCCGCCGGCCGCTGCCGCACGGCGGCAAGCGCCGTGCCGGCGTGGCCGCGCGCAAGCGCGCCGAAGCCCAGGGCAGCAATACCGACCAGGACGAGTGCGAGCTCGTAGTGGACGGCCGGCGTCAGCTCTACTCCCGCCACCTCGCCGGCTGGGACGACGAGCCCTTCGGCCCCTCCCGAGAGATCCGGGAACTCCACGAGCGCCCTGTAGACGAGCCAGGCAACGATCCAGGTGCCCACGGCCACGAACGCCGGCCGCAGCCGAGCCAGGCCCGCGGCGACGAGCCGTCCACCGGGCTCCGGTACATGCAGAGGCCGTAGAT
>DAITAO010000060.1:16281-19461 GCA_036824245.1 Gaiellaceae bacterium | reverse complement strand
TTGTAGCCCTTGCGGTAGTCGAATTTCTCCACCGCGCGGATGAGGCCCAGCGAGCCCTCCTGGATGAGATCGAGAAACGAGAGGCCACGGCCCAGATAGCCCTTCGCAATCGAAACGACTAGGCGCAGGTTCGCTTCGATCATGTGCGTCTTCGCCGTCAGGTCGCCGCGCTCGATGCGCTTGGCCAGGTAGACCTCCTGGTCGGCCGTCAGCAACGGCACCTTGCCGATCTCCCGGAGATAGAGCCGCAACGAGTCGAGCGAGGGCTCGACGGTGAGGTCGATCTTGGGCGCCTTCTCCTCTTCGGTTATCTCCGGCTGCTCGTGCGGCGGGTGCTTGTGCAGCTCCCCTTCCATCAAGTCGATGCCGTGGTCGATGAGATAGGTGTAGAAGTCCTCGACCTGCTCCTTCGTGAGCTCGACCTCCTCGAGGCCGGTCACGATCTCGTCGTAGGTCAGAAACCCCTTTTCCTGACCGTCCTGTACGAGCTTGTGGAGTTCTTCGACGTCCGGAAGGGAGATGTCGACAGTGAGCATGGGCCTCGGCTTTCCTCGCGCTTATTGGACTGGGGCAGATCCTGAGCACGAAGAGAGCCGGCGATTTCTCGACACGGCTCCCCCTCGCAGCCAGCGATGGTACTACCTCGTCCACAATTTGTGAACAGTCTGTTTGGGTGAATGTGGAGGGACTGCCTCCGCAGCTTTGGGTGATTGTGGAGGGACTTCGTGCGCCGGCGAGTCCTCGGAGCGTCCCGAGGGGGTCTCGCAGAAGGCCTCCGCGCGGTGTTCTCCACCGATGTGGACGGGTGCTGTGGAGGGTTGTGCCGAGGTATTTCACGAGTCATGGAGTAGGACGACGTCGCCGACCAGCTCGCCCCTCGAATTGCGCAGCTGCGTCGAAACGAACGCCGGCAGCGGGTGACCGATCCGAGGCAGGAACCCGGACAGCGCGGCGGGCAACGCGCGCTGGTTGCCGTCCTCGGTCTTCAGCGCGAAGCCGATGCCGCCCGGCAGCGATCCGCAGATGAGTCCCTCGGCGCCCCCCTTCGCCACCGCGCCGGGGATCGAGCGCATGAGCTCCGTATCCGTCGCGCCCGGGCCGCGTATGTACTCAGGGTGCGCGCGCACGGCGTCCGCGATTTGCGTGCCGGCCGGCGTGCGCTCGAGCGTGGTGAGCAGCCGCGCCATGCGCGCGAGCGGCAGCGCGAACGTCACGACGCCGCAGCCGTCGACCGCGGTTCGCATTTGATCCGGGGACACATCCGCGGCACCCGCCACCTCTTCGAGCAGCACCTCCTGCAGCGGATGGTCGGGAAGCCTATAGCCCGCGATCGGCCAGCCGTTCGCGCGGCACGCGACCAGCATGCCGGCGTGCTTGCCCGAGCAATTGTGGTTGATCTTGCTCGGCGGGTCGCCGGCCGGCCCGCACTCCAGATCGTCCTCGCCCGCCTCGGCGCGAGCTAGCAGTGAGCGTACGGCCTCGAGCTGCTCGGCCCGCGCCAGGTGCGACGCCGATGCGATCGCAAGCTCCTCGGGTTGCAGGTCCTCACCCCCGCGCGCGAGGGGCAGCGCCTGGATCGGCTTGGCGGCAGAGCGCAGGAAGGTGACGAGCTCGGGGTCGCCGGCCGACTCGATGACTCGCCCGTTCTGCACGGCAACGCAGTGCACGCGATGCCGCGACTCGACCGTGGCGCCACGGCGCACGGCTACGCTCAGCGCGTCCACGCGGGGAGCGTACGTAGTCAGGTGCCTGAACTGCCCGAGATGGAAGCACTGCGCCGGTCGCTCGACGACCCGGTGCGCGCATTCGCGATCGCGAAAGCGGGGCCCGCGCATATCGCCACGCTGAAGACCTTCGACCCGCCGCTTGCTGCACTCGAGGGCCGCCGCCTGGGCGGAGCCGAGCGACGGGGGAAGCGCCTTTTCCTCCCAACGGATGACGGCGAGCTCGTGCTGGTCATCCACCTAATGACGGCGGGCCGGCTGCGTCTCCTGCGTGCAGGCGATTCCGGGCCGAAGACCCCCGCTTTCCGGCTCACGTTCGAGGGCGGCGCTCAGCTCGTGCTCACCGAGGCGGGCGCCAAGAAGCGGGCCGGTGTCTGGTTGCTCGATCCCGAGGCGGCTGAGGCCGAGGTGGCCCACCTCGGGCCCGACGTGCTCGAGCTGAGCACCGGCGACTGGACTGCCGTCCTCGCCGCGGAATCACGTCGGCTGCACCCGTTGCTGCGCGACCAGCGGGTCGTGGCCGGCATCGGCCGTGCCTGGTCGAACGAGATCCTGCACACGGCCCGCCTTTCCCCCTTCGCGCTCTCGACCCAGCTCGACGCCGAGGAAGTCGAGCGGCTGGCGGCAGCCGTCCAGGGTGAGCTGCGGCGAGGCCTGGAGCTACGTGAGCGAGGCGCGTCGGACAAACGCGTCTACCGCGTCCACAGGCGGCTGCGCGAGCCCTGCCACGTGTGCGGCGCGCCGATCGCGCGCGTCGACTTCGAGGAGCACACGATCTACTACTGCGCGACGTGCCAGACTGGCGGCCGCGTGCTGAAAGACCGCCGCCTCTCCCGCCTGCTTCGCTAAGTAGGACAAAGCGAGGGGGCCAGGGGCAACCGCAGGTTCCCCAATCAAGACGCTCTCGGCAGACCACCACCAATGGCCGCCGGAGCCGGGCTCCGCCCGGCGGGAGGCTACCTACGGAGAGGCAACCTCCGAGCCACCACGCGAGTTGCCGGCTCCGTCCACACCTGAACCCACGCGACCGGCAGCAAGGAGGGGGCTCACGGGGGAACCAGGGGTTCCCCCGTGCCAGAACCGCAGGTTCCCCAGTAAGACGCTCTCGGCAGACACCTCGAAAGGCCGCCGGAGCCGGGCTTGCCCCGGCGGGAGGCCACCTACGGAGAGGCAACCTCTGAACCACCACGCGAGCTGCCGGCTCCGTCCACACCTGAACCCACGCGACCGCCGGCAAGGAGGGGGCTCACGGGGGAACCAGGGGTTTCCCCGTGCTTAAGACGCTCTCGGCAGACACCTCGAAAAGCCGCCGGAGCCGGGCTTGCCCCGGCGGGAGGCCACCTACGGAGAGGCAACCTCCGAACCACCACGCGAGCTGCCGGCTCCGTCCACACCTGAACCCACGCGACCGCCGGCAAGGAGGGGGCTCACGGGGGAACCAGGGGTTCCCCCGTGC
>DAITAO010000060.1:0-16181 GCA_036824245.1 Gaiellaceae bacterium | reverse complement strand
ACCGCCGGCAAGGAGGGGGCTCACGGGGGAACCAGGGGTTCCCCCGTGCCAGAACCACGGGGTTACCCCGTGTCAAGCATCCGTCGGAAGGCGGCGTACTGGCCCGCCTTGCCGATGGTGACGAGGGTGTCGTCGCGCTGGATGATGTCGTCCGGCCGCGCGCCCGACACCGGCTCGGGATCACGGAGAATCGCGATGACGGTGATGCCGAACTTGGCGCGAAAGGCCGCCTCGGCGAGGGTCTTGCCGATCAAGGGGCTCGTGTCGGGCACACGGATCCACTCGATGAGGAACTGTCCGAGCGCCATCTCGAGCTCCTCGACGATCTTGGGGCGCTCGTAGGCGCCGCCGATCACGGCGCCGAGCCCGCGCGCCTCGTCGTCGTCGAGCGTGATGACAGCCGCAGGATCCTCGTCGCGCGCGCGCTTGAACCAGTAGAGCTCGCGCTTGCCGTCGTTGTGGAGGATGACCGTCAGACGGCCGCCGCCCTCGAGCGCGATCGTGAACTTCGTGCCGATGCCGGGCAGGCGCGTTTCTTGCAGGTCGACGGGCATCTCAGCTCTCCTCGACCAGTTTAGGTGGACGGAAGATGCGCCGGCCGAGAATCTTCGACTCCTTCATCAGGGCGAGGCCGATCGTCGCCGTGATCAGAACGTACAGCCCTGCGAACGCCACCAGGTTGGCGCGGTCGTCGGCAGGCAGCTCCAGATTCTCCGACGCCAGTTGCGCGAGGATGATCGTGAACTCGCCGTGCGCGATGAGCGCCACTCCGGCATTGAATCCGCGGCGGGTGCTGAACCCACCTGCAGCTCCGGCCAGGAGCCCGAGGCCGATCTTGCCGACCAGGGTCGCTGCGACCGCCACGACGAGCAGCCAGGCCACGTCGCCGATGGCCGCCACGTCGATCGAGAGCCCGAACACGAAGAAGAACAGGGCTGCGAAGACGTCGCGAAAGCTGAAGAACCGCTCCTCGATCTCCTCGCGGATGGAGGTCTCGGAGAGGACGACGCCGGCCATGAGCGCGCCGATGGCCTGCGACAGGCCAAGCTGGTCCGCCACCGCGGCCATCCCGACCAGGAAACCGAACACAGCGAGCAGAAAGATCTCGCGGGGCAGCCGGTCGAGGAGGCTGTCGATTGCCCCGCTCAGCCACTTCGACAGCGCCAGCGACGCTGTGATGAAGGCAAGCGCCTTGGCGACGACGGCCAGCGTCGCCGCCAACGTACCGCCGCCTTCTGCCGCGAAGCCGAGCACGAACGCGATGACGATGTCCTCGGCGACGAGGACGGCGAGCACGAGGTCGGTCTCGTCGTCCGCGAGGCGGCGAAAGTCGATCAGTCCCTTTACGGTGATCGCGCTCGAGGAGACGTAGATGGCGGCACCCAGGATGAGCGCTGCAAAGCTGAAGCCGAAGGCGGCCACGCCGACGGCGAGCCCGAGGCCCGCGTTCAGCACGAAGTCGATTGCGCCACCCACGAACGCGTGCCTGCGGGTGCGCGCCAGCCGGCCGAGCGTGAACTCGAGCCCCAGGAAGAAGAGCAGGAAGACGATGCCGATCTCTGCGACGAAGTCGGTTACCTCGGAGGGTTGGATGAGCGCGAGCTGCTTCGGCTCGTTGGGGCCCAGCAGGAGACCCGCGAGCAGGTAGGCCGGAATCGCTGACAGCCCCAGCCGTCCGGCAACGAGGCCGAGCGCACCGAGCAGGGCAACGGTCACCGCCAGCTCCGCTAGCGTCACTGTGGCGCCAGGCTACGCGCGCTGGGCAGCGCGCGCGCTCGTGTCAGGAAGGAGCCGGGGGGAGCGAGACGAGCACTGACTCGTCGCGGCGCTCGACAGTGCCGCCGAGCGCCTCGATCACGGTTCGGCCGGACGCCGCGCCGAGGTCACGTAGTTCCTCGGCGAGCACGACCAAAGCAGCGGCCTCGACAACCGGCTGCAGCTCGACCGTGGTTCCCTCGACGCGTAGCTCGAGCTCGGTCTGACCGCCATGTCGGACCGCGGCGTGTGCAAGCGCGGCGAGAGCGCGTACACACGCATCTCGGTCGACGAAGGCGGCGGCTCCCGCACCCGAGGCCGTCACTCCGTCTCCGGCACGCTTCGCGGCGGCAGCAGCGAGCTCGAGGGTGTCCTGAGCTTCGAGGGCCGGATCGAAGCGGTCTCCGGCCACGCGCGCCGCGGCGCCCAGATCGTCCGTGATCTCAGCGAGCTGGCCAGCCGCCAACTCGATCAAGGAAACCCAGCGCGCCGTCTGCTCGTCGAGGCGGCCCATACGCAAGAGCGTGCTCGCGAAGCCCGAAATGGTTGCGAGCGGCGTGCGCAGGTCATGGCAGGCCAGCGATACGAGCTCTGGGAAGCGGGGATCGGCGATCATCGTCCTCGGTGGTACGGTGCCCGAGTATGCACGAGACCGCGGAGAACGCCGGTTTCACGGAGGATCTCCAGGCTTCCGAGCCCGAAGTGCGGCTCGGCCTGTCACGCGCCGGCGTGCGCGGGGTGTCGAAGGCGATCCGCATCCGCTACGGCGACGTAGAGAAGCTGATCGCCTCTGAGATCGACTGCACCGTCGACCTCCCGGCGAGTCGCAAGGGCGTGCACATGTCGCGCTTCCCGGAGCTCTTCGAGGAGGCGATCGAAGCGGTGGTGATCGGAGAGGCGTTCCTCGTCGAGACGCTCGCGGAGCACATCGCCGAGCAGATCGCGGCGCGCCAGGGCGCGTTGCGGGCCGAGGTGCGCATCGCGGCGCGTTACCCCGTGGAGCGCACGACGCCGGTGACCGGACTGCCCACGCAGGAGATGGTGGAGCTCGTCGGCCACGCGGCCGCGTCCGAGCGTGGCGTGCGGCGGGTGGTCGGAGTGGCCGCGAACGGCATCAACGCATGCCCATGCGCCCAGGGGCTCGTGCGTGAGCGTGCGGCCGAACGCCTTGGCGACGCCGGCTTCGACGGGACCGATGTCGAGCGCATCCTGGAGCTCGTGCCGCTCGCGACCCACAACCAGCGCGGGCGCGGGACGCTCTACGTCGGCAGCGAACGGCCCGTCAATGCCGAACAGCTGGTGGCCGTCGTGGAGGGCTCGATGAGCGCGCCCGTCTACGAGCTGCTCAAGCGCCCGGACGAGCTCTTCGTCGTCGAGCACGCGCACCTCCAGCCGCGCTTCGTGGAGGACTCGGTGCGGCTTGCCCTGCGTGGCACGCTCGAGGCCTATCCGTGGCTCGGCGACGAGGACTTTCTCTTCGCGCGCCAGCTCAACTTCGAGACCATCCACAGCCACGACGTCGTCGCCGAGCGCTACGGCACGGTGGGCGAGATTCGAGGGGAGCTCGAGGACGGAACGGCTCCCGCGCGCCACACGACGCTCCGGGAGTGGCTGGCGGCATAGGGACTGTCCCGCAGGGGACTGTCCCACTCCGTAGCGCAACTTGATGGGACAGTCCCGGTTCCGGGACAGCCCCTGCCCTCTCTCAAGGCGTTTCACCCATGGTCCCGTCGGACGCACACGCGGGACGGGTCGCAGCCGGCCGCGCTATCTGCCGCCGATGCTGAACGCGTGGAACGTCGAGCTCGCGGTGCCGCCGCCGCGCACGTAGCCGGAGCCCCAGTAGACCGTGCCACGCGATACTGCGGGCCCGGCGTTCACCGTCGCGCCGGCGGCGTAGCGCCACAGGAGCTCGCCGCTCCGGGTGTCGAGCGCGTACATCTGGTCGCCCGTCCGCGCCATCGAGCCGGCGTAGACGACGCCGTTCGCGACGGTCGGCGGGCCGAGGCCGTCGGCGCCGCCCGGCACGGCCGTTTGCCAGAGAATCCGCCCCGTCGCCGGATCGAGTGCCGCCCACGAGCCGCCGGTCGTTGGCGTGCCCGATTGCTCGAGGAGATAGGGCCTGCGGGTGGGGTTCGCGATCGGAACGTAGATCCGGTCGCCGTCGGTCGCGGTTCCCCACTGAATCCCGAACTGCGGACCGACGAGCGTCGCCCAGAGGAGTTTGCCGCTCGCCGCGTCGAAGAGGCGGTAGATCCCCGTGCGGGAGCCCATGCCGACGACCTCGCGCGTCCGTCCGGCGACGCGCGTCCGGAAGACGTTGGCGCCGGAGCCGAGCACGTCCCACTGGGCGAGATCGCGGGGGTCTGCGCACCAGGTCACCGTCGCCGGAAGCCCGCCGCACGCGTCCTCCCATGCGTTCGTGCCGGCGACGCGGTATGACCAGCGGACGTCCCCGTCACGGAGGTCGAGCGCGACGACCGACGAGAAGTAGTCGCCTTCCGGGAAGCAGCTCTCGCTCCACGTGTCGATCAAGTCCGGCGGGATGCCGTCGAAGTCACCGCCGAGGCACTCGCGCGCCGCCTGCGGGAGGCTGTTGTGGCTATTCGTGCCGACGATGACGAGACCGCCGCCGGCGTGCGAGACCGCGGGCGGGTTGACGATCCCCGCGCCGGCGAAGCCGCCGGGCACGCCGCCGTTCTCCGGAAGCATGTACGTCTTCCAGATGACGCGGCCAGAGCGTTTGTCGAGTGCGGTGACGCTGCTGCGGAAGGTGCAGCACGGATCTTCGCTCTGCAGGTTCTCGCGCGAGGAAGTTCCGATCACGACGATGTTTCCCTTGATGACGGGCGAGCTCGAGAGGATTGCCCACTTGTGGGCGTCGATGCGCGTGATCCAGCGCAGGTGGCCCGTCCGCGCGCTGACGGCCATCAGGTGCGCGCCGTTCTGGTCGCCGACGTAGACGACGCCTCCGTCGACGGCGGGACTCGTGCGGGAGAACGACCCAGCGATGCCGTTGTACTCGGCGATCGAGCGCGACCACTGCACGGCGCCCGTCCGCCCGTCCAGCTTCCACAATTTGCCGCCCCAGTCGGGGACGTAGACGGACCTGCCGACGACGGCCGGCGTGGCCGAGACGTCGCCGGCCGTCGGCGCCGTCCACTTCGGAGCGAGTCGGGAGACGTTCGACCGCCTGATCGCGCGCTCATGGCCCTGGTTGCGCGAGCCTGCGGCGTCGTGCCCGATCATGCGCCAATCCGGCCCGCCCTCGCGGCCCGGGGTATGGGAGCTCGCGGCTATTCCCATTCCGGCGGCGACCGCCGCCGCAAGGGCCACGACGCCAACGGCGCGAACGGCGCGGCGGGAGCGAACGCGAGCAGTCATCGAGACTCTCCCTCCTCCGCGGCCCGCCTCGCTCTCCCAGGCGCACCGACGTGTGAAGCCGCGAAAAACAGTCTGGTAGCCCAACTCACCGGCCTGGCAACAAGCGTAACAACGTGCGAGCCGGCGCGCGTGTGCCACGCGACTGAACGGTGGCTGTTGGCCTGCGAGGCGGCCACGTCGACCGTCCCCGCAGGGGACTGTTCCGCGGCTTGATGGGAAGTCCCCGTTCGGGGAGAGTCCCCTGCTCTATTTCAACGGGATCTGGTAACGCGAGACCCAGTCGTTCACGACGCCCCAGTCGAGGTTGTTGAAGAAGGCGTCGATGTACGAGCCGCGGTCGGTCTGGTAGTCGAGGAAGTAGGCGTGCTCGTAGACGTCCAGCGCCACGAGCGGCGTCGCATTCCAGATCGGGAATGTGTTCTGGGCGTCGCCGATGTAGTTGAAGAGCCGGCCCTCGTCCCAGTCGTACGCCGTCCACGCCCAGCCGCGACCACCCATCCCCGTTGCCTTGAGGTCGGCCCCCCACTCCGCAACCGAGCCGAAGTCGCGCGTGATCAGCGTTGCGACCGCGCCGTCCGGGTCACCGCCCTCCCCGCCCAGGTGCTCGAAGTAGATCTCGTGGTTCTTGATGCCACCGACCGCGAAGGAGAGCTCCACCTTGAGCTCGCGCACCTCCGAATAGACCTGGTTCGCGGCCGATAGGTCGACGTCAGCAAGCTCGCGCAGGATCTCGTTGCGCTTGTTCACGTAGCCCTCGTAGAGCTTGTAGTGGGCCTCGACGGCCGCTCGAGAGATTCCGTCCAGCTCGAGCAGCGCCGGCTTCAGCTGACGCGGAATGATCTCCAGTTCGTTGGCCACAGCCGACAAAAGCGCTCCTTTCCGACGCGAAGGCGGGGGGAGCATAACGCTCCCCCCGCCTTCAGCCAGACGGTCCGGAGCGGCGCTCTATCGGCGCCTGAAGACGAACGTGCTGCTCGTCGCGGCGAGGTAGCCCACGCCTGCCTGGTTGACGGTCAGGAACAGGCGAAGGCGGGAGACCCCCTTGGGCAGATCCTTGATCTTGAAGCGCTGTGCCGTCGCTGTGCCGATCAGGACCTTGCGGACGTTGATCCACTGACCCAGCGGCGAGAGACGCTGCACGTACACCCAGCGGTTCTTGAACGACCTCGCAGCCGACACCCGGACGACCCACCAGTTGCCGACCCGCTTCAGCCACAGCCTCGGCTGCACGGCGGTCGCGATCTCGGCGCTCTTCAGGTTGTTCCACACGGCCTGGTACGTGGTGAGGAGCTCGGGCTTGACCGTGAAGCTCCAGAGTCCCCCGTCGGCGCTGAGCAGCCGCGCCACCTCGACGTAGGAGACCTGTCCGTAGGGCTTCGCGTACAACGTGACCTGCTCGCCGGCACGGCCGCTCGACACCTTCCCGCCGAGCACGATCGTGTCACCGTAGGTGATGATCGGAGCCGAGGCGGCGATCGACACCGATGGCGGCGCACCCCTGACGACCAGCCTTCCCGTGAGGGTGGGCTTGAACGTGTCGCGGTAGTTGTAGGTGCCGGCTATGTCGAAACGGCGTGTATAGGTCCTGGTGGGCGCCAGGATGGGCGACGCGAAGTGGCCGTTGGTCGCGACCACCTGGTGGTTCACCGTGTCGTTGTTCTTCCAGACAACGGTGTCGCCGGCGTTGATGCTGGTGTTCTTCGGCGAGAAGCCGTTCTTCGTGATCGAGATGTTCTTGGTCGCCGCATGCGCAGGAGCGGCCACTGCGAGGGCCACGGCGACGGTGAGTAGGAGCTTGATCGTTTGCATGTGTATTCCCCCTGGCGATTTTCTGCATTTATGTTCTCACCCCTGCAACCGCGTCCGGAACCACGTCGCCGAGTTATTTGACAGAACCTTTACGGCGTCCAAATGCAGGCGAAACGCCACCAGACGCCTAGACTGGCGCCGTGCGAGCGCTGGTTACCGGGGGTACCGGGCGGGTCGGCTCGGCGATCGCAGACCGGCTCAGCGAGGCCGGTTGGGCGGTGGTCGCGGCCGGTCGCGCGGACGCTGACCTGACGAGCACCGAGGCGGCGCGAGCACTGGTCGCGAGCGCCGCCGAGCAAATCGGCGGTCTCGACCTGCTCGTGAACGCCGCCGGTGATGGCTTCGAGCCGCGGGCCGTCGAGGACGTGTCGGAGGACGACTGGGAACGCGCGCTGGGTGTGACCGCGAAGGGCAGCTTCTTCGTAACCCAGGCGGCCGCCCCGCACCTACGCGCAGCACGTGGTCTGGTCGTCATGATCGAGGACGTGGCGGCCTATCAGGCGTGGCCTTCTTTCGCACCTCACTGCGCCGCCAAGGCGGCCCAGGCGATGCTCACGCGCGTGCTCGCGCGGGCGCTCGCGCCGGAGGTGCGTGTGTGCGGGGTGGCTCCCGGCCCGGTCGCCGTCGAGCCCGAGCAGGAGGCGCGCCGGGCCGCGGAGACACTGCTCGGTCGCGTCGGATCGCCCTCCGACATCGCCGAGGCAGTCCTCTTTCTCACACGGGCGGACTACGTGACGGGAACGTCGCTCGTAGTGGACGGCGGACGTCTGCTTCAAACCACGCGCCTCGGGGAGACGTAGTGACGATGGGATGTCACTTGCTTTGGCCCTCGATTTGCCCTCTCGTCCGGTGAGACCCGCCCCGCTCGGCGAGCCAAGCGACGGCGAGCTGCTCGCGCAGACCGGAGCGGGCGACCGCGAGGCGTTCGAGCTCCTCTACCAGCGTTACGCCCGCTCCGTTTTTGGGCTCGCGCTGCGCAGGCTGGGTGACCGGGAGCGCGCTGAAGAGGCCGTCCAGGAGACGTTCGCCTCCGTCTGGCGCTCGGCGCATACCTACCGGGCCGAGCGCGGCGCCGGCGGCAGCTGGCTCTACGCCGTCGCGCGCAATGCGATCTCCGATCGCAGCCGCGGCCGCTACGAGCCGCCGGCCGAGCCGGCCGACGAGCCCTCTCCGGAGGCTGGGCCCGCCGAGCGCGCCGAGGCGAGCTGGGTCGCCTGGCGGGTACACCGGGCGCTCGCGGACCTGCCCGACCACGAGCGTCCTCTGCTCGAGCTCGCATACTGGGGAGGGATGTCGCAGAGCGAGATCGCGGAGTTTCTCGACATCCCGCTCGGAACCGTCAAGACGCGCACGCGGAGCGCGCTCTCCCGCCTCGCGGACGCCCTTGAGGGAGAACTCCTGTGAACGGTGAGCCGAACTTCGACTTCGACGAGCTGGTCGAGGGCGCCTCTCCCGAGGAGCGCGCGCGGCTGCGCCGTGTCCACGATCTGCTCGTCTCGGCCGGCCCACCGCCCGAGCTACCGCCCGCGCTCACCGAGCCGCCCGGCGCGAAGCGCGCGCCCGAGCGCGAGCGGGCGCCGATTTTGACCACGCTGCCGAGGCGCCGGCTGGCCGCCACGCTGACAGCCGCGCTCGGCGTCGCACTCGCCGCCTTCGGCGTCGGCTACCTCTTCGGAGCCGGTAACGAGGACAACTCCCGGGGAGCGCTCGACGTCGACACCATCTTTACGCTGGAGATGGATCCCACCGACGCGAACCCGAGGGCAGACGGCGTGCTGCGCGTGGGCCGGGAGGAAGAGGGCGGCAATATCCCGCTCGTCCTCACGGTGACCGGCCTCGTGCCGAGCGGCGACGACGACTACTACGAGCTGTGGCTCACCCGCAAGGGCAGGCGCGTACTGTCGTGCGGAACGTTCGTGGCCGACAAGGGAGACGTGAGCGTACGGCTCAACGCGGCCTACACGCTCGAAACCTTCGCCGGCTGGGTGGTCACGAGGCACGTGCGAGGCCAGAAAGCCACGCCCGAGATCTTGCGGACGGTGGCGTAGCCCTAGGGCGCGACGCGGCCGTTCGCGATGAACGCCGCGTGCGTGGCGGGCATGAGCCGCTCGAGAAACTGTTCCGCCGCCGCCGCGAACTGGCGGATCTCGTACTGCGCGTCCTCGTGATTCCGAAGCGAGCAGAAGTGCATGAGGCTGCGCGGGTTGCAGCTCCAGTAGTACTTGGTGTAGGTCGAGAGCGGCAGCACCGTTCGCGCGACTTCCTTCGCAACCCCGCGCTCCAGCATCCGCTCGTACGCCTGGAAGGCACGCGTGGCGTTCTCTTCGATCTCGTGCTGCGCCGCCTCTCGCGTCTCGTCATCCACGGGCTCGAACGAGTACGCGCCGGGCTTGCCCACCTGCGTTCGCACATTGTCGGGGACGTAGAACTCGGGCTCGATCTTGGAGTAGCGCCCGCTCCACTCGTTGTAGCTGTTGTGGACCACAACGCCGTCGGAGACGAAGTTGTGGTGTGGGCCCTCCATCTCGATGTCATACGTCACTTCTTCGGCAACTCGGCGCGGGTTGCCAAGCACACGTACGAACTTGCTTCCAGCCGTCTTGTTGTCACGGCAGGCGAGCTTCTGCTCGGAATTCGTCTTCGTCCGGTGACACGGCCTGCATGCCGCGGCGAGGTTGCCGACGTCGAGTGCTCGTTTCAAGTCAGCCGCAACCGGGATGACGTGATCGAGAACAAGTTCCTCGCGCGGGAACCTCTTGCTGCAGATATGGCACCGATCGACCGGGCGGAGGATGTGGCGTTGCATGGACGTCCAGACACCGATCCCCCTTCGCAGAGACGGAGGTATCTGCTCCGGAGTGCGAGTCGTCCGAACGCCACACACCGCGACGAAATCGCCGTTCCGGACATCGCCAGCTCGCGCCCACCCGTCGAGCGTCAGTGTGCGGTGGTCGGCAGAGCATCGGAGGACGGCACTCTCTGTACGCAGCTCATGGATCTCCTTCGTCCCCGACCGGAACACGTCACGCATCCGACCGATCTCGAAGATCTGCGTTTCTTCGTTGAGCACGCGGGTCGACAGATGGCGACAAGACGCCAACAGTCTCTTGCGTCCCATTGAATCGGGTACGCCTTCGTGCCAGTTCCGAAAGATCTCTGCGATCGGTCGCCGGCGGAGCTGCCGCCCGGACTCGGGAGCCAGAGTCTCCATCCAGATCTGAGCGCTGCCCGGGAGGCAGTGCCCGGCTCTGTGACGGTGGTGCTCGCGGACGACGAAGAGCGGCGCCTTGACCAGGAACCTGAAGTAGCCGTGCTCGAAAGGCGATCCGTGCTTCTCGCGCATCAGGAAGTGGATCAGCCCTGCGTCCCGCTCGGCCAGCTCGTCCGAGGCCTGGTTGAAGGAGACGCGGGCGCCGTTGACCACGGCGAGATCGGAAGCCAGCGCCCCGTCGAGCGCGACGAAGCCGTGGTCGAGGACGGGAACGAGGTTCTCGGTTAACTGTGGGGTCGTGACGGCCACGGAATCCAGTCTAGACCGGCTCCATGTCGGCACATCGGGCTGGGCCTACCCCTCGTGGAAGCCGGGCTTCTACCCGGCAGGCACCAACTCGCGCGACTTCCTGCGCTTCTACGCCGAGCATTTCGACACGGTCGAGCTGAATACGACGGGCTATCGCCTCCCTGCCGAGGGGCAGTTCCAGCGCTGGGCCGACGCAACGCCGCCGGGCTTCGTCTTCTCGCCCAAGCTGCCCGGCCACCGCGCATCGTGGCCGATTTCTCCGACCGGGTGCGTCACCTGGGCGATCGTCTCGGCCCGGTGCGGGTCGTGCTCACCAGCGCGCGCGACGACGGAATGCTCGTGCTCTTGCTCGGGTCGCTCGATCCTGGGCTGCGACTGGCCTTCGACCTCCAGCACCCGTCCTGGGAGGGGGTCGAGGCGAGGCTCGCCGAGGCCGGCGCGGTGCGCGTCAACGACCTCGACACGCCCGCCCCCTTTCGCTACGTGAGGCTCCGCGAGCCACCGTACGACGAGCCGCTGCTCGCCGAGTGGGCCGGCCGGCTGCGTGGGCCGCTCGCCGCCGGCGAGGAGGTCTACTGCTATGTGCGCCACGAGGACGAACCGACAGCTCCCGCCTACGCCGAGCGGCTGCGCACGCTCGCCGGCGAGGTCTAGCTCCCCGGGGCGCGCTTACTCGTACTGCAATGCCTGCAGCACGTTCAGCCGCGCTGCACGCCGCGCGGGCATGAGCGCGGCCACCATGCCGACCAGGATGGCGGCGAAGGCGAACACGATCAGCTGTGTTGTCGGCACGGCGAACTGCACGTCGAACTCACCGAGCGCGCGGGTCACGAGCGCCGCCAGGAAGATGCCGAGCGGAAGCCCGAGCGCCGCGCCGATCAGCGCCGTGATGACGCTCTCCTGACGGATCATGCGGCGCACCTGCCTGCGGGTCATGCCCACCGCGCGCTCCATGCCGAGCTCGCGTGTCCGCTCGAAGACGCTGAGCACCAGCGTGTTGATGATCCCGAAGATGCTCACGATCACGGAGAGCGCGAGCAGCACATAGATCATGGCGAGGAACGTCTGGAACTCGGAGTCCTCCTTGTCGATCCACTCCTGCCGCGTCTGTACGCGGGTGTCCGGGTACTTCGCGACCGCCGCCTCGAGCTGGTCCTTCCCCTGCTCCGTCGGGTCGCCCGGCACGTTCACGAAGATGAAGCGGTTCCTCGGTGGCTCGAACGTCGCGTCCCAGGTCTGCTTGGGAATGGAGACCGCGCCAAGGAGCGGGTAGAAGGGCGGCGGCTCGTAGATGCCCTTCACCTCGAACTGCGCCGTCTTGCCACTCGGTGCCTGGATCGAGAAGCGCTCGCCGACCGTCAGGTCCTTGTCGTCTGCGAAGTCGTCGCCGACGATGGCGCCGAAGCGACCAAGCTCTCCGAGGACGGCGTCGTTCCCCTCCTTCCAGTCGAACGCGTACGCCTCGGTGATGCGCGCCGGGTCGATGCCCGTCACGGCTTGTGTCGATCCCGCCACGCGCCCGACATCCTCCCGCACATCGGTGACGAGCGCAGCATTCGGGGCGGTCTCGACCGCGTCTGTCGCGCCCGCGACGAACTCGGAGTAGCCGTCCTGCGACGTGATCACGTAGTCGGCCCGGATCTGCTTCGTGATCGCATCGCTGTTCGACTCGCGCAGGCCCTGCGTGAGCACGGCCACGAAGGTGACCAGCGCGATGCCGATCATGAGCGCCGCCGCGGTGGCCGCGGTCCGCCCCGGGTTCCGGCGCGCGTTCTCACGCGCGATCGGCTGCAGCGTGCGCTCCGGGCGTACGTTCGGGAACTCGAGGGGCCACTCCGGCTCGAAGCGGGTCACCTTGGACAGCACCCACATGACGAGCACGATGGGCAGGAGCAGCGGCAGGAAGACCGACAGCACTATTCCGCCCACGAGCGCGAGAGCGCGCTTCGAGGCCGGTCGATCGGACGAGAAGGCCGCGTAGCGGAGTAGCCAGTACGCGAGCGTGATCGGATAGAGCAGAACAGACAGCGCGACCACTGCCCATGTGGCAACCGGGCTCGTAAGCGAGGCGAGCGGGCGCACGAGCTTCGGAGAGAGCATTGCGACCCCGATGAAGAGCAGCAGCACACCTCCTCCGATGGAGAGCAACCGCTGCACCGTGTCGATCTCGTCCACGAAGAGCGCGTAGCCGAGCAGGACGACGGCCAGCGCGACGAGCACGGCGGCCACGTAGGGCCAGTACCGCGCCATGCGCGAGGGCGGGAGCGTGGCGCCCTCGCGCACCGCCGCGATAGGCGGCACGCGCGTCGCACGGATCGCCGGCGCGAGCCCTGCCACGACCGTCACGAGGATGCCGACCGCCAGCGCGACGATCACCGTGCGCATCGAGAACACCAGGCTCGTCGTCGGAAGCTCCAGCTCCAGGGCTCTGAACAGGGAGTTGAGCCCCGAGGCCAGCCCGAGGCCGGCGAACAGCCCCACGACCGACGCCAGCGCGCCGATCACGAGCGCTTCGAGCAGCACCGTTCCGCGCACCTGCCTGCGCGATGCACCGAGCGTCCGCAGCGTGGCCAGCTCACGCGTTCGCTGCGCGACGGTAATCGAGAGGGTGTTGAAGATGACGAAGGCGCCGACGAACAGGGCGATGAACCCGAACGTGAGCAGGAAGTAGCGGATGATGGTCACGAACGTGGCGATGTCGCCCGCATCCTCGTCGGCCTGTTCGGTGCCCGTGCGCACCTCCACGGAAGTCGGCAACTCATCCTCGAGGTCGGCGGCGAGCTCCTCGGGCGAGAGCCCCGGCTTGGCCGCGACCGAGATGGCGTCGTACTGGTTCTCACGATCGAGCAGCCGCTGTGCGGTCGGCAGGTCGAACACGGCGAACGTCGCGCCGCCGATCGACTCGACCCCGCCGTACTGCGCAATGCCGACCACCTCGAACTCGCGGACCGGCTGGAACGTCGCGATCGGAACCCGGTCGCCGACGTTGTAGCCCTCGTCTTCGGCCGTGCCCGAGTCGATCACCACCTCGTTGGCCCCGCTGGGCCAGCGCCCCTGTCTGAGCTCCAGCGGGTTGAAGCGCGGAACGCTCGCGTCCAGGCCGAACCCGAAGGTAGGCGCGTTCTTCACGATCGGGTCGCCCTCGCGGTCGATGATCTTGACGGCCGACTCCTCGATGACCGAGCCGACAGCGGCGTCCACGCTCGGTGCCGATTTGACCTCCTCCAGAACGTCTGCCGGCACGGGCGGCGAGGCGATCGGCTCCCCCTCGAAGCTGCCGCCCAGGCCCTTCCCGGTGACCACGGCGTCGGTGCCCGCGTACGAGTCGACGAAGATGCGGTCGAACGCCCTGTCGATCGTGTCCGTGAGCACGTAGGTGCCGCTGATCATCGCGACGCCGAGCACGATGGCCAGCGCCGTCAGGGCGGCGCGGAACTTGCGGCCGGCGAGGCCCCGCAGGGCGACGCGGATCACAGGCGGCGGGTCACTGGGTTAGCTCTTCCAAGGCGAGCAGGATGTCGTGCTCGCTCGCACAGCCGAGGTCCTTGACGATGAGGCCGTCCGCGAGGAACAGCGTGCGGTCACCGATAGCCGCAGCGCGCGCCTCGTGCGTGACCATCACGAGCGTCTGCCCGAAGTCGGCCACCGACTGCCGCAGCAGCTCGAGGATCTCGCCGCTCGTCTTCGAGTCGAGGTTGCCGGTCGGCTCGTCGGCGAACACGACGGTCGGTCGCGAAACGAGCGCCCGCGCGATCGCGACGCGCTGCTGCTGGCCGCCGGAAAGCTCTGACGGACGATGCGTGCGCCGGTCGGTGAGGCCCACGCGCTTGAGCAGATCCTCGAAGAACTCCTTCTCGGGCTTCTCGCCGGCGATCGCCAGCGGCAGCGTGATGTTCTCCTCGGCGGTCAGCATCGGCAGCAGGTTGAAGAACTGGAAGACGAAGCCGATGTGCTCGCGCCGCAGCATCGTGATCTCGTTGTCGTTCAGCTGCCCCAGCCGCGTGCCCTCGATCGTCACGTAGCCCGCTGTCGGCCTGTCGAGTGCCGCAAGGATGTGCATGAGCGTCGACTTGCCCGACCCCGACTGCCCCATGATGGCGGTGAGCTTGCCGCGCTCGACCTCCAGGTCGATGCCGCGGAGAGCGTCCACGGCCGCGTCGCCCTCGCCGTAACGACGCCTGATCTCGTGCGCTGTGACGACGGCGCCGTTTTGCTGGGCGGCGCGTGCCGCCTCGGTGGCCTCCTGCGTCTCCATGCTGCTCCTCGTCCGTTCGGTTTTGGTGAGCCGCGGGCGACGCTAGCAAAACGTAAAGCCGGATTCACTCCGCAGAGGGATTCGGACGGGTCATCCGAGGCGCCGATAGAGCCTGCGACACCGAGAACTGGCGGCGCGGCCACGCCGACTATCTTCAGGAGTTACGCGTGACCGTCGCAGCAGCGCCAGCACTCGCCGCCCTGCCCCTTCCTCGGACCGTTCTCTTCCTTTCGCCCTCACGCACGACGTCGGCGTGCCGCACAGAGAGGCCGGATTCGGTGCGCTCGCGCGGCGCCGCCGGCCTCGTCGGCAACCAAACGCAGTAGCAGGGGACCGCACGAACTGGCACGCCGCGCACGGGGAGCGGCGTGCCAGGTACTACCTGCACCGGTCGACAAACAAGGTGGTACGCGGCGGGTCGAAAGCTGACGGGACAGTCCCCTGTGGGGACAGTCCCTACAACGAGGTTGGTCGCAACCCGTATGCCGGCAGCCTCACACCTCGCTCCGCGCCTCGGAGCAGAGGGGCGCCGCCCCCATCCTCCGGACGGAGTGGCGGCGGCGCCGATGCGGGCGGATGGGGAGGGGTGGGTCCGCCCTTGCTGTCTTGTCTAGAAGCTGATCGAGAGCAAGTCGCCTCGCGCGACGGTCCCGGTGCCGCCCGAGCAGCGGATGCGGACGAGCACGTCGCCGTCGCCGGAGGAGCCGCTCACGTACCGCGCCAGCGTGCCGTTCACCGTTGCGTTCACGGTGGCGGGCGTCGTCCCGACCGAGCGCGAGTCGAGAACGAGCCACGAGCCGTAGTCCCAGTTGTAGATGGACGCAGTCTGTGCGCACGATGGCGACGCAGACCCGACGTACCGAACCGACAGGCTCGTCAGCGAGTTTGGCGCCCGCAGGTTTCCGTACCACGCCGCGGCTGAGGTACCGCGGTAGCTCGCGGCAGCGTTGACGTTCAGCGTGGCTCCATCCTGTGCGGCTAGCGACGCGGCACTGCCCGCGCCCAGCGAGCCGCTCTCGATGGTGACGCTGTGCGGGACGGCGGTCTTGCCGCCACTCGGCGGCGGAGGAGGAGGCGGCGGCGGAGGAGGCGGCGGCGGGGGAGGCGCAGCGGACGGCGTAGTCACCCAAGCGGTGTTCGAGGACGAGCTCAGGTTGCCGGCGGCGTCGTACGCACGCACCGTGTACGAGTAAGCCGTACCGGCGGCCACCGTAGTGTCCGTGTAGGACGTGCCGGAAGAGGTCGCGATCTGTGCTCCGCCGCGGTAGATGCGATAGCCCGCGACGCCGACGGCGTCCCAGCTGGCGGTCCAGTTGAGCGAGACCTGCGAGGCCGACGGCGCGCTGCCGGCCGCACCGGACGGCGCAGTGGGCGGTGTTCGTGCGTGCCTCGGGGTCGCCGAAGTCCGACCCGCCGTCGCCGCCCAGCAGGCCGCGCAGCCAGTCCCGCGTGGCAGGG
>DAITAO010000013.1:0-51665 GCA_036824245.1 Gaiellaceae bacterium | reverse complement strand
CGATGCGCTGGCGGACGCCGCTCCCGGTCACGCTCTGGACCCGGTGCGGGCGCGTGGCCTGCTGGCGCTTGCCGAACGGCTCGCCGCCGCGCTGGCCGCAGCTGCTGGCGCAGCGGAGCGTTTCGAGGCACCTCTGCGAGCCCGCGTCGACGCGGGCGGCGACCGGACGCGCGACCTCGCCGAGGAGCTACGCCGGCTTGCCGGGGGCGAGGCCGAGCTGCGACGCGCAGCGGCTACAACCGCGGGCGATCTGTCGGCGCTCCAAGTCGAGCTGGCACGGCTGAAGGCCGAGGCCGATGAGCTGCGCCGCCGCCTCGGCGACGAGCCTGTGGAGCCGCCCGGCGCAGACGCCGACCGCGATGCGCTCGCGGAGCGCCTACCGCGACTCGAACGGAAGCTCGAAGCCCTCGGCCAGGTGAACCCGCTTGCAAAGCAGGAGTACGACCGCGAGAAGGAGCGGCTCGGCGAGCTAGCCGTTCAGCGCGAGGACCTCGAGCGCAGTCTCGCCGAGCTCGAGCGGTTGCGGGCCGAGCTCACTCAGACCGTCGAAGAGCGCTTCGCCACCACTTTCGAGCAGGTGCAAGCCAATTTCGCCGACGTGGCCGAGACGCTCTTCCCGGGCGGCGAAGGCAGCCTGCGGCTTGTCGAGCCCGAGGACGACGAGGAGGAGGAGGCGGGCGTCGAGATCGACCTGCGACCCGCCGGGAAGCGCATCACGCGCCTCTCCCTTCTTTCCGGCGGCGAGAAGGCGCTGGGCGCCATCTCGTTCCTGTTCGCCGTGTTCCTGGCGCGGCCGTCGCCCTTCTACCTGCTCGACGAGGTCGAGGCCGCCCTCGACGACACGAACATCACGCGCTTCGTCGAGCTCCTGAGGCGGTATGCGGACCGCGCCCAGTTCGTGATCGTCACCCACCAGAAGCGCACAATGGAAGCCGCAGACGTGCTCTACGGCGTCACGATGGGAGAAGCGGGAGTCTCCGAGGTGGTCTCCCGCCGCACGCCGCACCAGGCGGCGCTGACGGCTGTGGGTTAGGGGTCTCGCGCTCTCAGGTGGACTCGGAGTCGTTCCTGTCGAGCCTCGCCGCGAGCCGCTTCGGGGCACGGACGAGCCAGGCATCCGTCAACCGTTCGCGCAGCTCCCGCGCGTCGATGGCGTCCAGCCGAACCAGCACCACCCGCGGGTAGCCCTCGTAGTGCGGCGTGACGTAGTACACGTCGGGTTGGGTCTCGAGCATCAGCGGCCGTTCGTCCGGATCGACCCACAGTACGAGTGCGCCCTCCGCCTGCTTGTGTGAGCTTAGGCAGGAAAAGGTCTTCCCGCGCACCTTGACCGCAGGTTGACCGTACGAGGTGTCGATCTCCACTTCGGGCAGGCCGAGCGCCAGCCGCTCTACGTCGTCCCAGTCCGGCACGCGCCGACACTAGCGGCCGTCGCTTAGGCTCACAGGATCGAGCGCTTCGACATCGTCGTGGTCGGCGCCGGTCCTGCCGGGTCGACAGCCGCGTACCACCTCGCGCGAGCGGGAGCCTCCGTGCTCCTGCTCGACCGGGCCAGGTTCCCGCGCGACAAGCCGTGCGGCGGCGGCGTGACGATCCGCGCGGCCCGACAGCTCCCCTTCTCGATCGACCCGGTCGTGGAGGACGTCGTCGACCGTGTCGTGCTGCGGCTCGGCTTCGGGCCCGCCTACGAGCGGACGAGCAGCATGCCGCTCGTGCTCATGACCCAGCGCCGCCGGCTCGACGCGCACCTCGCCGAACGCGCGGTGGGAGCGGGAGTGCACTTTCGCGACGGTCTGCGGGTCACAGCCGTCGACCTCGATGCAACAGGAGCCACCGTCCAGGCAGGCGGCGAGCGCATCCGTGCCGACGCGCTCGTCGGCGCCGACGGCGTCAACGGGATCGTCGCAAGGACGCTCGGCCTCTGCCCGGACCCGGCCTACGGCGTCGCCCTCGAGGGCGACCTGCCGCACGAGCTAACGCGTCCGGAGCGCTACCGCGGCCGCATCGTCTTCGAGCTCGGGACTGTGCCGGGCGGCTACGGCTGGGTGTTTCCGAAGGACGCCCGCGTCAACGTCGGAGTGGGCGGCTGGAGCGTCGAGGCGCCCAGGCTGCGGGCGCACCTCGAGCAACTTTGCCGAGCGCACGGGACGCATGTCGACCGCCTGACGGGCGTCCGCGGCTACCGGTTGCCCGTGGCGCGGCCCGGCACGCGCCTCGTGCGTGGCCGTGCACTTGTCTGCGGCGACGCTGCGGGGCTCGTCGACCCGCTCTCGGGGGACGGCATCTACGAGGCCTTCCTGAGTGCCGGCCTCGCCGCAGAGGCTGTCACCGACCTCCTGGCTCGCCGGACCACCTCTGGGCTGGAGAGCTACGAGCGGCGCATCCAGGAGCGGCTGGCTCGTCACTTCGCCAACGCGTGGGCCGCGCGGCAGGCGCTGGAACGCTTCCCGCGGCTGATGTTCGGGATGGGCCGCCTCGAGCTGGTGCAGCGGACGCTGGAGCGTCTCGCGCGCGACGACCCCCATCCACCCGTCGCGCGGCGCATGGCACGACCGGTGCTGAGGGGCGTCGGGCTGGTGGGCGGCCTGGGGACGCGTCCGGCCGCCTGAAGTCCGGGCTATCGTCCCGTCGATGTCACGCACCTGGGCGGAACTGCTCGGCGAGAGTGACGGCGCACCAGAGCCTGAAGAAGACGGCGGAGGCTGGTTCTCGCGGTTGCGCGACTCGCTCTCCAAGAGCCGCCGTGCACTCACCGAGGAGATCGCCGTCGCCGCGTTCGACCCGGGTGACGTGGAGTCCTGGGAGCGCCTCGAGGAGTCGCTGATTGCCGCCGACGTGGGCGTGCCCTCGACCGCCGAGCTCGTCCAACGGCTCGAGACGCGCGGCGTCGACGGCAACCTCGTGGAGGGGCTGGCGGAGGAGATCGAGAGCCTGCTCGGCGAGCCCGGCGTGCTGGACGTCGCCGAGCGCCCCAGCGTCGTGCTCGTCGTCGGCGTCAACGGCACCGGGAAGACGACCACCATCGGAAAGCTCGCTCACAGGCTCCGCGAGCGCGACCGCACCGTCATCCTCGCCGCGGCCGACACCTTCCGCGCCGCCGCCGAAGAGCAGCTCGAGATCTGGGCGGAGCGCGCCGGCGCCGACTTCGTCGGCTCCGAGCGCGGCGGCGACCCGGCGGCCGTCGCCTACGACGCCATCGAAGCTGCCCGGGCGCGCGGCCGCGACGTGGTCATCGTCGATACGGCGGGGCGCTTACACACACAGACCAATCTCATGGAGGAGCTGGCCAAGGTGCGGCGGGTCATCGAGCAACGCCTCCCCGGAGCGCCGCACGAGACGCTGCTCGTCGTCGACGCGACGACAGGCCAGAACGGGCTCCAGCAGGCCCGGCTCTTCCGCGACGCAGTCGGCGTCACCGGCGTGGCGCTTACCAAGTTGGACGGCTCCGCCAAGGGCGGCGTCGCCGTCGCGATCGCCCACGAGCTCGGGCTGCCGGTCAAGCTGATCGGCATCGGCGAGGCGCTCGACGACCTCCGCCCGTTCGACCCTGGCGAGTACGCGCGCGCGCTCGTCGCGGGCTAGTGCTCAGTGGCCAGTGAGGACGACCTTGTACTCGCTGATCGGATTCGTTCCCGAGATCTCGATGTCGACGAGGCGGTACCTCGTCTTGCCGGTCTTGCTCTTTCCCTTCTCGTAGGCGTCGGCGAATGCATCTTCCAGCGTTGCGGGCTTTGCCGTGGCATCGTCTGTCCTCGCCACGCCCACGAACACTTCGTACCCGTCGTTATCGTCGGGCATGCCAGCCTCCTTTGTGCGGGTTCGAACGACCTTACAACCAGCAGCGCATGATTGAAACGTCAGGCAACGGGCTCGCCGAGCGCGACGGCGACTCGCCGAGCGGCGGCGACGTTCCCCTTCGCCTCGTGCAGGAGGCGCGCACGGTCGAGCAGCTCGCGCGCGATCGCACCAGCTCCGCCAGCTGAGTGCACCTCGGACAGGGCTAGGTACGCCTCGGCCTGGAGCCCAAGGAAGTCCGTCGTCTCGGCAAGGTCGACAGCCTCGCGCGCGAGGGCGGTGGCCTCATCGAGGTCGCCGCGGCGGCTGAGCACCCGCGCCCGTACGGCGCGCTGAATTGCCTGCGGCGCGACGTCTCGCTCCTCGACGGCGGCGGCAGCCATCCGCGCGAACCGCTCAGCCTCGTCGTCTTGGCCGAGGTCGACCAGGACGTCGGCCAGGTAGGCGGCGAGCACCGCGCGCACGCCGCTTTCGCCCATCGCCGCGAGCGCCTCGTAGCCCGCACGCAGTTCTCGTTCGGCGGCCCGCAGGTCGCCGGCAAGCCGCTCGATCTCCGCGCCGACGAGTCGCCGCACCGTGCGGCGAAAGCGCAGCCCGAGCTCTTCGTACAGCGCGATCGCCTCCGCATACAGCGCGCGCGCATCGTCGAAGTCTCCGCGCATCGCGAGGAGCGCCGCCAGCGTTGTCTTGACGCCCGCTTGCAGAGCTCGCTCGCTCGTCGCCTCGGCCAGGAAGCGCCGGCAGCGCTCGATCGCCTCCGGCGCCGGCGTCGGGCCGTAGTGCAGCGCCTGAGCCAGCAGCGCGACGATCGCGCCGGCTTCCTGGTGAGCCTCGGGTGTGCGGCGCGCGTGGCGGAGCGCCATCTCGAGCGCTGTCGCCCTCGCCTCCCAGCGGCACGCGATCACATCGGCCTCGCTGAGCAGGCGCCACGCCTTGGCGAGTCCCAGGTGGTCGCCGAGCCGCTCGAGCTGAGGGATTACACCCTCGGCGACGCGGACGTCGTCCTCGGCGGCCCCCTCCGGTGCCGTGAACGAACGCAGAAACTGCCGCTCCACCGCGACACGCAACTCGCACTGCTCGTCGCCGGCGAGCGCCGCCGCGCGACACGCCTCCTCGAGGACACTGTCCGCCCGGGCGAACTCCCCGACCTTCATCAGCGCGCTGCCGAGCTCGGCGAGCAGCGCCGGACGCTCGGAAGACTCGGGGTCGAGCAGCGCGACGGTGCGCTCGAGCAACGTGACCCCGGCCGGCAGGTCGGCGCGGGCGAGCGCGCGCCGACCCGATGCGCCGAGCCGCTCGACCGCACGCGCCGCGATCCGGCGGGCGCGCTCGTCGGCCGGGCCGAGCTCCGCACGCAGGCGGACAGCCTGCTCGAGGTGGTACCCGACGATCTCCTCGAGCTCGGCGGCGCGCTCACCCGCGTTTCGTTCGAGCCAGTCGGCGAACCACTCGTGGAAGAGCGCTCTCGATTCCTTCGGCATGCCCTCGTAGGCGGCGTCGCGGATCAGTGCGTGACGGAAGCGGAAGCCGTCTTCGCGCAGCGACGGGAACGTGTGGGGGCGGATCAACTCTTTGCGAACGAGGCCGAGCAGATGCCTCCCCACATCGGCCCTCAGCTCGGGCGGGCACAAGTCCGTTACCTGGCGGCGCGAGAACTCACGGCCCACGATCGCCGCCCGCTCCAGGATGGATCGTTCGCCGGCTTCGAGCCGGTCGAGGCGTTCCACGAGCAGCGCCTGGATCGTCGGGGGCACCACGACCTCGCCGGTCTCGGCGAGCGCGGCCATCTGCTCGACGTAGAGCGGATTGCCTTCCGCGGACGCAAGGATGCGCTCGCGGGCCGCGTCGTCGAGGTCCGCGCCGAGATCGCCCAACAGGGCTTCTGCAGCTGCCTCGGAGAGCGGCTCGAGCGCCAGCGTCTCGACGCGCGGTCGTGCGGCCGTCCAGCCCGGCCGCCGTTCCAGCAGCTCGGGCCGCGCCAGGCAGACCATCAACACGGGCGCTCCCTCCGTCCAGCCGTGCAGGTACTCGATCAGGTCGAGAAAGGTCGGCTCAGCCCAGTGGATGTCCTCGAGGACGAGCAAGAGCGGGCGCTCGGCGGCGAGCGTCTCCACGAGCCGGCGGACAGCCCAGAAGAGCTCGTCGCCGGAAGCGGCGTCGGCTGTGCCTGTGGCCGCGCGCACGCGCTCTGCCACGAGGGCGGAGTCTTCGCACGCCGCGAGCACCTCGGCAAGCCCCTCGTCGCCCCCGAGGGCTCGGACCATGTCGACGAGCGGCCAGAACGTGATGCCCTCGCCGTACGGTAAGCAGCGACCGCTCAGTACGCGAGCCTCGCCGCCGATGTTCGCAGCCAGCTCCGTGGCCAGCCTGGACTTGCCGATGCCGGCGGCGCCGAGCACCGTGAGGAGCCGGCACGCCCGCTCGTCGACCGCCGCGTCATAGGCCGCGCGTAGGTGCGCGAGCTCTTCGTTTCGTCCCACGAGCAGGGCGTCGAGCCGCCGCGCGACGCCTGCCGCCTCGGCGTCCACGCGGTCGAGGCGCCAGGGCGCGACCGGCTTGGCCTTGCCCTTGACCTGGAACGACTGCAGGGGGCCGGCCCGTACTGCGTCGCGCACGAGCGGATACGTCGCCTTGCCGACCAGTATCTCGCCGGGCCCGGCCGCCTGTTCGAGCCGCTTTGCCAGGTTGACCGCCTCGCCGGTCACGAATGTGCCGCCGCTCGCCGGGTCGCCGGCTACCACCTCGCCCGTGTTGATGCCCATGCGCACCTCGAGGCGGACGCCGTACACCGTCTCCATCTCCTCGTTGAGCGTGCGCAAGGACTCACGCATCTCTGCGGCTGCTCGCACCGCGCGCAAGGCGTCGTCCTCGTGGGCGCGCGGCACGCCGAAGACCGCCATCACCTCGTCCCCGATGAACTTCTCGACGGTGCCGCCGTGCAGCTCGATGATCCTGCGCGCCTCGGCGAACCAGCGCGCCATGACGCGCTGCAGCGATTCCGGGTCGAGGTGCTCGCCGAGCGGAGTCGAGTCAGCGACGTCGCAGAACAGCACGGTCACCGTCTTTCGAGCCAGCACGCATCGAGTGTAGGCCCGGAAGGACGGTCATTCCAGGCGTTGTCCCTTGTGGCACCTGCCGCGCCTCGAACACGGCTAGCGTCAGGCCATGCACGTCGATGTCCGTCGGCTAGGCTCGGGAGACGACGAGGCCGTGCTCGCCGCAGGCTTCCTCTTCGACCACATCCCTGACGCTGAAGCCACACGGCGGTTCCTCGGCGAGCCCAACCATCATCTTCTCGTGGCCTACGACCGCAACGAACAGCCTGTCGGGTTCATCTCGGGTGTCGAGACGACGCACCCCGACAAGGGCACGGAGATGTTCCTCTACGAGCTCGGCGTCGACCAGTCTGCGCGCCGCCGTGGTGTCGGCCGCACACTCGTCGAAGCACTCAGCGCGCTCGCCCGGGAGCGCGGTTGCTACGGCATGTGGGTACTGACTGACGACGACAACCACGCCGCCCGAGCGACGTACTCACGAGCCGGCGGACGGACCTCGTCTCGCCAGCTCATGATCGACTGGGACTTCCGCGGCCCCTCTACGGCCGGGTAGGCCAGAAGGCGCTAGCGCTCGACGCCGAAGGCGATGTCCACGGTGGTGCGGTACTGCGTGATGCGGTCGCCCTCGACCACAGCGCTCATCGTGACGACATCGGCGCCGCGGATGTCGCGGATCGTCTTCGCCGCCTCCTGGACGGCCGCGTCGGCCGCCTTGGCGAAGCTCTCGGGGGACGAGCCGATGATGCGTACGACCTTGGCAACCTGCGCCATCTGAGTTCCTCCTTGCTGTCGAGGTGGGCGTGGATGTCGAATCTACTGCCCCATCAGGGCGCCCGTACACTTCCTCGACCTTGTTCGACACCCTGTCAGACAAGCTAGGCGCGGCCCTCGGCGACCTACGCGGCCGGGGCCGCCTCGACGAGGAAGCCGTCTCGCGCGCGATGCGCGAGATCCGCCTTGCGCTGCTCGAAGCCGACGTCAACTTCAAGGTGGTCAAGGACTTCGTCGAACGCGTGCGCGAGCGCTCGCTCGGCCAGGACGTGCTGCGCTCGCTGACTCCCGGGCAGCAGGTCGTCAAGATCGTCCACGAGGAGCTGTCCGAGCTCATGGGCAGCGGCGACTCACGCCTCGCATTCGCGGGGCGGCCCCCGACCGTCGTCCTGCTGGCCGGCCTGCAGGGCTCGGGGAAGACGACGGCGGCGGCCAAGCTCGCGCTGCTGCTGCGCCGTGAGGGCAAGGCGCCGGCGCTCGTCCCCGCGGACCTACAGCGCCCGGCCGCGATCGACCAGCTCGAGCAGCTCGGCCGCCAGATCCAGATTCCCGTATACCGGGGCACTGGTGACTCCGTCGCCGTCTCCGCCGCGGGCGTCCAGCGCGCCCAGGCGGAGGGGCGTGACGTCGTCATAGTCGACACGGCCGGACGCCTCCACGTCGACGAGCCGCTCATGGACGAGCTCGTGGCCATCCGCTCAGCGGTGAAGCCGACCAACGTGCTGCTCGTGCTCGACGCGATGACCGGTCAGGAAGCGGTGGCCGTCGCCGAGGCGTTCCAGGAGCGTGTCGCGTTCGACGGCGTCGTGCTCACAAAGCTGGACGGCGACGCACGCGGCGGCGCGGCGCTGTCGGTCAAGGCCGTCACCGGCAGGCCGATCAAGCTCGTCTCGGTGGGCGAGAAGCTCGATCAGCTCGAGTACTTCCACCCAGACCGCATGGCCTCGCGGATCCTGGGCATGGGGGATGTGCTGACGCTGATCGAGAAGGCCGAGCAGGCGGCCTCGGCGGAGGAGCAGGCCGATCTCGAACAGCGCATGATGCAGGGCGAGTTCACGTTCGACGACCTACTGGCGAGCTACCGGATGCTGAAGCGGATGGGCTCGATGAAGAGCGTGCTGGGGCTCATCCCCGGGCTCGGCAAACAGCTCCAGGGGCTCGACGTCAACGAAAAGGACATGTCCCGCGTGGAGGCGATCGTGCTGTCGATGACCCCGCACGAGCGTCGCGTGCCGCACGCCATCGACCTGTCGCGGCGGCGCCGCATCGCGGCCGGCAGCGGAACGACGCTCGAGCAGGTCAACCAGCTCATGTCGGCGCGCAAGCAGATGCAGAAGCTCATGAAGCAGGTCGGCAAGGGCAAGATGCCCTCCCTACCGGCGCAGCTGGCGGGTCAGGTCAACGGCGCTGCGACCGCCACTGCACGACCGGGCTCGAAGCGGAAGAAGACCAGGAAGAAGCGATCCAGGAGGTGACATGGCAGTTCGTATGAGGCTGACGCGGGTGGGGTCGAAGAAGAACCCGATCTACCGCGTCGTGGTGGCCGACTCGCGCGCGCCGCGGGACGGCAAGTTCATCGACATCGTGGGTCGGTACAACCCGCAGTCGGATCCGTCCCTGATCGAGTTCGACGAAGAGAAGGTGCGGGACTGGCTAGGCAAGGGCGCGGAGCCGTCAGGCACGGTGCAGCGCCTGCTCAAGACTCAGAATCTTCCATGACCCGTGGCTGAGGACCTGCTCGTCTACCTGGCGCGCCAGCTCGTGGATGCACCCGCGGCTGTGCGTGTCGAGCGTGTCGAGCGGGACGATGCGGTGGTGTTGCAGCTGCACGTCGCGCCCGAGGATGTCGGCAAGGTGATCGGCCGGCAAGGTCGCATCGCCCGCGCGTTGCGGACGGTGGTGCGCGCCTCGAGCGGGGCGGAGCAGCGCCGCGTGGTACTCGAGATCGTTGAGTAGGGGCGGCCCGGACGGCCGTCTCCACCGGCCGTTTTCGCTCGTGAACGACTCGGTAAGACGACGATCCGAGCCGCAATTCATCCGCGTCGGCCGGGTGGGGCGGCCGCACGGGCTGAAGGGAGCCTTCGTCGTGGAGGACGCGAGTGACGCGCCGGAGCGCTTCGCCGTCGGCGCCGTCGTTCACGTGGCGGGCAAGCCGGCCAGGATCGTCGAATCGAAACGGGCGCGAGGGCGGCCCGTCGTGCGGCTCGACGGCCCGGTGGAGCGCGGCGCCGCTCTCGAGGTGCCTCTCAGCGAGCTGCCCGAGCCCGCGGACGACTCCTTCTACGTCTTCCAGCTCGTCGGCCTCGCCGTCGAGGAAGAAGGCGGGCGCGCTCTCGGCCGCGTGAAGGAAGTCGAGCCGGGTGTCGCGAACGACGTTCTCGTGCTCGACTCGGGACTAGCCCTGCCGTTCGTCGACGCGTGCGTGCGCGAAATCGACGTCGACCGCGCGATCGTCGTTGTCGCGCGAGGCTTCGCGGACGGCGGGTAATCTCGGCGGCCCTTGCAGCTCGATGTCTTCACTCTGGTGCCGCATGCCTTTGCGAGCACGTTCGACATGCGGCCTCTGTCCGCCGTGCTCGGCAGCGAGCTGGAGGTACGTCTTTTCAACTACCGGGACACCACGCCACTGCGCGCTGGCCAGGTTGACGACGAGCCGTACGGCGGCGGGGCGGGGATGGTGTTGCGAGTCGACGTGGTCGCGGCTGCGCTGGACGCGGCCTACGGCGACAGCGTCGACCATCCGGTCGTGGCCCTGACGCCGCGCGGACGGCAGCTGACGCAGGCGGTCGTCGAGGAGCTCTCCGGCGAACCACATGTGACCCTGCTCTCCGCACGCTTCGAAGGGTTTGACGAGCGGGTTCTCGAGCGCCTCGCCACTGACGCGATCTCGATCGGGCCCTACGTGCTCTCCGGCGGCGAGCTCCCGGCCATGGTGATCATGGACGCCGTGGCGCGGCGCCTGCCCGGCGCGCTCGGCAACGAGGAGTCCGGCCTCGAGGAGAGCTTCTCGGCCGAGCTCGAGGGCGGCCTCGAATACCCGCATTACACGCGCCCCGCGGATTTCCGCGGCTGGCACGTCCCGGACGTGCTTCTCTCGGGCGACCACGCGCGGATCGCCGCCTGGCGCCGCGAGCAGTCGCGGCTGCGGAGCGCCGCGTGACGGTCTCCCTCACGCTCCTGGGGCGACTTGCCGCTCTGGGCAACGCCTCGCAGCGACCGTCCTCAGCGGCTGCGCCGTGGCAAAGCAGTCAGGTGGGGGGCGACCAGGACGGTGCACCAGGCACGGACAAGCGCCGCCGGCGCAGCCTGCTGAAGTCCAGCGGCGTCAGCCCTGGGCGGAGGCCGGCTTCGCCGGCCGGGAGACGAAGGCGGCCAGGGGCGTGAGGGGGCCCATCGATCGACTTACCGGCGGGTTGCCGCGCCCGTGGCGAATCGCCGTCGACTGGCTCGTGACGATCGTGGGCGCCGTGGCGATCGTGCTGGCCATCAAGGCGTGGGTGGTCAACCCGTACCGGATCCCGTCGTCCTCCATGGAACCGACGCTGCACTGCGCGCGGCCGCTACTCGACTGCGAGGCACGCTGGTCGGACCGGGTGCTTGCGAACCGTTTCATCTACCACTTCCAGGATCCGGATCGGGGCGACATCGTCGTCTTCGAGACGCCGAAGCGGGCCCAGGACCAGTGCGGCGCCGGAGGCACGTTCGTGAAGCGGATCGTCGGTCTTCCGGGCGAGCGGGTCACGGTCCAGGATGACGGGGACGTGCTCATCAACGGCCGCCGGATCGACGAGTCCGACTACCTCGAGGGCGACCGCCGCGGAGGCCACAACGGCAGCTGGGCTGTGCCGGACGGCCACGTGTTCGTAATGGGCGACAACCGGGACCAGTCGTGTGACTCGCGAGTCTGGGGGCCGCTGGACGAGGACAACCTGATCGGCGAGGTGTTCGCGGTTTACTGGCCTCCGGATCGCATCGGACTCAGGTGAGGGCCATCGTTCGCTAGCATTTCGCGACCGGTCGCCCTCCCTTTTCACAATGCCGAACCCAATCGAGAGCCTCGAGCAGCGCCAGCTGCGCACGGACCTGCCCCCCTTCAAGGCCGGTGACACCGTCCGTGTGCACTTCCAGGTGATCGAAGGGCAACGGCGTCGCATCCAGGTCTTCGAGGGCATCGTCCTGAAGCGCCAGGGCGCCGGGGTGCGTGAGACGTTCACCGTGCGCAAGCAGTCCTTCGGAGTCGGCGTGGAGCGAACATTCCCGGTGCACTCACCGAAGATCGAGAAGATCGAGGTGCGGGCGATCGGCGACGTGAACCGCGCCAAGCTCTACTACCTGCGCGAGAAGGTGGGAAAGAAGGCGCGCGTGCGCGAGGTGCGGGGAGCGCGCGTGCCGGTTGCCGTTGCCGAGACGCCCGAGCCGGTCGCGGAGGCCGTGGAGGAACCCGTCCCCGAGGCAGCCGCAAGCACCGAGGAGACGGCCGGGGCCGCCGAGGAAGCTCCCGACGCTACCGACGCCGAGGAGCAGGACGCCGACGTCGAGCAGCCGGTCGTGTAACGCGACCGCAGGGACTGTCCTCGCAGGGGACTGTCCCGTCACCTTCGCCTCTAACGGCTTCGCGTAGCTCGAGCGTCACGAAAGTGCGCAACGTGCGCGCCCGATTCGCACCGATTTCAGGTGGCCGCCGCGGCGCGGGCTATCCTCGGCGGCCATGGCGACACGCACCGGCCAACGACTCCTGCGCTTCGATCGCCGCCTCGGAGTACGACTGGTGGCGGGCGCGGACGAGGCGGGGCGCGGGTCGCTCGCCGGCCCGCTGGTCGTCGCCGGCGTCCTGCTCGACTACGAGTGCCTCCGTGACCACCGTGTGAGACCACTTGCCGATCTGAACGACTCGAAGCAACTCTCGCTCGCCGACCGGGAGCGCCTCTTCCGCGCGGTGCTGGGATGCGCGGAGCGCGTGAGCGTGCACGTGGTGCCGCCTTGGAAGATCGACCGCGAGGGTCTCCACCGCTCGAACCTCGCGGCGTTGCGTGCGGCGCTACACGCTCTCGCTCCGCCGGCCGAAGCCTGCCTCGTGGACGGCTTCCGCCTGGGGCCGAGTGCGCCGGAGCACCAGGCAGTCGTCGACGGCGACGAGCGAAGCGCCGCCATCGCGGCCGCTTCTGTGGTCGCAAAGGTCGTGCGGGACCGCGCTATGCGCCGGATGGATGCGCTCTTTCCGCACTACGGCTTCCGGTCGCACGTCGGCTACATCACGCCGCAGCACTCGGCGGTGGTGCGCGAACGTGGCCCGTCGGAGATCCACCGTCTGTCCTTCCAGGCGCTCTGCTATTTGGATGAGGCCGACGCCGACCTCGCGCCGGTGGCCGGCGATATCTCACCGCGGGCGGAGCCGGCTACGGAAGTCGCCTGACACCTCCCAGAACGCGTGGAAGCTCGCGGGCCCGCGGAATCGAAGCCGAGCGGCGCGCCCGGCTTCATTACCTCCTGCGCGGCTATCGGATTCTCGACGCCAACGCGTGGGCGGGTGGAAACGAGCTCGATCTCGTGGTGCGCCGAGGCCGGCGACTCGTGTTCTGCGAGGTCAAGGAGAAAGCGGGCGACGGCTTCGGCGACCCCGTCGACATGGTCGGGGAGGAAAAGCAGCGGCGTATCCGTCGCGCCGCCAAGGCCTGGCTCGCGGTTCGGCCGCAGCTCCACGAGCTGGACGTGAGGTTCGAGGTGGTCTCCGCTCGGGGGCGATCGCTCGAGCGCGTGCCGCTCGACCTCTTGGAGTGACCGGCGTGCGGGAGCCGGCGCCGCCGTACAGGGCGAAGGGCCCCATGCGCTCTGGCACGTCAGCGAGGACGACTCGATCAGCGTCTTCCGTCCGCATCGCAGCGCCACCGCGCTCACCGACGAGGAGCTTGTCTGGGCGATCGACACGCGGCACGTGCCGCTCTTCTGGTTTCCGCGCGACTGCCCGCGCAGCACCTTCTGGCCGCATTCGGGCACGGCGCAGGAGGACGTGGAGCGCTTCCTCGACGGGGTGGGTGGCCGCCGCGTGCACGCGGTCGAGGCCGCCTGGCTGGACCGGGTCCGTGTGGCGCGGCTCGTCGCGTACCTGATCCCCGAGGAGGCTTTCGATCCCCATCCAGACGTGGGCGGCTACTGGGTCAGCCGAGCCACCGTGGAGCCGCTCGAGCTCGTCGAACTCGGCGACCTGCTGGCGCTCCATGCGGGTGCCGAGATCGAGCTGCGCGTCGTACCGAACCTCTGGCCGCTCTGGAATCGCGTGGTCGCCTCAACCCTCGAGTTCAGCGGCTGCAGGCTGGGCAGCGCGCAGCCTGCGCCGTCGCCGCAAACCACCTAGCCCCTCTAGACGATCAGGCGCTCTCGCAGCTCGCGCAGTCGCTCTCCGAATTCCTGGCCAACGCCGCGGTAAACGTCGATGAGTTCGTGGTAAGTGCCGTCGCCCCCAACGAAGTCCCAGAAGGGCTCGCCGAGCATCACCTCACGCACGAAATCGAAAAACGCAAGTGGGTAAGCATGGCGATACTCACCGCGACCGTAGGGGTTGTATGGCACGCCCCACCATGCAAACGCGGACTCGTCCTGCCGAATCGCCAGGGCCGTCAAAAGCCGTTGCTTCATCTCGATGCATTGGCCCTTGTTCGGCTTGGCGCTCTTGATCTCGAAATAATGTTCCTGATCGTCGTGGGTTCGGACGTAGAGGTCGATCCGCGT
This sequence comes from Gaiellaceae bacterium, assembly GCA_036824245.1. Taxonomy (GTDB): domain Bacteria; phylum Actinomycetota; class Thermoleophilia; order Gaiellales; family Gaiellaceae; genus JACVRM01. The sequence continues at coordinate 37,317 of DAITAO010000013.1, read as the reverse complement.
TGTCGCGCCCACCTGGTTTCCGAAGTGGCCCAGGATCTGCTCACGCTCATAGCGTGCGTCCGGGAGCGCCTCCTTCCGCTCGAGCGTCCCAATGCGCTGGGTGATGAACTCGCGTGAGAGCACGGGTATCGATCCCGAGAGGTCGTAAGGCTGGCGAACCTCCGCGTGAATCTCATGGGCGATGAGCGCGGCCACTTTCTCGTGGAGGTTGCCCAAGCGCGTCGAGAAGCTCCGCTCGCCCAGCAGGGTGATGCCGGGCACAAGAGCATCGTGAAATGGCGTCAAGAGCCCGGTGAGCGATACTCCCTCAGCCGCGATTCGCTCTAATTCCGCTGCGGGTATCGAATCCGTGAGCCATCGCTCCACGAACCGAGCGACCAAGGCTCGCACGGCAGCCCTCGTCCCAGGATCCATGCGCTACGCCGTCGAGCAAACAAGCACGTCTTCGAAGAACTCGCCGGCGCGGCGCCCGGTCCGGCGGTTCACGTGCCGCGTTAGCCTTTCCTCGAGATTCAGGCCCGATCCCTCGAGGATTGCGGGGTAGAGACTCCTCGAGTCATTCACCACGATGATCACCGGCGCGGCCTTAGGGAGCTGAGAGCTCGCGTTCTGGAAGGCGGCGATCATCGCCTCCACGTACGCGTCTACCGCCCGCTTCGACTGGCCCTTTGCGGCCGAACCGACCTCTTCCTGGCGGCGATCGGTGAGGTCGAGAAGCTCGTATGCGTAGCGGTGCTGCTCGTGGTAGTCGATTAGCCCTGGGTACGGCGGTGAGGTGATGATCCCGGCTGGCCGCAGCGGGAGCTCGACCGAACAGGCATCAGCGTGCAACACGTCCACCGTGGCTTGGCTCCGAAGCACTGAGAACTGACGCAGCCGTCGAATCGTGTCAAGGGTATAGCGGCGGAGGAACTTCATAGCCTCCTCGACGGGGCGGCAGGTGCGCTTGTGCTTGTGGCACCAGTAGGGCTCAGTAACAGGCTTGCGAGGGAAGTCCAGATCAAAATGCGTTGTCAGTCTTGACGATCTCGCCGCGCGGGAGAGGATGACCTGGGCGACCTCCCAGGCTGAGTCATCAAGTGTTTGTGACGCCACACACTCATACGCCAGCAACTCCCGCAGCGAGCGAGGTGCATACCACGATCGAAGCCACTTCGACGCGTGCTGGCCCGAAACCACCTCTGCGGTGCGCGGAGTCTGCTCCAGCACACCTCGTAGTGCCAGTTCCAGGGCTCCGAGGCGATATGTCCGGGTCTTGACCCGAGAGAGGAGGCAGTTGAAAGCCGATATGTCGCAGCCCACCGAGTGGGCGCCGGCCACATTCGCTTCGACCAACGTCGTTCCCGAGCCGACAAACGGATCGAATATGGAGGCGCCGGCTGGGAAGTAGCGACGAAGGAAGGTTTCCACGATTTGCGGGATGAACTTCCCCAGGTATGGGTGGAGGCTGTGAACGTGCTTCGTTCGTAGCACCTGCGGGAGCTCGTCCTCGGACCACGACAGCTCGAGATCGATCTCGGAGTACAGAGCCTCCTGCGTGCGTCCCGCCACCGGAGCGAGTCTATGAGCCCGTCCGGATGGCGGCTCACGCTCGTCTACCGGGGTTCCCGGCCCTCATTCAGGCCGTCGAATCCGAGTACATCTCGCTACGAGAGCAGTCCGAGCGCGTCGAGACCGCGGTAGGCGGTCGACACGTCCGTCAGCTCACCGGAGCGGGCGTACTCGCGGAAGTCGGCAAGCGGCATCAGAACCACTTCCAGGTGCTCGCCGGGATCGGCGCTCGTATCGCCGGCCTTGTAACAGTCTGTTGCAAGCGTTGCGTGCATGCGGTGTGTCGAGTACGCCGACGCGAAGTGTGACCCGACATACCGGAAATTGCCTGCGTAGCCTGTCTCCTCGCCCAGCTCGCGCTGCGCGGCGGCCAGCGGGTCCTCACCGGGATCGACGACGCCGCCGGGTAGCCCCACAAGAACCGCCTCGGGCCCCGGGCGGAACTCCCGCACGAGCACGACCTCACCCTCCCTCGTCACCGCCAGCACTGCCACGATGGGTGGGTTGAGAAGTACTTCGAAGTCGCTCGTCCTGCCGTTCGGAAGCTCGAAGCGACGGCTGACCACGCGCCGGTAGCGCGAGTAGACCTCGCGCTCTTCCAGCTTGCGCCACGGCTGCACGAAAGAAGTCTCGCTTCCGGCACGGACGCGCCACACTCGCCCGGCTAGCGTCGCAACCGTGCTCGCACGGGTCGTCACGCATGCCCTGATCGGCCTGGAGGCACGGCGCGTGGAGGTCGAGGCTCACGTCAGGAACGCCGTGCCGGGGTTCGCGATCGTGGGTCTCGGAGACCGGGCCTGCCAGGAGGCGAAGCACCGGGTGCGCGTCGGTGTGGCGGCGGCGGGCCTCAGATGGCCGAGGGCCAGGATCACCGTCAACCTGGCACCCGCCTGGCTGCGCAAAGAGGGGTCGAGCTACGACCTGGCCATCGCCCTCGCCGTGCTCGCCGCATCGCATCAGATCCCCCGCGACCGCGTCGCCGAGCATGCCGCGATCGGCGAGCTGGCTCTCGACGGCAGGGTGCGCCCTGTCGGCGGGATCGTGGTCGCGGCCGAAGGCGCGAAGCGGGACGGCTTGGTGCGGGTCGTCTGCGCGCGCGAGTGTGCCGCCGAGACCGCCTTGGCCGGCATCGAGCCGGTCGGTGTCGAGCACCTCGCCGAAGTCGTCGCCTACCTGCGCGGGGAGATCGAGCCGCCGCCGCTCGCCATCGCAAACGGCCATCCGGCCGAGCCCCACTACCCGGACCTCGCAGACGTGCGCGGACAGCATCGCGCACGCCGAGCACTCGAGCTGGCCGCTGCCGGCGGCCACAACCTGCTCATGGCGGGCCCACCGGGCACCGGGAAGTCGATGCTCGCCCAACGGCTGCCGGGCATCCTGCCGCCACTGAACCGGGAGGAGGCGCTCGAGGTGACGCGCATCCAGTCGGTCGCGCGACTGCTTCGCTTCGGCGAGGGGCTCGTTCGCCAGCGGCCCTTCCGAGCCCCGCATCACAGCGCCTCGATGCCGGCCGTGGTCGGCGGCGGTGGATCAGGCCTTCGGCTGGGCGAGGCGACGCTGGCACACAACGGCGTGCTGCTTCTCGACGAGCTCCCCGAGTTCGCCCGCCCGGTACTGGAGGCGCTGCGGCAGCCGCTGGAGGACGGCTCGATCGCGCTGGCGCGCGTGGAGGGCCGCGCTGTCTTCCCGGCGCGCTTCCAGCTGCTCGGAACGATGAACCTCTGTCCTTGTGGCGCACGCGGGGACCCGGCGGCGGAGTGCTCCTGCTCCGCCCAACGGGTCGCCACATTCCGCGACAAGCTTTCGCGTGCGCTGCTCGACCGCTTCGACCTCGTCGTGACGGTTCCGCGGCCTCGGGCGCAGGAGCTGGCCGGAGCGGCCGGCGAGCCGTCGGAGCGCGTGCGGGAGCGGGTCGTAGCGGCCCGGGAGCGCCTCGCGTCCGCGCCCCCTGCTCGTACTCCCGCCGCCGACGCTCTCCTCGACCGCGCGGTGGAAAGGCTGCCGCTCTCGGGACGCGGGCGCGCGCGGGTGGCGCGCCTCGCAGAGACAGTGGCCGCCCTCGCGGGTGCGGACGCCGCCGAGGAGGAGCACGTTGCAGAAGCGCTCGCCTACCGGCCGCCTCGCGAGCTGACAGCGGCATGAGCGAGCTGACTGTCGCTGCCTTCGCAGCCCAAAGCGACCGGCACGTCCTGGCCGCGCCTCGCGACGAGCGCTTCCGCCGGTTCGCGCGGGGCTTCGACGAGCGTACCTACCGCGGGCGCCTGCTCGAGGCGGGCGTGATCTGGCTAGCACGTTCAGACGGGCGTTTCCCGCGTGCGCTGGCCTCCATCTTCGACCCGCCCGTCGGGCTGTTCGTCCGCGGGCAAGCCGATCTCTCCATGCTCGAGATGCCCTCCGCGGCGGTCGTCGGCGCCCGCTCATGCTCGCCCTACGGTGCGCAGGTGGCGCGCACGCTCGGTCGGGAGCTTGCTGACGCCGGCGTCGTGGTGGTGAGCGGGCTGGCGCGCGGGGTAGACGGGGAGGCACACCGCGGCGCGCTGGACGCAGGCGGCACGACGATCGCCGTTCTGGGCTGCGGCATCGACCGCGATTACCCGATCGCGCACACCGATCTCGCGCGACGCATTCGCGAGGCCGGGCTCATCGTTTCCGAGTATGCACCGGGCGTGGAGCCGGCTCCGTGGCGTTTCCCGGCCCGCAATCGGATCATCGCCGGCCTCAGCGCTGCAACGATCGTCGTCGAGGCGCGCGAGCGCAGCGGCGCTCTCATAACCGCCGATCTGGCGCTCGAGGAGGGGCGCGAGGTCTTCGCCGTGCCCGGCGAGATCACGTCAGACGAGTCCCCACCTGGCTCACCTGCGGAAGAACTCATTGCTGCGCTGTTCGGCCCGATCTCAGTCCGGGAGCGGTCGGGCGGCGAGCCGAACGCCCGGGCGCTGCAACGCGACCCGACCGCACGCCGAGGCTAGCGCCCAGGCTTCAGCGGCACCAGATGGCTACTCCGGACCGGTCTCGGGCGGAGCGGTCGTGTGGGCCCGGGCCTCCGGCGGTGTTGGGGCCGGCGTTGCTTCTGGGGTGGTCGTAGCCTGGGGGCTGCACTCGTCAACGAGACCCTTGACCGTACGGAAGGCTCGTAACCGACAGGCAATCAAAACCAAGGTCTCGATCTTCTCACCGGTGGTCGTGGTCGCATCGCTGACGACACCGTCAATGAATTGACGCTCGCCCACCTTCTGTGCATCGGTGAACCGGCGGAGGCCACGGATGTACTCCTTCAGCCGCTTGCCAACGTGGGCGGGTTCAACCACGGCTGCCTGGAGGCGGGGCACCACATCCTGGTGCACCCACCGCGACTGCCGTTCTGCTCCGATGTCATCAAGCTGGTCCTCGAGAAAGGATCGAACGGGGTCATACACCGACGCGAGCCCGAACGGCTGGGCGCTCTCACCGCGCCCGAGCTCGACCACGCGAAGCCGCACCGCTGCTGGTCCGGCCGCGCCTGCGACTATCCAGGTGTAGATGCCGTCGGACCAGGCGCTGTCGGCGGCTACGTCCACGATGCCGTAGGCCGCCATCCCGATCCCGAACTCAAGTCCGAGGCGTGCGAGCCACCAAGCCCATGCGTACCCCGCTAGCGTGAATCTCGTTCGAAGGCGACTGCGTAGCTCGATCCCCGCGAGGAGGGCAGCGACGAGCCCAGCGACGACGTAGCCCAACTACGTCGACGGCTCGCTCGCGGGCTCAGGCCGGAGTAGCTCACGAAGTGCGTCGCGGTTCAGCCGATAGCGGAGCCTCGGCCAGTCGTTCGACGTATCGGCGAGGATGAGGCCCGCGTCGAGGAGGCGCTGAATTGCGGCATACACACTCGCGGGGGTTAGTCGGCCGGCGCTGGCGACTTGGAGTACGTCATGCGGCTCGTCCCCATCGAGTAGCTGAAGAACCTGAAGATCGGTGTCGTCGAGGGCACGCAGCTGGCCAGTTAGCGGCTTCTGTGCCCAGTAACCGGGGAATACATAGCTCGCTTCCATGACCTGCCTCCTTCTGCCTCCTTATGGCTTCGCGGGCCTGGTGCTGAAGCCGACCGTCCAGTCCTCGTCGGTCTCTCCGTCGATCGACAGCTGCCACTGGTACCGCTGCCCCGGTTCCAACGGCAGAGGGGCGACGTTGACCGCCAACGGAAGATCGATCGGCGTTCCAGGCTTGAGACCTGGGGGCCGGCCGACCTCGAACTCAGCTTCGATGACGACCGGCTCGTCGGCTCCGGGCGGCGTCACGACCTCGCCGTCGGCGTCGAGCAGCTCGATTCTCGCGCTGTGCTGCATGTTCGTGCGATCCCACGGCACCTCGATCTTGATAGCCAGCCCCATCGGGGTCGGGCCCGGTCCGCACATAGACCATCCGCCCCCGAGGATGTAGAGCTTCCCGTCAACCGCCTGCGCCGAGTCGGCGAGCAACATCGTCACCCGCATCGCGGGCGCTTACCGCTTCTGCAGAGGACGAAGCGCGGCAGGGCTGCGTTCAGAAGCACGGGGCAACGGCGGGCCCTGGACGTACTTGTTGACCTCACGGGAGTCGCCGCTAGAGGTCGTACGCGGATCCTGAGTCCACCGGGATGCCGATACCTGTGTCGCCTTCTTCATGGAGGCAGCCTCCTTTCGAGTCCGTACAAGCTCGTGCCGTCGCTCGAGCGCGACCCTTGTCGGCTTGCCGTAGACCGGAGTATGCCTACTGGCGAGCCGGTTTGGTAGTCCTCTCGCGCTTCGTTCGACCGCACCAAGCGGCGTCCTTCGAGTCCGAACACTACTTCCGCGCCGCCAGGAGCAGGTCGGTGGCCAAGACCCGCACCTCGGCGCGCGTTTTGGCGGTCATGGACACGCGGCCGCGTAGCGCGCCGGACGGGTAGGCGTCCGGGGTGAGCCCTGCTCGCCTTCGGCGGTGGGCGCGCATCTTGCAGCGGTGCGAGCAGTACATGCGCCGCGCGGGCACCTCACTTCGGCAGTGCAGGCAGGCGAAGGTCATCAGTTCATGCGGGGGTCGCCGTTGCCGACGCCGAGCGCGTCGAGTGTCGCCTTGGGCAGCGCCGGCCCTCCGGCGAGGCCGACATCCTCGAAGCAGACCGAGCCATCCGGGCAGTACCAGCGCCGCGTCATCCAGCCGCGGTGCAGGCGCAGCTCAACGACGCCTCCGGCTGGGTGAAGGCTGTAGGCGAAGTCGCCGCAGAAGAACAGCGGCAGCCCGTGCGCCCAGTTCACCTCCTCCGGGATCCCGGCGATGGGCGCCTCGTCGTATTCGTCCCCCAGAGCGCGGTGCATCCCCACCTTGACCCAGAACAGGTCGTCGAGTACGCGACGCCACTGCTCGTCGGTGAGGGAAGTGAGGGCCTTCACCCGATCCACGGTACGCGCCGATCCGGCAACTTCGTACCGAGCGAAGGCCGTGGCGTAACGAGCGACGGCCCACGCCCGCGTCGACGTGGCCACGATGGCGACATGGCGTACCCCTTGGCCGCCGAGACACCCTCCGACGTCGAGCGTCTGCGCACAGCGTTCGCGGAGAAGGAGCAAGCGGCCAAGGAGGCGTACGCCGAGTTCGACGGAGTTCGCAAGAAGGCGATCGAGGACGGGATCGACCTCGCCAAGGACCGCGACCGCTTTAAGGCGATCGAGACGCTCCGGGAGGACTACGAGCGCGTCGCCAGCGAGGCTGACGAGGCGCGCAAGCAGCTCATCGAGGCGCTCGCCGGCAAGGGCAACACGTTGACCGGCGGCGAGGGCCGCGACGGGTCGCGCTCGGTCGGCAAGGAGTGGCTCCGCAACATCGGCGCGGGCCCGACGGGAGCGAAGGCGCTGGATGGGACCAGCGGAGGCTCGATGGTTCAGCCGTTCTTTGACCCGCGCATCCGCGAGCTTCCGCAGCGGCAGCTCTTTGTCCGCTCAGTGATCCCGGTCCGCCAGGCGGAGGGCGACGCGGTCGCCTACATCCGCCAGACGGTCGCCACCCACGCTGCCGCGCCGGTGGCGGCGGGCGCTGTCAAGCCGACCTCGACCTACACCGTGGAACGGATCGAGGAGACCGCGAGAACGATCGCGCATGTGACGGAGGCTTTGGATCGGGCGCTGCTGTCCGACTTCGACGAGCTCGTCTCGTTCCTCGACGGGCAGCTCCGCCTGGGCGTGCTGCTTGCCGAGGAGAACCAGATCCTGAATGGGTCAGGGAGCGCGCCGCAGCTCCGCGGCATCCTCAATACGCCCGGTCTGCAAACGACCGCCCGCGGCGGCAGCGAGGCGCGCATCGAGGCCATCCACAGGGCGATTACCATCTGCCGCGCCGTCTTCTACGAGCCGGACGCGATCGTGCTGCACCCGAACGACTGGGAGCAGCTCCTGTTCGAGAAGGACACGACTGGCAACTACATCGCCGCCGACGCCACCGAGTCCGACCCCGACCGGCTCTGGGGGAAGCAGGTGATTACGAGCCCGGTCATCGCCGAGAACACCGGGCTGGTGGGCGCGTTCGGCGTCGGCGCGACGATCTGGGACAGAGAGCAGGCGCGCATCACCTTCACCGAGTCGGGCCTAGGGGACTCGGCCGGACAGGAGCTGTTCACTCGCAACCAGATCAGGTTCCGAGGCGAGGAGCGGATCGCCTTCGGCGTCGAGCGGCCCAGCGCGTTTTGCAGCGTTACGGCGCTCTGAGCCAGTCGCGGCGGAAGCCTCTCCGTCGCATGGGAGGAGTACCCCTCTGACCAGGGCGCGCGACACCAGGGACTGGCCACGGACGAGCGGGAAGTACCTGGCTTTCCCGCCTATGCCTCCGGGGTGGACTGCCGAGGCTGCCCTCGGACTGCCGGAGCTAGACGGCTATCTCCCTGCTCACGAGGCTGCCGACGAGATGGGGGTCACGGAGGCCGAGCTGGCGATCATGGTGCGGACAGGGAAGCTCGAGGCGCGCGACGACGGCGTCCAGCTCTTCGTTCGGCCCGCGTTGGTCAGCGTGCTCGGCGTGCGGGACCGCCGCGAGGGCTGAGCGCGTGCCCGAGCAGACGACCTGCGAGCGGTGCCACCGACCGGTCACCGTCACCCGCCTCGGGCCGTCGGCTCTGGCGCTGTGCGTGATCTGCGGGCCGCGCGACGGCCGCCTGCGCGAGCGGGCTGCGGCCGACGCGCCTTGGCAGCGCGCCAGCCAACAGCCTGCCGCGGCCGCTATGCGGCGATGACCACGTCGCGGTTGCAGCCGCGAGGACAGAGCCACCAGCCGTCTGGCAGCGGTTCGTCTCCGGACGGTGTGGAGATGAGGAACCAGTCCTCGCAGCCCAAGCAGAGCACCGCGCCCGCAGCCGCGTCGACCACCTCAAGCCGCGCCTCGTCGAGCGCGTCGAACCATGCACGTGGACTGAGGTGCAAGGCCAAACCTCCTCGAGTCGATGGGACACCAACGACACGAGGCTCGTCCGACGCGCCTGCTGCTGAAGCCTCGCGATCCGCCCGCCCTTCTCGGGCGTCGAACGTCGCGACCGCGATCCTACGCGACCAGGAGGGGAATGGGCCTGTTCATCGCAACGGAGCGACCCACCACCCGTACCTCGTGCCGCGCGCGCCCGCTCGCTTCAGACCACAATTTTGGGGAGGGGGTTCACCCGGTAGGCGATGACCTACTTCGCGCCTGACCGCGCCGCCGTGGACGCCATCCTCGCGGAGGCCCCGACGCCCGAGGAGCTTGCGGCCACGTTTGCGCAGCTCGACGAGTGGCTGGAGGCCGAGCCGATCGGGCCGGTCGAATGGCCCCGGTGCGAGGCTCCCGGCTGCGGGCGCGAGCTGGTCGGCAAGCGTCGGGACGCGCGGTTCTGCGACCGGGCCTGCAAGCAGCGCGGTCGGCGGGCCCGCGCGGCACGCTAGTGATGTCTGACGGGTCGATCGCGAGCTGCTCCGAGCACCAAGGCGCAGCAAGTCAAGAAGGCGCGCTGCCCTGCCGATATTCGGGGCGATGAAGACTCTTGTGGCAGTAGCCGTGACGAGCGCCGTGCTGTCTGGGGCAGCGGTCGCTGGCTCACAGGAACTCATCGGTTCGTCGCAGATTGCGAATCGCTCGATCCGACTCGTTGACCTGCACCCGAGCACCGTGAAGGCGCTCCGAGGGAAGCGAGGCCCGCGTGGTCGTGCTGGCGTTCGCGGTCCTACCGGTCTTCCAGGGCGGCAGGGAGAGCAGGGGCTCGTCGGCTCGCAAGGGCCACCTGGCCCGCAAGGTACCTTCGGTTCTCTGACTCGGCGCGAGCAGAGCCAGTATCTCTCGCCGGACGTTAGCGGCGTGATCTCTGCTGGCTGCCAGCCAGGCGAGAAGGCGATCAGCGGCGGCTGGAGTTCGGGCAGTCGTGACGTGAGGGTCTTTGCCGCGGGGGTGAGTACAGTCGCGAACGTCTACTCGATTGCAGTCGCCAATGCGTCCACGAGCGGACAATTGGTCACGGCTGAGGTCATCTGCGCCACCAAGTGAACGCATCCGCCAAGCTCTCGGCGGCTGCTGAGGAGGTCTCCAAGCCCTTGCGCGCCGCCACCCTTGCGCTCGCCTGCGGGGGCGCTGCTCGTCGCAAGACGACCTTCTGGCGGGCCTTCGTGAACGCTTGACGACCACCCACGTCTCTACGATCAGAGTCGCGCTCCTACGGAACGGGACGCATGTACGGCTCAGCGATGGGTCGCCTCGGACGGGGGGCGGCCCTTCGCGTTTCAGGCAGCATCCGACGGCGGAGCTACGCTCAAGTCGAGCCCACATGCCGAGCCACCACCACCCCGTCCCGTGCGTGAGCAAACCTCTGTAGCCGAGCCGATCAGGTTCGTGCGTGTGACTGCCCTGCAGCACGCCTTGCCGAGCCGAGGAGCCGCCTACTGATCTAGACCCTCGCAGGGCGCTGCCCGCGCCCGCGCCTGGCTGTCGTACTAGCGATGTACCAAATCGCTCGCGAGCCAGGAGAACCACTCGGCTTCCCGACAGGCAGACCGCCTGTACGTTGTCGTGGCGGGACTGGCCGCGCCTCGGCACCGCTCGCGACGGCGCTCGCCTACCGCGACCGCGGGTACGTGCTCGTGCCGATCCGGCCGGGCACGAAGGAGCCGCACCACGCGCTCATCCGCGAGGTTCGCGGCTCGACGAAGTGGAGCCGCCTGCGCGACGAGCCCGCTTCGGAGAGCGAGATCCGCAAGTGGTTCCGCCTAGACCCTGAGGCGGGCGTGGCTGCCATCACTGGGCAGCCGTCGGGAGGGCTCGTCGTCGTCGACGTAGACCTCGAACCTCAAGGCGGCCTCGAGCTTCCCGAGACACCGACGGTCGTGACGAGGCGCGGCCACCACCACCACTTCCACGCTCAGTCCGCCGTCGCGAACAAGCAATTGCCGTGGGGAGACCTCCTTGCCGACGGCAAGCTCGCGATCCTGCCGCGCAGCCGCCACGAAGACGGCGGCCGGTACGAGTGGAAGCCGGGAGCCTCCCTCCACGACCTCCCCCTGGCGCCTCTCCCAACGTCTCTCTGCTCAGAGAGGTACTCAGTAAGTCGACTTACTGGGTACCCGCATGAGGGACTTACTGCGTACCCGGCGCTCGGAGGGGGCCGAACAGGGTCGCTACGAACGAGGGACCTCCCCGGCTTCGTGCGCTCAGAAGGGGACCTGCGGCTGCAAGCCGCCGAGCTCGGCATCAACGACTACGTGCGGCCCCGACGCAAGTTCCTGTGCGTCCTGCACGCTGAGACGCGAGCGTCCGCCGAGTTCTCGCCCGACTCGTCAGGCGTGCACTTCTACGTCTGCTGGCACTCGGCCGATGGCAAGAGCTACCAGTGCTACTCGCTGGGCGAGGTCCGAGCCGCGCTGGCCTACGGCGAACCTCGCTGCCTGAACCGGCCCGAGAAGGCTGTGTGGCACCTGCGGCTGCTCGCCGAGGCAGGGATCGTCTCGCCGGTGGCGGTTGGCGACGTGCCGCCGCACCTGACAGGAGTCGCCCGTCGCGTCTTCGAGGGCTTCCTGCTCCTCCTGGGTCTCAGGTGGCTGTGCGAGCCCGGAGCGCCGACTGCGTTCACCCGCGCGTTCGCGCGTGCCTGGTGCGGCGTCGGCGAGCGGCAGGCTGGTGATGCGTTACGCGACCTCGTGCGTAGCGGTCTCCTGCGCGTTGTCGACGCTCACGTCGCCGGCGCGAAGACGCTCCGCCTGTTCCTGCCTGGGGAGGCGGTGTAGTGGAGTTCGCGGCGCTCGTGGAGGAACTGAGCGCCTTCGAGCTGGGCGCGGGCGGGCCGCAGCCCACTCGACCGGAGCTGAGCCTCAAGGAGAAGATCCTCGAGCTCCTCGCCGACGGCAGGGAGCTGACCATCAACGAGATTGCCGTCGCGAAGCTGGGCGGCATCAAGGCGCGGAAGCCGGACGTGCGCGAGGCTGTGAAGGAGCTCGAAGCCACAGGAGCCCTCGTAAGCTCGCGGAAGCGCCGACACGGCCGAACGCCTGCCCGGCTCATACGTGCAGCTCGTGGAGGTGGCCCCGCGCATGGGGCCACCATGCATTCAGGCGGGCGCGAGTCGGGCGGCGTGCGATGAGCATGACGGGCTCGATCCCGGCCGACCGGCTGCTCGCCGCCGTGATCCAGCCTGCGCTCGCGGACGGCTGGTCGATCGAGCGGCTCGCGGAAGCCGCAGGCGTCAGCGACCGGCGGTTGCGCGACATCGTGCACCGGCGGACGGCGGCGGTGCGCTTCACGACGGCCGACGCCCTCGTCGCGGCGGTCGACGTGAACGCTTGGTTCGACGGGCCGCTGGCCGACCTCTACGGCTCGCCGGGAGATGCGCCGTGAACCACGGCTTGCAAAGATGGCAGCAGCCGCCGCGCAGGCGGTTCTCTCGACCGGAGGAGGTTCACCGTGAACGGTGACTCAAGCGTGCCCGCACACGGCGAGGCACGCGCTGCGTGCGTGATCTACGGCGCGAAGAGTTCGCCCGATGAGCGCGGCAGCATCGCTGACCAGATCCAGCGGTGCCGCGAGTACGCCGCCCAGCAAGCGTGGGACGTGGAGGAGGTCCACACCGACGAGGCCGCGAGCGCGTACTCGTCGAGCCGCGGCCCCGGATTGGCTGCGGCGAAAGAGGCGGCGGCGAGGATTGCGGCGGAGCGAGGCGGCTGCGTCCTCCTCGCGTATGCGTCTGACCGGCTCGCCCGCGGCGACGGCGAACAGGCAGCCCACCTCGTGGAGGTCTTCCTCTGGGCGAGGCGCAGTGGGGTCACGCTCGCCGCCGTGACCGAGGAGCTCGGCGACCTGCTGTACGCGGCGCTCCTCGGCGAGCGGGCCCACGCCGACTCGAAGGCGAAGTCTGCGCACACGCAGCGGGGCATCCGCCAACGCGTCGAGGCGGGCCACTACTTCGGGTCCAGGTCGCCATTCGGGTATCGCTTCGAGCGCGACCGCAACGACAAGCGCGACCCCGGCCGCCTCGTCGTCGTGCCCGACGAGGTCGCAGTCGTGAGGCGGATCTACGCGGCGTACGTCGGCGGCGCAGGCGACGCCCGCATCGCGCTCGATCTCAACCGCGACGGCGTGCGCGCGCCGCGGGCCGGGCGGTGGGACAAGTCACAGGTCGCGAACATGCTCCGCTCCCCGGTCTACACCGGGCACGTCCTACTGAACGGGGTCGTCTACCGGGGCGCACACGACGGCATCGTCGACCCGGAGCTGTGGGAGCGCGCGCAGCGGCAGCGCGCCGCCAGGCGCGAATCGGTGGGCGGGGGGCGTGGGCGGCTCCCGGCGGGTTCGCACTTGTTGACGCGCGGCTTGTTGCGCTGCGCGTGCGGGGCGCCGATGAGCGCGCGCTCGTTTCGCCACCGGCCCGGCTTGGAGGTCTACGTCTGCGCGCGGCGGCGCCAGACCGGCGGACACGAGCTTTGCCAGCAGTCCCAGGTGCCGCGCGAGGCGATCGACAACGCCGTCCTCGCCTACTTCGGCTCCGTCGGGCTTGACGAAGAGGCGACGCTCGCGCAGCTCTGGCAGGCAGACGTCGGCCGCCTGAGTGAGGCGCAGGCGCTGCGTGAGCAGGCCGAGTTGGAGCTGCGCCATGCAGAGGAGCGCCTGACGCGAGTGCGCCGGGACTACACCGACGGCAAGATCTCCGCCGAGGACTGGCACTCGCTGCGCGGCGAGCTGGAGCCGGAGCTCAGCGCAGCCGAGGCGTCTCTCGCGCAGCACGAGGCGCGCGAGAGCGCCGCAGAGGACGACGCTGCCAGTCGCGACGTCGAGGCGCAGACGCTTGAACAGCTCGCACGGGTGCGCGCAGCCGTGGCCGGGCAGGTCTCGTCGGCCGAGGACGTAGACGCGCTCCGGGCCGCGCTCACGGAGCTCTTCTCCACCTTCACGCTGCGCCGCACAAGCAACGCGCCGGCTCACGTCGCCGTCTGGCCCGAGCTCGCCCTGGGCGAGTACTTCATCGAGCCGACCGTCCGGCCCGACGCGGTGATCTTCGGCCCCGCCGTCATGCCCTGGGCCGACTTCGAGAGTCCCGACGAGCCAGTACCCCTCGAAGAGGCGCTACGGCGCGGCATCAAGGGCCCGATCGAGTACGAGCTGCGCCGTACGCCCCTCGTGTTCTCGCCGGGAGGGGACAGGACCTCCGCGCTCTCCGCGGGCACCAACCGCCTGCTCGGGCTGGGGGCGGCGCCGCTCACGACGCCGGCGGACGTGTTGCGCGCGTTCGGCATCGAGCCCGGTGCGTCTACGCCACCGTCGCTCGGTGAGCCCGCTACCCGGGTGCTGACCACGCTTGCCGATGGCGCTGCAGCGATCGACGACCTCGTGCAGCTCACGGGCCTCGACGCCGCAGCGGCCGCAGCGGCTCTCAGCGAGCTCGAGCTGCTCGGCCTCGTTGCCGAGGGCGACGGCCTCTACCGGAGGACGGCCGGTTCGTGACTACGATCGGCCGCGCATGGCCGACTCGTACTGGCTCGAGGACGCGATGGCCCCCCTGCCGGCGGTTTGGCTCTCCGGGCCGCCCGAAGCGGTCGTCGTGGGCGGCGGCGTGACCGGCTGCGCCTGCGCACTCACCCTGGCTCAGGCCGGGCTGCGCGTGCGCCTCCACGAAGCGCGCGAGATCGCCTCCGGCGCGAGCGGCCGCAACGGCGGCTTCGCACTGCGTGGTGCCGCGATGCCCTACGTCCACGCTCGTGCGGCGCTGGGACGCGACACGGCGCGCTCGCTCTGGCGATTCACGGAACGTGGCCTCGAGCGGCTGGCGGGGCTCGCCGGCGACGCCTTTACGCATACCGGCAGCCGCAAGCTGGCAGCCGACGGCGCCGAGCGGGAGCTGCTTCGCGCCGAGCAGGCTGCGCTGCTCGAGGACGGATTCGAAGCCGGCTGGCGGGACGACCTCTCGCCTCCGCTGCAAGGGCGTTACCACGGCGCGCTGCTTCACCCGAACGACGGGTCGCTCCAGCCGGCGCTCTGGGTGCGGCGGCTCGCGGCTCAGGCGGCTGCTGCCGGTGCCGAGATTCGCGAGCGAAGCCGCGTTGAGGCCCTGGCGGAGCTGGGAGACGCGCAGATCGTGATCGCCACCGACGGCTATACGGGAGGGCTCGTGCCGTTGCTCGACGCTGCCGTCCGTCCCACGCGCGGACAGGTGCTCGTCACCGAGCCGCTTACAGAGCGTTTCTTTTCGTGCCCGCACTACGCTCGCTCCGGCTACGACTACTGGCACCAGCCGCCCGACCGACGGCTGGTCGCGGGCGGCAGGCGCGATGCCGACCTCGAGGCCGAGTTCACCGCCGTCGAGGAGACGACGCCGACCGTCCAGGAGCGCCTCGAGGAATTCGTGCGCGACCTGCTCGGCGGGCTACCGCGAATCACGCACCGCTGGTCGGGCATCTTCGGTACCACCGACGATCGTCTTCCACTCGTCGGCCGCGTACCGGGCCACGAGCGCGTCTGGTGCGCGCTCGGCTATTCCGGTCATGGCAACGTGATGGGACTTGCGTGTGGCGAGCTCGTGGCGCGGGCCGTCCTGGGACAGCCCGCGCCCGAGCTCGCGTTCTTCGATCCTGCTCGAGCGGCCTAGACTAGGCCGTGTCGGCGCGCGCGCCGGCGTGCTCCTGCGCCGGGACGGATGGATCGTTCTCGAAGAGCGAAAACGGGTTGCCCTCCGGGTCTTGGCAGCGTGCGAACCAACCGACGCTCGGAATCGGGCTCTTGTCGTCCGCCTGCCCGCCGAGCTTCCGGACGTTCTTGACCTCGGACTCGATGTCGTCGGTCTCGAAGTAGACGATCGGGCCGCGCTCGTCCTCCTGCGACGGATAGATCGCCCCGCCCGGCTCACCCTGGAACATGTGGTACTCGATCGGGCCCTCGTAGCTCTGGAACTTCCAGCCGCACAGCTCGCCCCAGAACTCGCGCGCGCGGGCGGTGTCCTGCGCCGGCAGCTCGATATGGACGATCTTGCCCTTCATTGCTGCCTCCTCCTGTCGCTTGCGGGCGTCAGCGTACCTCGATCGTCGTCACATCCTGGAAGTGCGGAGAGTCGGCCTCGGCCTGGTATTGAGCGAAGGCCGTGAGCGCCACCCCCAGGTCCTGGATGGCGAGGCCCGTGGAGTCGAACGCGGTGACCTCGTCGTCCGCCCGGCGCCCTCGTGCGGCGCCCGCCAGAACATCTCCGAGCATCGTCACCTGATCCTGCTCGATGAGCCCTTCGCGGACGGCATGCTGCAGATCGCCGTTGTGACTCGCCTGCTCCCAGTCGTCACAGAAGGCATGCACACGGGCGAGCTCCTCGGGCCCGATCTCGGCCTTGCCCGGACCGTCGGCACCCATCAGGCTGACGTGCTGTCCCGGGCGCAGCGATCCCGGCGGAAACAGCACCTCGAGGCCCGGCGTCACCGTCACGACCACGTCTGCGCCGAGTGCCGCCTTGCGGCTCGGCGCCACCGCGCAGCCCAGTTCATCCGCGGCGGCCTGCGCCCGTGCCGCGTCGATGTCCCAGATCCAGACGTCGCGACCGCGTCCGAGAAACGTGCGCGCCACCGCCCGGCCGTTGACGCCGGCTCCGACCACGGCGGCAATGCCCGCATCGGTGCGTGCGAGCGTCTCGGCAGCCAGCACGGCCGCGGCGCCTGTGCGGAGCGCCGTGACGGATGCCGTGTCGAGTACGGCTCGCAGCGATCCGTCTGACGCGTCGGAGAGCAGTACGAGGCCGGTGACGGTCGGCAGGCCGCGGGCCGGGTTGCCCGGGAACGACGTCACCCACTTGAGCAAGGCGTGTCCGGCGCCGAGTGCAGGCATCGCACGAAAGTCGCCGGCGGGATAGGCGGGCACGTAGACCTTGGGCGGCATCGTCCACTCCCCGCGCGCGTAGGCAATGAAGGCGTCGCGCACGGCATCGACGGCAGCGCTCGGCGAGACGGCCGCTTCGACGTGACGCGCCGCGAGAAACGGAACCCTCGTCACGCTGAGCCGTGCGAATTCGACACTGTTTCGCCACCCACGCGTACGAGTTTCGCGGATAGCCTGGAACCGGAGGGAGGCCAGCGGCCGGACCCCGAGGAACGTGTCCTAAAGGGACTTGACCGCGTCGACCAGCTTGGCGACCGAGTCCTTCGCGTCCCCGAACAGCATGGCCGTCTTCTGGTCGGCGTAGAGCGGATTGTCGATGCCCGCGAAGCCTGGGTTCATGCTGCGCTTGAGCACGACCACGCTCTTCGCCTGGTCGACGTCCAGAATCGGCATGCCGTAGATCGGGCTGGCGGGCTCATTGCGGGCCGCCGGGTTCGTCACGTCGTTGGCCCCGATCACAAGTGCCACGTCGGTCTGCGGGAACTCGCCGTTGATCTGATCCATCTCGTAGAGCTGGTCGTACGGCACGTTCGCCTCGGCCAGCAGCACGTTCATGTGACCGGGCATGCGGCCGGCCACCGGATGGATCGCGTAGCGCACGTCGACTCCGCGCCGCTCGAGCTCGTCGGCCAGCTTGCGCACCTCGTGCTGTGCCTGCGCGACGGCGAGCCCGTAGCCCGGCACCACGACCACGCGCTTCGCGTAGGCGAGCATGACGGCCACGTCGTCGGCCGTGGTCGAGCGCACGGTGCCGTCGCCCGCGATCGCGGCCTCGGGCGAGACCTGGAGCTGTCCGAAGGCGCCGAAGAGGACATTCGCCACGGAACGGCCCATTGCACGCGCCATCATCAGCGTCAGCAACGTCCCCGACGCGCCGACGAGCGCTCCGCTCACAATCAGCACGTTCTCGTGGAGCACGAAGCCGGTCGCCGACGCCGCGAGGCCGGTGAACGCATTGAGCAGCGCGATCACGACCGGCATGTCCGCGCCGCCGATGGGGAGCACGAAGAGCACGCCGAAGACGAGCGCGCCCACGATCAGGAGCGCCAGCAGGCCCTGCTGCTCCTCTCCGGCCAGGATCGCCACGCCGAGCGCGGCGACGACCGCCAGGAGCAGGCCGTTGCCGATCTTCTGACCGGGATAGACGATCGGCCGCCCGCCGATCAGCTCCTGGAGCTTCGCGAAGGCGACCATGCTGCCCGAGAACGAGATGCTGCCGATCAGCGCGCTCAGCAGGATGGAGACCGACACGTTCTCGTCCAGCCGCCCCGCAGCGGGGGCACGCTCATGGAACTCGGCGAGCGCGACCAGCGCCGCCGCACCGCCACCGACGCCGTTGAAGAGCGCCACCATCTGCGGCATCGCAGTCATCTTCACGGCCCGCGCCGCGTAGGCACCCACGGGCGTAGAGACGGCCATCACGGCCAGAATCGACCAGTAGTTGTGCAGCCCTGCGCGCGCGAAGGTGGCGGCGACGGCGATCGCCATGCCTGCCGCTCCGACCCAGTTCCCCAGACGCGCGTGCGCGGGCGACGACAGGAAGCGCAGCGCGAGGATGAAGCAGACGATCGTGGCCAGGTAGGCCAGGGTGATCGCGTCGCCGCGCGTCATTCGCGCTGCCGGTCCGGCGCGCGCTTCTTGAACATTTCGAGCATACGGTCGGTGACCACGAAGCCGCCTACGACGTTCATCGTCCCGAGCGCAACCGCGGCCAGTGCGATCACGCGGATCCAGGTCTCCTGATCGGGGAGTCCCGCGACGATGATCGCGCCGACCAGCACGATGCCGTGGATCGCGTTCGTGCCAGACATGAGCGGCGTGTGCAGCAGCGTCGGCACCTTGGAGATGACCTCCACGCCGAGGAAGATGGCCAGGATCAGCACTGTGAGCTCGATCAGAAATGGACTGTTCACGCCCGCACCTCCGCACCCGTCACGCACGCGCCGGCGATGATCTCGTCCTCGAAGTCGAGCTTGAGCTCGCCTTCGGGTGCCAGGTGCGTCAGCAGCGCCAACACGTTGCGGGCGTAGAGCTGGCTGGCGTGCGTCGGCATCGTGCTAGCCACGTTGAGCAGTCCGACGACCGTGACGCCGTCCACGACGATCTCGCGCCCCGGCTCGGTGAGCTCACAGTTGCCACCGGTCTCGGCGGCCAGGTCGACGATCACCGAGCCCTCGCGCATCGCACGCACGGCAGCTGCCGGGATCAGGCGCGGCGCGGGCCGGCCCGGCACTGCCGCCGTCGTGATCACGGCGTCGAACTCGGGAACGCGCCGCTCGAGTTCCTGCTGCTGGCGGCGCTGCTCCTCCTCGGTGAGCTCCCGCGCGTACCCCCCGGCCGTCTCTTCGCCGCGGACGCCGAGATCGAGGAAGGCGGCGCCGAGGCTCTCGACCTGCTCCTTGACCACAGGCCGCACATCGAACCCCGACACGACGGCGCCGAGGCGGTGCGCCGTGGCTATCGCCTGCAGGCCGGCGACGCCGGCGCCCAGCACGAGCACCTTGGCCGGCGGCACCGTGCCGGCGGCCGTCATCAGCATCGGAAAGAACCTCGGCAGCCGGTCGGCCGCGATCAGCACCGCCTTATAGCCGGCCACCGTGCTCTGCGAGGAGAGGGCGTCCATGGGCTGGGCCCGCGTGATGCGCGGGATGGACTCCATGGCGAAGGCGACCACGCCCTGATCGGCGAGCCGGCGTGTGGTGTCTTGATCGGTCAGCGGGTGGAGGAATGCGATCAGCACGGCGCCCCGCCGGAGCCGCTCGATCTCCTCGGGCGACGGCCGCTCCACCTTGGCAACGGCATCCGCGCTCCACACCTCCGAGGAGTCGACGAGGCGCGCGCCGGCCTCCGCATACGCCTCATCCGGAAACGCCGCCGCGCGGCCGGCGCCGCTCTCGACGACCACTTCGAATCCGGCGCCGGCGAGCCGTTCCACCACGTCGGGAACCAGCGCGACGCGACGTTCGCCGGGCGCCGTCTCCCTCGGCACTCCGACCTTCATGGCGCGGGCACTCTAAAGCCGCGAGCCCCTAGAGCGTTGCCCAGACGTCGAGCTTCGAGCGCGTGCGCTCGATGACCTCGTCGGTGAACTCGGTCGTCCCCGCATGGCCGCCGAGATCGGCAGTGCGCACGCCCTGGGCGATCGCCTCGAGCGCGGCCTCCCGGATGGCACGCCCGGCTCGCTGAGCGTCCTCTCCCCGGTAGCCGAGCAGTGCCGACCCCGCGAGCACCATGGCGAGGGGGTTGGCGACGTTCTTGCCCTGCAAGGAGGGTGCCGTCCCGTGTGCGGCCTCCGCCACGACCGCCTGGAGCACGAAGTCGTCGTCGAACGCAACGAGCCGCGACTCTGCTCCGGCAATCGATCCGAAGAGCGGGAGCACCAGATCGGAGAGGATGTCACCGTCGCGGTTCAGCGCCGGGATGACGAGCGGCGCTCCGGACGCACTCAGCAACAAGGCGAACGTCGCGTCGATGAGCTGCGGCTCATAGGGCACGTCAGGGTGACGCTCGGCGGCGGCGTCCATCTCCTCCTTCAGCATCCCCTCGTACACCGGGCTGACCGTGTACTTGGGCCCGCCGAACACCTTGGCTCCGATTCGCTCGGCCTCGCGGAAGGCGAATTCGGCCACCGAACGGCAGATGCGCCGCTCGATGCGCTCCGTGCGCAGGGCGACTTCGTCGGCGCCCTCGCCCTCGCGCCATTCCTTTGCTCCGTAGGCGTCGCCGACTGCCATGCGCACAACGGAGATCGGCTCGTGAACTCCGCCGAGCGGGACGACTCCCGGAATGCGCCGGCCCGTGCGGATGATCACCCGGCCCCCGATCTCCTCACGCAGGATGCGGTTGGGCGAGCCCACGTCGTCTGCCCCCTCGGGCGTGATCGTGGCGGCCTTCAGGCCCAGACCCGTTTCGCGGATGCGCGCCGCCGCTTCGTACACGACGCCGTTCTGGGTCGCCCGCCGGGAGTCCAGGGACAGGTCGAAGCGCTCGAAGGTCACGGGGACGTCCGTCACCTCAGGATCGAGCACGCGCAGTGCTTCCTCGAGCAGCTCCTGGCCGGTCTCGTCACCCTCCAGAACGACGATTGTCGGCTCACCCATGGCCGGCGAATTCTAGTGAGCGTGATTAACGCGCTCGCGCGCCTGTGAAAACCGGGAGATGGCGCGGAAACGAGGGTGGCGGCGGGTCGGCTCGCGGAGGCATTTTCGCTACCTCGACTCGCGCGGAAAGCGCATCACTGACCCAGCCAAGCTGGCGCGCATCGAAGCGCTTGCGATCCCGCCCGCCTGGCGCGACGTCCACATCTCACCACGTGCAACGGCGAAGCTCCAGGCGACCGGGCTCGACTCCGCGGGGCGCCGGCAGTACCTCTACCACTCCGACTTTCGGGCCCGACAGGAGCAGGAGAAATTCGACAGGCTGATCAACTTCGCCGAACGCCTCGCCGATTTCCGCGCGGCGATGACAGCACACATGGAGCTGGATCCATACGATCGCGAGCGGACCAGTGCCGTTGCAGTGCGCCTGATCGACATGGGCTGGTTTCGCGTTGGATCCGATCGCTACGCCCGCGAATCACGCACGTACGGCGTCACGACATTGCAGAAGCGCCACGTCAGTGTGCGCGGCAGCCGAATAGCGTTCGAATTCACGACCAAGGGTCGCGCACTTATTCGTACGCAGCTCGTCGACACGGAGCTGGCCGCCGCCGTCAAGCAGTTACTCGACCTGCCCGGGGCAGGACGCCTCTTTCGTTACGAGCTCGACGGGAAGCTCTACAACCTCACGGGCGCGCGCTTGAACGAGTACGTGCGCGAGTATCTGGGCGACGACTTCACGGCCAAGGATTTCCGTACCTGGGGCGGAACCCTGACCGCGGCGATCGCCCTTGCCGAGCACGGCCCCGCCGAAAGCGAGTCGCAGGCGAAACGCGCGATCGCGGCGGTGATGCGGAGAGTGGGCGAGCGACTCGGCAACACGCCTGCGGTCGCTCGAAGCTCCTACGTCAGTCCAGCGGTCATCGAGCAGTACCTGGACGGCCGCACGATCGAGGATTTCAGGCCTCGACATCTACGCCTGGTCGGCGCACGAAATCGGGAACTGGACCCGGAGGAGCAGGCTCTCCTCAGCTTGCTACGCTCGTGGCGGATTCGTCGGGCTCGAGCGGCTGCTTGAGATGCAGAATCTTTTCTGCAGTAGGATCGACCGACGTTGCACCAGCGAAGGAGGAAATGATGGCCCGAAAGACGGTGCTCGTCTGCGACAACTGTGGCGCGGAAGTGGGCGATAACAAAGGCGCAATGATGAGACTCACCTATTCCGACGCGCGCCGGGGTGCGAAGCAGGCGGACCTGTGCGACAACTGTGCAGGGAAGCTGCCCGGACAGGCCGTCGCACGCCGCGGCCGCCGACCCAAGTCCGTCGCCGCCTAGCGATACCCCGAGAGGGCGGGCTCGCCCGCCCTCTCGTTGCTCTTTCGGAAAGCCTCGTGGACACGGCACCGCCGCGTACGCATTTCTCGCTCTTTGGGTGCTCGACACTGCGCGGCCTCGAGCGCTGTCAGATGCCAACACTACGATGGGCCGATGGCCCTCTCGCTGGTCGCCGGCCCCGCGAACGCCGGAAAGGTCGCGCTCTTGCTCGAGCGCTATCTGGCCGCGATCGAACGCGATCCGTTCCTCATCGTGCCCAACCGGTCGGACGTCGAGCGCGTCGAGCGAGACCTCGTACGGCTGGGAAACGGAGTGCTCGGTGGTGCGATCGGCACCTTCGACGACCTGTTCAGGCGGATCGCGCGGACCGGTGAGCAGCGGCCGGTCCTCTCGGACGCGCAGCAGATGCTGGTGCTTCGCCGTGCGGCATCGCGTGCGTCGCTGAACGGGCTGGCCGCTTCCGCGCGCTCCCCTGGTTTCGTCGAGACCCTTCGGGAGGCCATCCGTGAGCTGGAGGCGGGGCTCGTCGCCCCGGAACAGGTGGGCGGCGATCTGGAAGGCCTTTATAGCTCTTACCGCGCCGAGCTCGACCGGTACGGAGTCTGGGACCGGGAGTTGCAGCGCGGGTACGCAGTTGAACGGCTCGCCGGCGAGCTCGACGCCTGGCAGGGCCAGCCCGTCTTCGCGTACGGCTTCGAAGACCTCACAGCGGCCGAGTGGGGCCTGCTGGAGGCGCTTGCCGGACGGGCCGACGTGACCGTGTCGCTGCCTTACGAGCCAGGCCGGCCAGCCTTCGCCGCGCTTCAGCCGACCGCCGAGGATCTGGCGGCTCTTGCCGGCGGGCGCACGGAGGAGCTGCCGCCGGCCTTCGACGCGGTGGCGCATCCCGCTGTCGTGCACGTCGAGCGCGCGCTCTTCTCGGACCGGCCGCCCCCGGCGCCGCCGATCGAGGGCGCGGTGCGCTTCTTCGAAGGCGCAGGCACGCGGGGCACTCTCGAGCTGGTCGGCGAGGAGATCCTGCAGCTCGTGCGCAGCGGCACCGCCCCGGAGCAGATCGGGGTGGTCTGCCCCTCGCTCGAGCGGCTGCGCACACCGCTCGAGACCGCCCTCGTCACGCTCGGCGTCCCGTATGCGGTCGATGCACCCCAGCGGCTCGGCCAGACGCCGTACGGCCAGGCGCTGCTCGCGCTGCTCCGGTTCGCATGGCTCGGCGGCGGGCGCCGTGATCTGTTCGTCTTCCTGCGCTCGCCCTATTCCGGCCTGGCGCGTTCCAGCGCCGACTACGTGGAAGGCCGCCTGCGTGGCCGGGCGATCACCGCACCCGAGCGGGTCGAGCACGAGATGGAGGCGCTCCGCGGCGCGCGCCTGCCCGTGCTCGACGCCCTGCGTGAAGAGCGTTCGGCGCTGTCTGCGGTGCGCGCGGCGAGCGCCACGCTCTTGCGGGCTGCGCACGGCCTCGATCGGCCTCCGGTCGGGGAGGTGTCGAGGCAGGACCTGCGCGCACACGAGACCTGCGCCCGCCTGCTCGACGAGCTCGAGGGCTGGGAGCGGCTGGAAGGCTCGCTGGTCCGTGACGACGTGGTCGCTGCGCTCGAGCGCGCCACGGTCTGGCCGCGCGGCGCCGGCGAGCCCGGCCGCGTCGCCGTGGTGGACCTGCTGCGCGCACGCACGCGACGCTTCGAAGCGATCTTCGTCCTGGGTCTCGAGCAGGGCAGCCTGCCCCGCCGCGCCTCAGCGTCCCCGTTTCTCGACGACGAAGCACGCCGGCGGCTCGGCCGACGGCTCCAGCGGCCCGATCCGATCAGTCGCGACCGCTACCTCTTCTATACGGCCTGTACGCGCGCCACGCGCCGGCTGTACCTCGTACGCGAGGCGGCCGGCGACGAGGGCACCCCGCGCGAGCCGAGCCCGTTCTGGGAAGAGGTCACCGGCCTCTTCGACCCCGACGACGTGGTGCGCTGGACTCGGCGCCGCCCGCTTTCGGCGCTTACCTGGCCCCTGGAGGCCGCCCCCACGGAGCGCGAGCGGCTGCGGGCCCTGGCCGCGCTCGCGGCGGATCCGGAGAGCGGCGAGCTCGCAGAGGCCCTCGGGCGGGCGAACGGCTGGGAACGGCGCCTGGAGCGCGCGCTGGCAGCGTCCCGAAGGCCGACCAGGCTTCGCCACCCGCTCGCGCTCGAGCAGCTGCGCAGTCGCGCGACCTTCAACGTCACGGAGCTCGAGCGCTTTGCCGACTGCTCGTCGGCCTGGTTGTTCGAGCGGCTCATCGACCCCAAGACGATCGACGCCGAGGTCGACGCGAAGCTCCGGGGCTCGGTAGCCCACTCGACTCTGCACAAGTTCTTCACGCGGCTGCCCAAGGAGCTGGGCGTCGAGCGCGTGGATGAGACAAACGTGGAGGCGGCCGTCGATGTTCTGCGCAGTTGCCTCGCCGAGGCGCTGGCCGGCGTGCGCATGGACATGACCGACCTCCAGCGCAGCGCGCTCGACGGCGGGCTCTGGCGGGATCTCGAGGCGTTTGTGCGCGACGAGGCTGCGAGCGGCCTCGGTCTCGTCCCGCGGCAGTTCGAGGTCTCGTTCGGGAGCGAGCGCTCGGCCCCCGAGCTGCAGCGCGGTCTCGACGTCGGCGACGACGTCGTGCTGGCCGGCAAGATCGACCGGATCGACGTCGATCCCTTCTCGGCGCGCGGCATCGTGCAGGACTACAAGTCGGGGAAGGGAGCACCCTCGGCGCGCGAGATCGAACGAGAGCTGCGCCTGCAGATCCCGCTCTACATGCTCGTACTCCGCGATCTGGTCGGCATCGAGCCGCTGGGGGGTCTGTACCGGCCGCTGGCTGGGGACCGCAAGGCGCGGGGGCTGCTGCGCGGCGAGGCGCGCGAAGACCTGCCCGGCTTTGCTCGGAACGACTACCTGGACGACGACGCCTTCTGGGCGCAGGTCGAAGCTTCGCGCGAGTCGGCGCGCTCGCTCGCGGGACGCATCCGTGTGGGGGATGTGCGCCACGATCCACGCGGCGGCGAGTGCCCGTCGTGGTGTGACGTCTGGCCGATGTGCCGGGTGCCGAGAGCGTGAGGGAGCGGCCGAATCCCGAGCAGGTTGCGGCGATCGATGCGCGCGGGCGGGTGTTCGTGTCCGCCGGCGCCGGCACGGGCAAGACCGCGGTGCTCGTGGAGCGCTTCGTACGAGCGGTATGCGAAGAGGGCGTCGACGTGGACTCGCTGCTCGTCATCACGTACACGAACCGGGCAGCCGGGGAGCTGCGGGGCCGCATCCGAGCCGAGCTGCGCGAGCGCAGCCGCCATGACCTGGCCCGGGCGCTCGACGGCGCCTGGATCTCCACGATCCACGGTTTCTGCAACCGGCTGCTCAAGGCCTACCCCTTCGAGGCGGGGCTCGACCCGCGCTTCCGGGAGCTCGACGAGCCGCAGGCGGCGGTGCTGCGCGGCGAGGCCTTCGAGGCTGCGCTCGCCGGGTTCTGCTCGGGCGGCGAGCCCGACCGGCTTCGTCTGCTCGCCACGTACAGCGTCAACGGGCTGCGCCGCATGCTGACGGGCATCTACGAGACGCTTCGCTCGGCAGGGCGTGAGCTCGTGCTCGAGCTCGGTGAGGCGCCGCTGTTCACCGAGCGCGTCGACGCGCTGCGCGAAGCGGCCCGCTGTCTCGCCGACGACGCCGCAGCCACCGACCTGCAGCGCGCCAACGCGTCCCGCATGCTCGAGATCCTGAGTCGCGACCCGTCCGCCGACCAGCTCCTCGACCTCGGCGCCCATCGTGCACAGGGTGAGCGGTCGGCGAGCTACGAGGAGTCGCGGAAGGCGGCGCAACAGGCGGCACTCGACGAGCTGGCGACCCATGACCGCGATCTGCTGCAGCTCCTGCTCGACCGGTTCGCGGGCGAGTACGCGGCGGCCAAGGACCGCGAGTCCGCGCTCGACTTCGAGGATCTTCAGCTCGCGGCGCGCGACCTGCTCGTGCACCGGCCCGATATCCGGGAGCGCGAGCAGCTCCGCTTCCGCCAGATCTGCGTCGACGAGTTCCAGGACACGAACAGGCTGCAATGTGAGCTCGTCGATCTCATCTCGGCCGGCCCCGGCGAGAAGGACGTCTTCTTCGTGGGCGATGAGTTCCAGTCGATCTACGGGTTCCGGCACGCCGACGTTCAGGTGTTTCGTGAGCGGAGGAGCGCGGGGGGCGGCGGTCTGGCGCTGGCGCAGAACTATCGCTCCCGGCCGGAGGTGCTGGCGGCGGTCAACTTCCTGTTCCGGGAGGAGTTCGGCGACGAGTTCCAGCCGCTCACGGCATCTGGCGACTTTCCAGACCCGGTCTTCGGCCACCCGGTGGAGCTGCTCGTCACCGACAAGGCCGCGTACTCCGGCAGCGGCACACACTGGCGTCGCGCGGAGGCGCGCCACGTGGCGCGGCGCGTGAATGAGCTCGTCGACGCAGGAGACGCCCGGCCCGGCGAGATCGTGCTGCTCTTCGCGGCTGGGACGGACGCCGAGTGGTACGAGCAGGAGCTGCGCGCCCTTGGCCTGCCCACCTACCGTGCCACGGGGCGCGGCTACTTCGGCCAGCAGCAGGTGGTCGACCTGCTCGCCTACCTGCGCCTGATCCAGAACCGCTACGACGACCAGGCGCTCGTCACGGTGCTCGCCTCGCCGTTCGTCGGTCTCTCCAACGATGCGCTTGTCCTGCTCCGGCGGGCCGCCCCAAAACGGCCGCTCTTCGTGGGCATCGAGCGCGGCGTGCCGGACCTCGACGACCGCGATGCACGGCTGCTGGCTGCGTTCAGGCAGCGCTACGACCGGCTGGCGAACGCCGCAGCTCGCCTGCCGCTCGAGCGCCTGTGCGAGGCGGTCGTCACCGAGCACGACTACGACCTGGCCGTGCTCGCGCAGTGGGACGGGCGCCGCAGGTACGCGAACATCCGCAAGCTCGCGCGACTGGCGCGCTCCTACGAGGAATTGCGGGGCCGCGACATCGAGGGCTTCGTCTCGTTCGTGCGCGACCAGAAGGCAGTCGGGGCCAGGGAGCTGGAGGCTGTCGCCGAGGAGGAGGGTGCCGACGCCGTTCGCCTGCTCACGATCCACGCAGCCAAGGGCCTGGAGTTCAAGGTCGTCGTCGTCGCGGATGCGGGCCGCGACCGCGCTTCGCCCTCTCCCGACGAGATTCTCTGCTTGTCGGACGGCCGTTTTGGCTTCCGCATCGTGGACCCGGCCACGAGCGAGCGGCGCGGCGCATTCGACTACGACGAGCTGCACGCACGGCGCGAGGCTGATGAGCGGGCCGAGCGGCTGCGCCTCTACTACGTAGCCATGACCCGCGCGATCGACCGGCTCATCGTCGCCGGCTCGGTCGACTTCGATCGCGCCGATCCCGGAACTCCGATGGGGTGGGTGCTCGGACGGCTTGATGCAGCCGGGGAGCTCGCTGCCTGTGACAGCGTCCCGCTCGAGCTGGAGCGAGACGGTGCGCGGCTGCTCGTGCGGCTCGACCGTCTCTCCGATGAGCCCGAGGCGGAGCTCGAGGTCGCACTCGACGAGGCTCAGGCGCCGGCGCAGCTCGAGCTCTTCGCCGCCAACGGTCCGTCGCCGCTCCAGCCGGCGCCCGTGCTTCCGCCGCTTGCGGGCGTTCCGGAGCCGTCCCTTCATCCCGTGCGCAAGCTGTCCTTCACGGCGCTCGC
Organism: Gaiellaceae bacterium; assembly: GCA_036824245.1. GTDB lineage: Bacteria > Actinomycetota > Thermoleophilia > Gaiellales > Gaiellaceae > JACVRM01. The sequence continues at coordinate 9,315 of DAITAO010000013.1, read as the reverse complement.
CACGTTCGAGCGGTGCTCGTATCGCTACTACGCAGAACGCGTGGCGGGCATGCGCCCCGCCGACGTACGCGACGATGTGCCCGGCCGCGAGGGTCTCGGCGCAACGGAGATCGGTAGCGCCGTCCACGGGCTGCTCGAGCGCGTCGACCTGAGCGCGCCCCGGGTGCCCGACGAGCTCGAGGCCCGCGTCCGCGCCGAGTACCCCGCCGCGACGGCGCCGGACGTTCAGGCGGTGCGGGGCTTCGTCCAGAACTACTGCGAATCGCCGCTCGCCGAGCGGGTCGCACGGCTCGAAGGTGCCCGTCGTGAGTGCCATTTCACGTTCGAGCACGACGGCGTCCTGCTCCACGGCTACCTCGACGTCGTGCACCGAGCCGACGGCGACTCGCTCGTCGTCGACTACAAGACGAACTCACTGGCCGAGGAGGACCCCGAGCAGATCGTCGCCTCGGAGTACCGCCTGCAGCGCCTCGTCTACGCACTGGCCTGCCTGCGGGAAGGGGCCCGCAGCGTCGAGGTCGCCTACCAGTTCCTCGAGAAGCCTGACGCCGTCGTGTCGGCCACCTTCGGGCATGACGACGTTCCCGAGCTCGAACGAGAGCTTTCCGACGCGATCACGGCCATCTCGGCCGGCCGGTTCTGGCCGACTCCGTCGGAGCGTGCGTGCTCCGGCTGCCCGGCGCTCGACGTCGTCTGCGCCGGCCCGCGTCTCCCGCAGGCGACGGCCTCGCGCGCCACCGTCGCTGCGTAGCGCCGGCCCTCCTCGCCCTGCAAAGCATCTCCGCCTTGCGAGGACCCGACAGTCCGCCCCGGGTGCTCGTCCAGCCGGGGCGGCGGCGACGCGTCACTAGACTGCCCGCCCGTATGCGCGTCGCGGCCCTGTACGACGTCCACGGCAACCTGACCGCGCTCGAGGCCGTGCTCGCCGAGGTCGATCGCGAGGACGTCGAGACGATCGTAGTGGGCGGCGACGTGGCCGCGGGCCCTATCCCGGTCGAGACGCTCGAGCGTCTGCGTACGTTAGGGGAGCGGGTCCGCTTCATCCGGGGCAACGCCGAGCGCGAGCTCGCCGAGCCCACGCCCGACCTCGAAGGGCTGTCGCGGGAGCGCGTCGACTGGACGCGCGACCGCCTGGGTGCCGAGCGGCTCGCCTTCCTGGGCGCCCTGCCGACGACGCTGACGATGTCTGTCAACGGGCTTGGTGAGGTGCTCTTCTGCCACGGCTCGCCGCGCAGCGATCTCGAGGTCCTGACACGCGCCACTCCCGAGGAGCGGCTACGCGAGGCGGTGGCCGGGGTCGAGGCCGGCCTCATTCTGTGCGGCCACACGCACTCCCAGTGGCTGCGGACCGTCAACGGCATCACAGTCGTGAACGCCGGCAGCGTGGGTCTCCCGTACGAGGAGGAGCCCGGCGCCTACTGGACGCTGCTGGGGCCGGACGTCGAGCAGCGGCGCACGACGTACGACCTGGAGGCGGCCGCTGAGGCGTACCGCGCGAGCGGCTATCCGGAGGCAGACGAGTTCGTGCGCGAGACGCTGATCGAGCCCGAGACCCCGGACGCGGCCGTCGACTTCTTCGAGCAGCTGGCGCTCGACCGGCCCGAGTTCGCCGGGCGTGGCTCGTAGCTACGTCCGCGAGGCCCGCCGGCGAGTCGGCCGCAGACGAGAGCGCATCCGCCCGATCATCGAGCGGCTCATCGCTGAGCACCCTGACGCGGCGATCGCCCTGCGCTCGCGGTCGCCCCTCGAGCTTTTGGTCGCGGTTATGTTGTCGGCTCAGACAACAGATGTCAATGTCAACCGGGTCACCGAAAAGCTGTTTCGCAAGTACCGGCGCCCCGAGGACTACCTTGCCGTGCCCGGCGAGGAACTCGAGCGCGACATTTTCGCGACGGGGTTCTACCGCCAGAAGACGAAGGCGTTGCGCGGCACGATGGCGATGCTGCTCGCCGACTACGGCGGCGAGGTACCGCATAAGCTCGAGGAGCTCCTGCGCCTGCCGGGCGTCGCGCGCAAGACCGCCAACGTCGTAGCCGCAGAGCTCGGGGAGCCCCAGGGCATCGTGGTGGACACGCACGTGCGCAGGCTCTCGCAGCGCCTGGGGCTGACACGGCACGACGACCCGGTCAAGATCGAGCGTGATCTGCAGCGGCTCGTTCCACGCGAGCACTGGGCGTTGTTCCCGCACCTGCTCATCTGGCACGGCCGCCGCGTGTGCCTCGCGCGCGCGCCGCGGTGCGCCGAGTGCGTCCTCAACGACCTTTGCCCGTCGAGCCGCGTGGACGTGCCGTCCGCGATTCGCCCCGGACCCGTTACGTCGCTGTCTGAAATGCCCGGCTAGCCTCGACAGAGCGACGCGGGCGGAGGGGTGGGGGTTAGCCCACCACCGAGTAGCCGTAGCGCGAGTCGATCAGTTCGCCGCGCGCAAATCGTTCCGGATCGAAGAGCGCCAGGTCGAACAGGCCCCAGTCGCCGTCGGCGACGAGGCCGCTCAGCGAGGCGCCCACCGCCGGGGCCAGCTTGAAACCGTGCCCTGAGAAGCCGGCCGCGACGTAGACCGCTTCGACGCCGGGAACGGGGCCGATCGCCGGCTGCCAGTCGGGCGTCACGTCGTACACGCCGGACCAGGCGCCCCGCCAGTGGCCGCCGGCCAGCGCCGGGATGCGTGTCACCAGCGAGCGCTCGAAGGCAGCGAGTGTCTCGGGCTCCGCGCCCTCCGGGCAGCGGTCGGGGTCAATCGGCTCGTCCGCGTGCGACGGGTCGAGGGTGCCGACCTCGAGATATCCGGGCTCGCCGGGTCTGATGTAGAACTGCAGCTCGGTGAGGTCGGCGACCGCCGGCGGCGCCCGCCCGAAGTCGGCGGGCAGGCGGAAGCGACCGACTTCGGCCCGGGCCGGCGCGATCGGCAGGTCGTAGCCGAGCGGAGCGAGCAACTGGGGACTCCACGGGCCTGCAGCGACAACGACCGCATCGGTGCGGATCCGGCCTTGCGCGGTGTCCACGCCGCCCGGCGCGACGGCCAGCACCCTTGTCCACTCAGCTACATGCGCTCCCTGCTGCACCGCAGCCTGGATGAATCCGGCGGTGGCGAGATAGGGGTCGCAATGCCCGCCTGCAGGTTCCCAGCACGCGCCGCCGAGGCCCTCGATGCTCAGGCGCGCGTCCAGCGAGGCGACCTGCGCGGGCTCCAGCACCTCCATCGCGACGCCTTCGTCGCGGGCCAGCGCCACGTTTGCCTCCAGCGCTCCGCGGTCAACGGGCCCAACTAACCAGAGGACGCCGCTTCGCGCAAAGCCGCTCGACGCGCCGGTCGTCTGCTCGAAATCCTCGTAGACGCCCAGGCCGTGAGCTGCCATGCGCACGAGCAGCGGCTGGGAGTAATGCGCCCGGAGGATCGCCGTCGAGCGCCCCGTCGGGCCGCCCGCGATGGCGCCGCGTTCAAGCAGGACGACGTCACACTCGGCGGCCAGGTGATAGGCCAGCGAGGCGCCGGTGATGCCGCCACCGACGACGACGACGTCCGCCCGCTCGGGCAGCGTCGCCACCGAGTCAGCTCGGCGTCAACGCCACGAGCAGACCGCCGTCGGCGTCGTACGCCGGGAAGAAGTCGGCGACTATGCGCTTGCGCGTACCCGCTCGCGTGCGAAGCTCCAACTGCTCGCCGAGTCGGCGTACTCCCCACTCGATCGAGAGCCGCACCGGATTGCGCGCCTCCTCGAAGCCGCTCAGGTCGAGCCCTCGGACGACGTCCTGGCCGAGCAGCTCGCCCTCCGAGTAGCCGGACAGCTCGAACACGCCACGGCCAGTGGCCAGGATGCGCGCGCCGGCATCACAGACGACGAAGCCGGTTGTCGGCGCCGGGTAGTAGTCGTCGAGCAGCTCGAACAGGAAGCCGAATCCGCAGCGCGCGCAGGAAACTGCGCGCCGCGTCAGACCCTCGCGGCCGTCGTGATCGATCGAGCGCTCCTTGCAGTTGGGGCAGATGAAGTACGGCACCCAGCGATCGTAGCCAGGGGTTAGACGCCCGCCGCCTCCGCCTCTGGCCGAGGCGCGGTCAAGGCAGAGGCCTCATGGCCCTCCTGCGCCGCGAGGTAGCGCTCGGAGTCCAGCGCCGCCATACAGCCGGAGCCCGCCGCAGTGACGGCCTGCCGGTAGATGTGATCGACGACGTCGCCGGCGGCGAACACCCCGGCGATGTTCGTGGCCGTCGACCCCGGCTGCGTCACCAGGTAGCCGGCCTCGTCGTGGTCGAGCTGCTCGCGGAAGAGCGCCGTGTTCGGGTCATGGCCGATGGCCACGAACAGGCCCTGTGCATCCAGCTCGGTCGACGCGCCGCTGAGGAGGTCGCGGATGCGCACGCCGGTCACGCGACCCTCGTCGGAGCCCAGCACCTCCTCCACGACCGCGTTCGTCACGAACTCGATCTTGTCGTTCGCCCGGGCACGGTCGAGCATGATCGGCGAGGCCCGGAACTCTTCCCGGCGGTGGACGATGATCACTCGTGACGCGAACTTCGTCAGAAAGACAGCTTCCTCCATCGCCGAATCGCCGCCGCCCACCACAACGACGGTTTTGCCGCCGAAGAAGGCCGCGTCGCACACGGCGCAGTAGGACACGCCACGTCCCTGCAGCGCCTGCTCGGACCCGATGCCGAGCTGCCGGGCTGTTGCGCCCGTCGCGATGATCACGGCACGCGCCCGGTACTCGTCGTCGCCCACCCAAACGCGCGGCGGGTCAGCAGTCAGATCGACGCGCGTGACGTCGTCGGTCACGAACTCGGCGCCGAAGCGCTCCGCCTGGCGGCGGAAGTCCGTCATCATCTCGGGCCCCAGGATCCCTTCGGGATAGCCGGGATAGTTCTCCACGTCGCTCGTGATCATCAGCTGGCCGCCCCAGGCGAATCCCTCGATGACGAGCGGGTTCAGGTTGGCCCGCGCGCCGTACAGGGCGGCGGTGTAGCCGGCGGGGCCGCCCCCGATGATGATCACGTCGCGGACGTCTGTCTCGTTCACTGTGCTCCTTCTAGTAGCGTCGGCCGCAAGGCTGCGGCCGTCAAGGTATTCAACGATACGGACGGCGCCAAACTTCCCCGGGTGCCGGGCGAAACGGTGGGTTTCTGAAGCTTTCGGCGCATTTTCGTACCACATTCACGCGCCTGGCCGCGGTAGCGTGAAACCGGAGGGAGGCCCGCGGCCGGCCCCGCTCGCCATGGCCAGGATGGGCACGGCCGAAACGAGCCGCGGCTTGCCGAGTCGAGTGGGAGATCCGGCCGCTACGCCACCAGCTCGCCGCACAGGTAGAGACGGCCGTCCCGCACCTCTGCCTCCTCTGACGGCCGGTGCGGAAGCCGTTCGCCGGGACGCATCAGGTGGACGACGACGTGGCCGCGGGCTGCCAGCAGCTCGGCGATGAGACTGCGGTGGCAGCGCCACCAGGGCGTCTCCGCGCACATGAAGCAGGGTGCGGGCTGCGCGAGCGCGCCTGCGAGCGCCGCCTGCCAGACGTCTGTGCCCATGCGCGCCGCGTAACTGCGGAAGGCCGGCGTTCGGATGCATCCGAAGCGTTCCTCGCCCGGCTCGCCCGTTCGGCGGCCGCCCAGCTCGACCTCGTGCCGGTACACGATGCCTGCGGCCTCCAGCTCCTGCGCAAGCGCCGGTTGGTTGAACTGCGGGTTGCGGCGTGAGGATGGGAAGCGTCGTACGTCGACGAGTGTGCGCGCTCCCGCCTCGTTGAGGCACGCGACGAGCTCCTCGCTCGGACGCGTGCCGTGCCCGATCGTGTACACGTGCACGGACGAAGGGTAGGGGGCAGCCTGTCGCCGGATTAATATCCCGCCCCTCGGATACGAGAGGAGACGGTTGGCGGCAACGATCAGCTGGGACAGCCTGAAACAGCTCGCAGCCTTCCGCGCGCAGAAGGGCTGTGCGGTCAGCCTCTACGCCGATCTCGACCCGAGCACGACTCCCACGGCAGGAGACGCCGCTACCCGCGTGCGCTCGCTGCTCGACGAAGGGCTGAAGTCCGACGGTGCCGGCCGGTCCGACCTCACCCACCACCAGCGGCAGGCATTGCGCGACGATTTCGAACGCATTCGGCGCTACTTCGAGGACGATTTCGTTCGCGACGGCGCACATGGGGTGGCCGTGTTCTGCTCGGGCCTCGACAACCTCTGGCGTCCGCTGCCGCTGACGGAACCGGTTGTCGACGAGGTGCACGTCGGCCGGGAGCTGTACCTGACTCCGCTGGTTCCGCTCGTCGGGCGGGGCGACGGCGCGCTCGTCGCAGTCGTCTCCCGGGAGCAGGGCCGCGTCTACAGGCTGCGCGGCGGTCGTCTCGAAGATCTCGTCGACCGCTTCGAAGAACAACCAGGCCGCCACGATCAGGGCGGCTGGTCGCAGGCGCGCTTCCAGCGTCACATCGACAAGCTCGTCGACGAGCATCTGCGCACGGTGGCGGACGAGCTCGGCCGGCATGTGCGCCGTCTGCGTCCATCGCAGCTGGTCGTCGTCTGCAGCGAGGAAATGCGCAGCGAGTTCGAAGCCATGCTCGCGCCCGACGTCCGCAGGGCGATCGTCGGCTGGACGCAGGCGGAGGCACACGCGACGCCGGCCGATCTGCTGCAGGTCGTGGCGCCGGAGCTCGAGCGCGCCCGCGAGGCCGAGGAGGCACAGATCGTCGAGCGCTGGCGCGAGGAGACCGGTCGTAACGGCCGCGCGGCGGCAGGGTGGGAGAACACGCTCGAAGCCGCGTCGGACGGTCGCGTGGAACTGCTCGTGTTCAGCGCGGGCGCCGAACGTGACGCCTGGCAGTGCCCGGCGTGTGGGCGCGTGGGCGTCTCGGGCGGCCGCTGCCCGCTCGACGGCACGGAGATGGAGCCGCGCAGCGACGGACTCGACCTCGCCGTCCACCAGACCCTGGCGCACGGCGGTGCGGTGCGGGCGCTGGTGCGCCGGCGCGACCTCGATCCGGTCGAGGGCATCGGCGCGTTGCTCAGGTACTAGCCCGCTTCCCCCGCGGCGGACCGGCGCCGGCTGAGGTTCACCGGCTGGCGCGCTTGGGCTAGGCAGCGTCCAGGGCGCGGGGTAGCTCCAGCGCGAGCTCCTCGGCTTCGCCCTCCACCGGCTCGTGATCGGCGGCCTGCTGGAGCCTGCCGTCGAAGCGGTCGAGCCTGCGCTCCGCGTCCCCGTACTTGGTCTGCGCCCGTCCGAGGTGCGTACCCACCAGGTCGAAGTCCTCCTTGAAGCGCGCGAAGTCCTTCTGCAGCGCCGCGCAGTACGCCATCACCTCCTGAGCGTGCTCTTCGATCTGGAGCCCCTTGAGCCCGAGCGCGATGACCTGCAGTTGCGCCGTCAGGGTCGTGGGCGAGACCGGGAACACTCGCTTCGCGTGGGCGTGTGTGAGCAGCGCCCCGGTGCGTCCGCAGACGAGCTCGTAGTACACGGACTCGGCCGGTAGGTACATGAGTGCGAAGTCGTACGTCCCCTCGGCGGGCCGGATGTACTTCTGTGCGATGGCGTCGACGTGGCCCTTGAGGTCCCGCGCGAAGGCTTTCTCGTACAGCTGGCGTTCGTCCTCCGAGTCGGCCTCCACGAACCGGTGGAAGTTGTCGAGCGGAAACTTGGCGTCGACTGGGATCAGCTTGTCGACCTTGATGACCGCGTCGACGCGCTCGCCGCTTGAAAACGTGTGCTGGAGCGAATACGCGTCTGGAGGGAGCCTGTCGGCCAGCAGGTTTCCGAGCAGTAACTCACCGAAGCCGCCGCGTGCCTTGGGCGGGCGGAGCGCCTGCTCCAGCCGGGCGAGGTCGCGTGCCCGCTCGAGCATCTGCGCCGTCGCCTCGTCGACCTTGCCCAGACGCTCGTGGATCTGGGTGGCCGTGCGTGAGGTGCTCTCGAGGCGGCGGTCGACCTTCGTGTCCAGCTCGCCGAGCCGGCGGTCCATCGTCTCGACCAGAGCCTGCAGGCGCCGGTCGACCTCGGCGTTGCGCTCCGTGAGCTGCAAGCCGCTGCCTGCGTGCAGCCGCGTGAACTCCGAGCGGAGGAGCCGCGCGCCGACGACCGCGAGAGCCGCGAAGGCGGCGAATGCCAGCAGGACCACGAGCATCACGATCATGGACCTATAAACGGTAGGGAGCGGTTCGGACGGCAGAGCCGGCCGCCCGGGGCCGCACGCCCGAGCGGCCGCGAGCGCTACGGGTTGTCGGTGCGCTCTGCTCGGTGCTCGGCCGCTTCTTCGCGGGCCGCCTGCGCCTGCGACTCGGCTGCGTCGGCACGGTCCTCGGCTGTGCCCTCGGCCTCCTGGTGTGCGCCTTCGCGCCACGTCGAGGTATCGCCGGTCACATCGCCCACAGCCTTCTTCCCACGCCCGAGCAATCTGTCTAGAAATCCCATTCGTCCTCCTTTCCTCGCGGGCGAGTATGCGGCATCACGCGCCGCAGTGCCAGGCGGGTCGCGCAATCCGGTCATATGCCGCTGCTACCTTGCGGTGGCCTTGGCCCGAAAGACACAGACCCCGTCGCCGCCCAGGCGGGTGCAGGCGCCGAAGCCCCGTACCGGCAAGCCGCCCGGGCAGGACCGGCGCCTGCTGATGCTCGCCGCCTTCTCGGCCTCGGGCATCGTGATGCTGGTGGGCGTGATTGCCTTCCTCACCTTTTTGGGAGGCGATAACGGCGAGCCCGACGACGCGAGGGTCAACGAGGCGATGCGTGCCGCCGGCTGCACGATCAGGCACGTCTCGCCGAAGCCGTACCAGCCCGGTGTGATGCACATCCCGTCGCTCGACGTGAACGTGACGTGGAACACGAATCCGCCGGCCGGCGGCGCCCATTGGGGCGAGACCGCCGTCTGGGCATTCTACGACGAGCCGGTGAGTCCGAAACGCGTCGTCCACAACGAGGAGCACGGCGGCGTGATCCTGTGGTGGGGCAGCGAGGTCCCCAGGTCGACCGTCGACCAGCTGCGCGCTTTCTACATGGACAATCCGGTCGCCATGCTGGGCACGCCGTACCCGAGCCTGGGCCGCCGCGTCGCCATCACCGCCTGGACAGGCGACTCCGACAGCTACGGCCAGGACGGCGACTACGGCAAGGCGCACGCCGCCACCTGTCCGACCTTCGACCGCAACGCTTTCGAGACGTTTCGCGACACCTATCGCGGCCATGGGCCAGAGCCGGTGCCCATGGAAAACAACCAGCCCGGCGGCAACTAGGCCGCTACGCTTGGCGGCGAGCCGGGGTGGCGAAATCGGTCATACGCGCCTGACTTAAAATCAGGTGCCCCTCTACGGGGCGTGAGGGTTCGACTCCCTCCCCCGGCA